>PNLN01000209.1 GCA_013823055.1 Cyanobacteria bacterium DS2.3.42
TGTTGAGCCGATCTGTATGATAGGAGATAGTAGAAAAGATGGTCAAAAAAGCTGGTGGAAGAAGGTGTGACCCTTCAACCACCAGCCCAGGCGAATTCCGACATCGTTTCAGAACCGCCTTAAACAGCTTGTCGCAGGCTTTTTATTGCCAGGCAGGTCTAGCGACTTGCGAGGCATTCAAGCCTTACTTGCCGGCGCCCAGCTTGGTGGCCAGGAAGGCACCACCGCCGAGCAGCAGGCCCATGATGGCGACGCCGAGGATGGTACCGAGCGACAGAGCCGCGGCCGTTCCGGCGATCAGACCGATGACGACCTGCACGACACCGTAGCCGACGCCTGCGCCGAAGCTGGTCAGGAACGTGGGCTGGCGCTTCAGGTGCACCACCGAGTAGAAAAGGCCGAAGACGATGCCAGTGATGCCGGCCTGGACGAGCAGGGGCAGGACAGGCAGCGCGCCGAGGGCCAGGAAGAAGAGGACGGCGCTGAACAGGAAAGTGGCGACCGCAGAGCCCAGGGCGCTGCGGGTAAAGAGTCCGAGGAAGTTCATGGTTGTCTCCATTGAATTTCTATGTCGAATGGCATGAGTGCCTTCTGACGGTTAAGAACGCCGAAAGAGCGCACCATGATTGGTGGCACTCTTTCGGGTTCGATGGGCAGCAATCATGCCGCCCCAAAGGCGCTGCTTAGACGCAGGTAGTGTCAGCAAGCGCCGCTTCAGCAACCAGGAGCAATTTCTTGCTGCGCTTGTACTGACGCAGCTTGAGAGCTTCGGCGGCCTGTTCCAGCGCGGTCACAACCTGGGCGGCATCGCACTCGTCAAAGTGCGGGTCGACAGTGCCTGGGGACTCGTTGTTGTGCTTGAGCCACTGCGCGGCGCGCCGGCAGAAGAGCTCAGCCTTGTCCCAATCGGACAACTTGGACGAGAAGAACCAGGTCAAGCTGCAATCGGCATTGCTGGCAGCGGTATTGGCCAGTGCCAGGCGATCGCAGATACCCGGAAGAGCTTCCTGCGAATTGCTGTCCAGCTTCACCGAGAAGCTCAGGATGTCGAACAGGTTGTCCAGGACACCGTCGAGTTTTTCGGCAGTGGTCACGTAGTGGTCCATCGCCATGACGCGGTTGAGCCGGTTGGTGAGCTGACTGGAGTAGCCGACGATGACGGTTGCCATCGCCTGCTTTGCCTGGTCGTTGCGATATTGCTCGGTAAGCGATGCGGCGCAGCGGGAGATGATTTCCGCCAGGTCGCGATGTTGCTTCAGAACGTTGCCGGTGTGCAGTGCAAGGGTGATGCCCTTGTTGGAGCAGGCGGTGATCAAACGGGCGTAGGCTTCACGATGGGCGGTGACTGCATCGGCATGGCCGGCGGTCAGGCTATCGGCTTGCTTAAGCCAGTTGAGACACTCTGCGAAATCGCCGGCATCAAATGCCTGCGAGAACTTGCCCATGGCAAGCATGTACATCTGTGGTGCCGGAACCTTGCGGTTGTCGGCGGCGGAACCTTCAGTTCCGTTAACCTCAGTGGTTTCGCTCATAGTCGTATTCCTCTGTGGTTCGTTGAACACTGTGCAGATCCTCAAAGACAGCCCTTCTCGATCACTTCGAAAGAGAAGCGAAGAGTCGAGATATCAGTTGGGGACTACACTCTGAGGTGGGTAGAGAAATTTGATTTGAAGAAAAAAACTGTAAGAAGCTCAGAGACGCTAACAAAGTGGATAAGCTCTTTCAAAGCTCATGAAACAAAAATTAGTCGAAATGCCGACCAGTTTTGCCTCTTGGCAACATTGTAGCGCAAGCTAGCGGATCTGGATTCAGCTGGTCTACCACCGCACGTGGTGGCACTTTCGAGGTTGGAAAGATGAGCGCGCTTCAATCTTGTCGAAGGTGCGCTAGCTCGGGTTCATTACATCTAGGCAATAAAGGAGTTTGTCGGGCCATGCTGAAGTGCTTCTCAGAAATAACTGTTGTGAATTCAAGACCCTTATTAGTAGCCTGAATTGTCTATTTCTTTCACTCAATCTTCTGGAGAGCCTTTCCGACCTAAAACGTCCAACCTGTCCGCTCTTCCAAAGCTGAATATTCCTACCATGACGAAATAACCATTCGTCATGAGTATCGACTCGAACACCACGCAAGACCTGCATTGTGAACCGAATTGGAGACGCGCACGCATGAAAGTGATGTGCTCGTGTTCATCATTTGGCCCTTGCAGTACTTGCTCAACCAGCGCGAAGCAGCCGATTGAAGTCTTTTCATATGGCTTCTTTCTCTTCCTTCGCGCAACTGTGGGAGTTATCTATGCTCAACAAACTACCTGGGTGGCTCAAAAAAGCTTTACCCACTCTCATTTTGCTGGCGCTGGTGGTTGTAGCCTCTTTCACCAATTGGCTGCCTGCCGGCTTGCATCAGAGCATCATCGACACTCTCAAGGGCTTCGGTGCAAAGCTTTTGCCGATGGTCGGCGACTTACTCGTGGTGGCGCTGTTTCTCAGCATCGCGCATCTCGTGTACTCGCCACTCTCCAGCGGCGTCTGCAAGGCACTGGACCGTTCCGGTGCCAGTAATCGCGGCAAAGTCATGGTCCAACGCTCCCTGCAGCTCATCTACTGGGGCATGGCCATCTTCATCGCCGCGACAATGCTCGCGCCTGACCTTCTGGGTAAGCTCTTCCTTGGAGTCAGCTTGTTCGGCGCCGCCATGGCTCTTGCATTGCAAGGCATGATGAAAGAAGTCATCAGCGGCGCTCTCTTGCAGTTGATGCCCAAGTTCGAAGTAGGCAACTACATCGAAGTGGTCGGCATCGCAGACGCCAAGGGCAAAGTCGTCGATATCGAATATCTGTCCACGAAGGTCGAATCGCCTTCCGGACCGATCATCATTCCCAACTCGAAGATCTGGGAAAACCCGGTGAAGCTGGTGCCTCCACCCGCTCCTCCGGCTCCGCCGAAGTCTCTGCTGATTCTTCCCGGCGACCCCCGGTTCAACGGTTAATCCGTCGTTCCTAGCGCCGATTCATAACGGTTTCAGATCCCAAACCACTCGCTGTGCGCCTGGCCAATTGTTTGGCAGGCGCGCTCGAGTTTGACCATGAGAGGTTCAAAATCATGAAGTTCAACACCACACAGCGCGCCTTCGCTCAAGTCGAAACCGCCGCGCTCCTGATCGCTACTTTCGAAGGAGAGTCCGAAGCCGGGCTTTCACATCTCGTCAACACCACCGGCGGTGGCAGCCTCGCGGCTCAGGCTGACCTGGAGAAGTTCTCCGGCAAGGTCGGGCAGACGCTCCTGCACTATCCGGCCGGCATTTCCGCCAAGCGCGTCATCACCTACGGGTTGGGCAAGCGTGACAAGCTCACGACTGCTTCACTGCGCAAGGCGATGGTCGCTGCCTTCAAGCTCGTGCGCGCGCAGAAGGTCAACGAAGTGACGGTTGCCGACGTGTCCTTGACCGGCACCAAGGTGAGCGCCGCTCAGTACGCCGAAATCGCCGCCACCGTCTCGGGTCTGGTCGACTACGAGATCAACCACAACAAGACCGAAGGCGTTCTCGGCTACACGCCGCGCCCCGAGCTGGAAGAGATGCGTTTTCTCTCGACCGGCAAGGTGCCGTCCAAGGTCCGCAAAGCTCTCTCCAAGGGGCGCATCATCGCCCAGGCGGTGAATGCTGCGCGTGACCTCTCCAACCTGCCGGCCGGCGAGCTGACGCCTCAGGCGTTCGTCGACGAGGCCAAGCGGGTTGCCGACGAGTCCGGCGGTCTCATCACCATCAAGGTGTGGAACCAGGCGGAAATGGCCATCCTCGGCGCCGGCGGCATCCTGGCTGTCGGCAAGGGCTCTGACGAGCCCTGCTTCCTGATCGAGCTGGTCTACACCCCGCCCACCGGTGCTACCAAGGACGTGCTGACCTACGTCGGCAAGACGGTCTGCTTCGACTCCGGCGGCTACGACCTCAAGCCCGCCGACGGTATGCGCCACATGAAGCGCGACATGTCGGGCGGCGGATCGGTCCTCGCCACGATGGAAGCAATCGCCAATCTGCAGCTGCCCATCTCGGTGAAAGCCTACATGGCGCCTGTGGAAAACCTGGTCAACGGCAGTGCTTTCAAGCCGGGCGATCGCATTCGCATGATGAACGGGCTGAAGGTGGAGGTGGACAACACCGACGCCGAAGGCCGTCTCACGCTCGGTGACATGATCACCCATGCGCGCAATCGCGTCGATGCCGGGCAGAAGGCCTACATCGTCGACATCGCCACCCTGACCGGTGCGATTCGCCAGGTCAACTCCGACGTTGCCGCTGGCCTGTTCAGCAACAACGACGCCTTCGCTCGCAAGCTCAAGGCAGCCGGTGCGCGGGTCGGTGAGCAGTACGAGCACCTGACCATGTGGCCGGAGCTGCGTGACTTCAACAAGGCCGAAATGGCCGACCTGAAGAACACGGGCGGTCCTTCCGGTGCCGGTGCGACGACTGCGGCCTGGTTCGTGCGTGAGTTCGCCGGCGAAGAGACGCCGTGGATTCACCTGGACATCGCCTCGGTTGCGTTCCGCGACCGCGAGTTCGGCGTCGATCCGAAGGGTTCGACCGGCTTTGCGGTGCAGACCCTGGTCGAGCTCGCTTGCGAGTTCGCCAAGTCGAACGCCAAGAAGTAACCGGCGGGCGCGTCGGTAGTTGGAGCCGGGGGATGTTGGAAACGACATCTCCCGGTTTCCCTTTGCAATGCACTCTGGGGCTGCCTCTCGTAGCTCTTGCTCGAACTAATCTGCTACAGTATTCGGTTATGAATACCCGATTGAAAAAACTGCAGCAGGCGCTTGTAAAGCACAAAATCGACGCTCTGATTGTGCGTTTGAGCGAAGGTGATAATCAAAACGTGCTCTATCTGAGTGGGTTCGGCGGCACAACCGCTGTTCTCGTAATCAGTAAAAAGCATGCTTTTATCGTCACCGACGCACGCTATTACACGCGCGCCGTCACCGAGGCGAAGGACTTCAAGCTGGTCAAAGTCATTCGCGGTAAGAAAGTAACCGACCATATCAATGAAGCACTGGCTTTGGCAAAGCTCACCAAAACAAGCCGCATCGGCTTTGAGGCAGCACATGTGCCGGTGTCGATCGCCGAAATTTGGAAACGCGAGCTCAAGGGTAAATTGGTGCCGACGCAGCATGTCGTCGAACGCTTCAGGCAATACAAAGATGCTCAAGAAGTTGAGCTTCTGCGCAAAGCCTGCCGCATCACCAGTCGCGTCTACAATGAAGTGGCGGCGATTATCAAAGCGGGCATGACGGAAAACGACGTCGCTTTCGAGTTGGACATGAGGCTGAGACGCTACGGCGCCATTAGCAACAGTTTCACTTCGATTGTCGCAGCCGGACCCAATTCGGCAATTCCGCACCACGCCACAGGCGAGCGCAAGCTTCGTGCCGGCGAGCCTGTCATCATGGATTTCGGTGGTTTGTTTCCGGGAGGCTATTGTTCCGACATTACGCGCACCGCGTTTGTGCCGGGAAAACAGCCAAGCAAGCGCATCCAGGAAATCTACGACATCGTCCTTAAAGCCAATCAGAAAGCGCGTCGCGGACTCAAGCCGGGAATCACCTACCGGGAATTCGACAAAATCGCCCGCGATTACATCGTGGAAAGCGGCTACGGGCAGTACTTCACGCATGGTCTCGGGCACAGCCTCGGGTTGGTCGCTCATGACCCCTACGATTACGAACACGACGCATTCGATGTCGGCACCGTCGTCACAGACGAGCCGGGCATCTACATCGACGGGTTCGGAGGCGTGCGCATCGAAGACGACCTCGTGGTCACGGCTGAAGGTAACGAGCGCCTCACCAATGCTCCTTATTGGAAGTTTTAGACAAACCGTGAGCGCTCAGGCTCGAAGCGGCATAGTCTAAGATAGAGAAAGCGATCGGGGTTCGACGATGCCTGAAGATGCCAGCCTTACACTTCTCACGCCGGTTCCGGAAGAGAAGCTGCAAGCGTGGTTGAAAGAGTTCTACGGCAAAAAGGTGGAGATTGAGGAGCGCGAGCTTCTTCGTCACCGCGATTTGAGTTATGTCGAACGCCTCAAGATCCGAGACGCGTTACCGCCCTCGCTCATCTACAAGCAGGTGCTTCCGCCCTGGGACATCGAGCAGGATTTGCACGAGCGCATCCTCATCCCCTCCATCACCAATTCTGCGCAACTCTACATGAGCGCGCATTTCGGTGAAGTGACGGCGATGTTTCTCGAAGATCTGGGCAATGTCCAGGTGAAGGACATCGCCACCAAGGAGATTGCTCAGCGCCTCGGTGAAGACCTGGCGAAGATGCACCGCTCCTACTGCTATCGCACCGACGAACTGGTGCAGCTGGGTATTCTCAGTACCCTACTGCCCATCGACTACGTAGAGTTCAGCGTGAAACTGACGCGTAAGCTTTCCGGTTGGAAGCTGGTCACTCGTTCTCAGGCGAAGAGCTTGAAGACGCTTGCGGCCACAATTGCACCGAAGCTTGCCGGCGAGCCATTCTCATTGGTTCACGGTGATCTCTACGCAGAGAACATCATCAAGCGCGGGCAGCGCTTGTTCATCATCGACTGGTCATGGTTCACCATGCTTGGTGTGCCATTGATGGACCTGGCTACAGTGACGTCGAACCACCAGAAAAATGGTGCGCTTGCTCGTTACAGCGAGGAACTCATCGACGCATACTGCTACGAAGCCGGTCGCGATGCTCAGGATGTAAGAAGAGTTTTGCCGCATGCTGAAACGCTCAGCCGCTTGCTGTTTCTCAACTGGCTGGTGGAAAGGCGTTCGCGCGGCATCATGGGAACGACGGTCGGTCCGGTGGACAGGCTGATCTCAACCATTGTCGATGAGCTGATCGAACGGCTCGCGGCAATTCCTGCCTGAATCTTGTACGGGCGATGCCATGCATCGCCCTTTCCGTTAACTGAAACTCCCGAATGGCACGCGCCAGGCGGGATTTCGTTCTAATTGTCAAAACTGAAACGAGCGCAAATCAGCGCTCAAAAGGAGAACTCATATGGACGGAAATGATGGTGGATTTGCTGATGGCGATATTGACGGCGGGATGGGTTCGCATTCCGGTCATGACGCTTACGGCAACCCTGATGCTGGCGGCGCCGGACACAGCTCTTTCGAAGCGCTGAGTGTCGGCTACAGCCACCAGCACGATAATCACGGTTATTTCAGCGGCTTCGGTATCATGGCGCACGGCAATCACTGCGGTGACCGGCCGGGCGGCGCTTCGCACTCGTCGCATAGCCACGCCGGCGGGCAGCAGAATAAACAAGATCGCTGCGACGTGGCTCCGGAAGTACCGAACTTCCACGGTGAAAGGCGGATGTTCGTGGCTCACGTCGTGGCTCATGGCCAGGTGAACATCCTCGACCACCTGATGCACATCTGCAAGAAGTACGATGTAATCAGGCTCGACACATTCCGCCCTTCGATGAACGGCGAAGATCGAGTCGCTTACGAACTGGCTGACGATCAGCCCTGGCTGCCGCCTTTCGATGTCCAGGCTTCGCCGCCGGCTGGTTGGTATCCCAATGCCACTGGCTCGACGCGCTTCATCAAGCAAGTCTGGCAGGTCGGCAGGCGTCCTTCGGTCTGGGACAGGGGCTTGACGGCTACGCTTCGTGCCATGCGCAGGCACGACTGGGTCAACGATCCAGTCTACGATCCTGAAGCGAAGACCTTCTTCGATGTCGGCATCGTGACGTGGAACTACAAAGAAACCGGTGACCACGACACGCTGATCACTTTTCGTATCGCTTCCCAGCTCGTCTGGCAGCGCCACTTCGGACGTTACGGCTACAAGAAGCTTCCTTTCCAGAAGCATCAGGAAGCGGCCATGAAGATCATTCAGGAACTCCTGGAGGTCCTCAAGGGAGCCACCCCGAGCGACGATCAGAAGCGCAATCGGGAGTTTTACGCCGTCACTCTTCCCGCCCGCGATGCCGGCGCAGGAGATGGCAGCACCCCAGCGCCCGTGCCGCCGACGCCGACGCCTGAGCCGCCTGCTCCTGTGGACAATTGTCCGCCGGTTCCGGCTGGTGAAGTGCTCGGCTCCGGTGCTGATCTCAGCGCAGTGGTCGTTGGCGTTCCTGGCGCAGAGCCCGAACAAGGGGCGCTGAAGAAGGTGGACGTCGTCGTCACGATTCCACGCTAAGTCACGCTTTTACAGCAAAAGAAGACGTCGGATGTTTGATGGAGGGGTGCCCGGCCTGCGCTTTTGCGTATGTCGTGGTGCCCCTCCATTAACTCTGCCGGGCTCCTTGATGCCCTGAATATGTTCTGGTGCGGGTACACTAGTGACCTTCACCAGGACATATTTTTTTTGATCTTAGTTGTCAAGGGGTTGGTTGAGAAAGGGCGGAGAGTAAACCCAGATAAGGAGTTAGAGTGTTCAGCTTCAGCCTAGAGCGTTTTCTAAAAGAACAAACCGGCGACGACGGCAGCAATTTCTCCGTCCTTGACTTCAAAGAGCTGGAGCAAACCGACTCGCTTGCCGAGCGCAGCGACCTCGAATGGCTCAGCACAAACGGCCTTGGCTCGTATGCCAGTCAATCAATCGCTCAGGCCAATACACGCCGCTATCACGGATTGTTTGTCGCCGCACTTGAGCCGCCTGTACGCCGCCATGTACTGCTGGCGCGCCTTGATGAAGTTGTGGAAACTGCCGACGGAACTCGCATCGACCTGTCCACTGCTTATTGGCAGGGTGGTGCTGTGTCGCCGCACGGTTATGAACGCCTCAGAGCATTTTCGAATTTGCCAGTGCCGACTTGGCTTTACGAGCTTCCTGGCGGCGTTCTCATCAAACAAATAACCATGGTTTATGGTGAACAGCGTGTGGTGATTGGGTATTCCTGGTTGCCTGACGAGGGAACAGCTACAAACTTGGTTTTAAAAACCGCTGTTCTGGCGAATTTTCGTGATTTTCACAGCGAAACTCATGGTGATTCCAACTGGCGATTTCAACAAGAGTTCCATGACGGCCGTGTTTCCATCAAAGCGTTTGACGACGCTACTGAATGGCATTTGAATTATTCATCAGGCCGCTATGTCGAAGATCCTGATTGGTATTGGGGTTACAGTTGGTCCGGGGAGTGGGAGCGCGGACTTGCCGACAGTGAAGATCTTTATCGTACAGGGTTTTTAGAAACCACTTTGTCTGAAGGGAAAACATACACAATCACTGCCGCGCTGGAGCCAGCCGACAAGCAATACGACGCCAACGAGGTGGTTCGAAGTGAGTGGTCGCGCCTGCAAGAGTTGGTCGCTACTGCCAGAGTGGATGGAAAAATTGCCGCTCAGTTGTTGATCGCCGGTGATCAATTTGTTGTCGAGCGCCGCTCTACAGGCAGTGCATCTGTAGTTGCCGGGTATCACTGGTTTGGTGACTGGGGCAGAGATACTATGATCAGCCTGCCTGGTTTGTTGATTGAAACTGGCAGGCACAGCGTGGCGCGCAGTGTCCTTTCGACTTTCGGCAAGTATATGAGCGAAGGGATGTTGCCAAACTATTTCCCTGATTCCGGTCAAGACCCTGTATACAATTCGCTTGATGCCACGTTGTGGTGGGCAGTGGCCTTGGATGAATATTACCGAAACACCGGTGATGTGCCCTTCTTGCTGGAGCAAGTGCCACTTCTGGACAAGGTAGTAATTGCTCACTTGCAAGGCACCAGACATGGTATCAAAGTTGATCCTGTAGACGGGCTGATTACGGGGGGTGAGCCCAGTATTCAGTTGACCTGGATGGACGCAAAGTGCGAAGACATGGTGGTCACTCCGCGTCACGGCAAAGCGGTTGAAATAAATGCGCTCTGGTTCAATTTCCTGAAGACTCTCGAATTACTGCACACCACTCTGGGTTCCGCCGTTCTCGGCTCCGAAGGCGCTGAATATGACCTGCATATGGGACTGGCAACGCGCTATGCAGATATGGCGGAAAAAGCGCGCCTTGGTTTCAAAGCCTTTTGGAACGACGATGCCGGCTGCCTTTTCGATGTGATTGGCAAGGATGGCTATGTCGATCCCAGCATCAGGCCAAATCAGATATTTGCCGTCAGTTTGCCATTCAAGGTAATCAGCCCGGAGCAAGCGGCCGGCATCCTTTCAGTCGTAGAAAAGGATCTGCTTACCGACTTTGGGCTGCGCACACTGGCACCAAGAGACCCCGCCTACAAAGGGACATACGGTGATACTATGGGGGCTGCCGATCAATATCACCGCGATTTGACGTATCATCAGGGCACTGCCTGGCCGTTCTTGATCGGTCATTGGGTCGATGCTCGCGTCGCCGTCCATGGGTTGCAACAGAGCAATTTCGAATTGATCGCCGAGCGCCTGCTACCCTTGATTCAGCACATGAATGAAGAAGCATGCATCGGCTCCATTTCGGAGATATTTGACGGTGACGAGCCTCATCGTCCCATGGGGTGTGTTGCTCAGGCCTGGTCTGTCGCGGAGATGACCAGAGTAGTCCTGAAATATCCGCAGTTGAGAGAAATATTGGAAACTACTGTCTCACCACCGGCGGTATCGGTCTAAGCGGTGTTTAAAAGGAAAATGATAGCGGTATGCATTTGAACGGTCATGAGAAACTAGCAATAATCTTGAGTGCCCTGGCGAGTTTTCCTGCTACCGCTTCTCTGGCTCAAGTGCCTGCTGCTAAGGAAGCTTCAGCCCAGCAACCAGTAAAAACGACTGCGCGAACACCGGTCAACAGCAATGCTCCTCTCGTGACAATGACGCCGCAGCAGCATAAGGCGCTTGTCTCTTCTGTAGCGAGCTTACGTGAAGCAGTTAAGCTGACTCAGACACGCAAATGGCCACAAGCATATGCCGCCTACACCAAACTCATCAAAGCCAATCCAGGACTCGGTATGGCTTACGGAGACCGCGCTGTCAGCTTGATTGCCATGCGCAGATACAATGAAGCGGTCAATGATTGCAACAAAGCAATCTCCCTGGGCAAGGACGGCTCCGAAGTGTATAACCGCAGAGCAGTCGCCTACATGCAGATGAAAAAGTACGATCTGGCCCTTGCCGACTACACCAAAGTCATTAACCTACAGCCCGCTTCTGCCGCTGCTTATCGCGATCGCGCAGTTTGCTACCTGCGCAAGGGTGATAAGAAAAACGCTCAAAGAGATATTGCCATGGCAAAGAAGGCGCTTGGTGGCAAACTGGCAGATACGAAGCAAAATCAGAAGCAGTCTTTTCTTGCAGTCAAAGACGCATCAATCGTGGACGTGAGCTCAATGTCCACGCAAAAATTCGATGACATCATCAAGAAAGATCCTGAGCACAAGCCGATGTACATGCTTCAACGCGCCACAGTGAACATGTTCCAGGCAAAACCACAAAAGACGCTCGAAGATGTGGATCAAGTTCTAAAATACAGCGACGATCAATTGAAAAAAGGCGGCAGCCCTGCCAGAAGCGCAATCTTGAAGTTGAGAATTACGGCACTTCAAAAGCTCGGCAGATTTCCAGAAGCTCTTGCAGATTGCAACACAGTTCTGGCGGCAGTGCCAGGTGACGAACAGGCTCGCCTCGTTAAAGCTATGGCGGAGTTTGAACTGGGCAAGTACAAAGAAGCAATTGACGACGCCGCCAAGATCAAGTCAAATCCCAAGTTAGTCAATGCAGCGAAAATCCTTGCTTCGAAAGCAAAGCAAAAATTGGCACCATCGAAAAAAGGATCGCTCAGCAAATAGAGTGTTTGGAGTATTTCTATGAATGCAAATTCCGACCAAACCGAAACTTCGAATACCCAAACGGAAACTTCCAGGTCGTCCGGTGACGGGCGTTTCCCTCCTACAAAAACAGCAATAGCAACGGCTGACGGCGGTTCACCGTCCTTCTCACAGGGAGAAAAGTTGGAGTGCAGGGTGACTGGGTTTCGCGATGGTGGCTTTGAGGTTCTTATCCTCAGAGACGGAATCACAGGATTTCTTAAGAGCAATGAACAGAGAAAAATTGGCGACGTTATCCTTGCTCAGTTTGACTGTTGGCAGGACGGGTCCTTTAGGATTAAGTGATCGCGAATTCGTGAACAGCGAACAGCTATTAGCCATACGGTGATGTCAAGGGATTGCGCGCGGTCGTGAATCTAGCGCAAGCTTCGCGCACCTGACATTGACCGTCTTTGCTTTGCATTGCTAAACACAGAAAAAGTATGACGAAACGTCTCGAGTGGCTTCGCGCAACGCTTGGCGCTTAGCTGTTCTTTTTCGATATGTGACGACTTTGGTCAGTTTTGTTCAGAAACTACCGTGAATGTTAGGTTTCAACCTCAGTCTTTTCCTTCCAACAGCAACAAACCCGACCTCCCCAAATTTCAATAGACGACTCGATTGCGAGCCTTTCTCCCTCACAAGCAGTGAGAGGTAGCGGCCCGCCCTCGTTCGATTATTGGAGTTTATCAAAACGTGACCACAGGAAAAAACATGACAGTTTCTAAACCAAAGCTGCCTGCACTCACCAATCACGCACGATTGAATGAGTGGATCGCGACCATTGCTGATCTCTGCAAGCCCGCAAGCATCCATCTTTGCGATGGTACTCAAACGGAATACGATCGGCTGACCGGCGAGATGGTGGCTTCCGGCACTCTCATTCGACTCAATTCGCAGTTGCGCCCGAACAGTTTTCTGGCTCGCTCGGATGTTTCGGATGTTGCTCGTGTCGAAGAGCGGACCTTCATCTGTTCTCGCTCTGAAGAAGACGCCGGACCCACCAACAACTGGATGGCTCCGGAAAAGGCAAAAGAAACACTCACCGCTCTCTACGACGGCTGCATGCGCGGTCGTGTCATGTACGTCATTCCTTTCAGCATGGGGCCTCTCGGCTCCGACATCTCTCACATCGGCGTGGAAATCACGGATTCGCCTTACGTCGTCGCCAGCATGCGGCTGATGACTCGCATGGGCTCTGCCGTACTGAATGTGCTCGGCGCGGACGGGGAATTTATTCCGTGCTTGCACTCGGTCGGCGCACCGCTTCAAGACGGGCAGGCAGACACCAGCTGGCCGTGCAACGACACCAAGTACATCTGCCATTTCCCCGAAACCCGCGAGATCTGGTCATTTGGCTCCGGCTATGGCGGCAACGCCCTTCTGGGCAAGAAGTGCTTTGCGCTGCGCATCGCCTCCAGCATGGCTCGCGAAGAAGGCTGGCTGGCAGAGCACATGCTCATTCTGGGGCTCACGTCGCCTCAAGGCGAGAAGAAGTACATCGCCTGCGCCTTCCCCAGTGCTTGCGGCAAGACCAATCTGGCCATGCTGGTGCCGCCTGCCGGGCTGAAGGATTGGAAAGTGACGACAGTCGGTGACGACATCGCCTGGATCAAGCGCGGTGACGACAATGTTTTGCGCGCCATCAATCCGGAAGCCGGATACTTCGGTGTTGCGCCGGGCACGTCCGAGAAGACCAACCCAAATGCGATAGCCTCTTTGACGCGCGATTGCATCTTCACCAACGTAGCCCTGACGCCCGAAGGTGACATCTGGTGGGAGGGTTTGACCGACACTGCTCCTGCACGTCTGACCGACTGGCAGGGCAAGGACTGGACGCCGGATTGCGGGCGTAAAGCGGCTCACCCGAACGCGCGTTTCACAGTGTCGGCAATCAATTGCCCATCGCTCGATGAGAATTGGGATAATCCCGAGGGCGTGCCGATCAGCGCCTTTGTATTCGGCGGACGGCGTCAGACTACGGTGCCTCTGGTTGTACAGTCGTACAACTGGCGCTCCGGTGTCTACATGGGAGCCACTCTCGGCTCGGAAACCACAGCGGCAGCAGCCGGCGCTGTCGGTCAGGTGCGGCGCGACCCGATGGCAATGTTGCCCTTTTGCGGCTACAACATCGGCGACTATTTCGCACACTGGTTGAATCTGGGCGAGGAGATCGAGGCTCTGACAACCGAAGAGGCGCCGGTGTCTTTGCCTTCTATCTTCTGCGTCAACTGGTTCCGCAAAGATGCGGGCGGAGAATTCCTTTGGCCCGGCTATGGAGAGAACATGCGTGTTCTCAAATGGATCTTCGAGCGCACCGGTGGTGGTGGCGGCGCGGAAAGCTCCGTGCTCGGCTGGAAGCCGCGCTTTGAAGATCTCGATTGGACCGGATTCGAGCCTAGCAAGGAGAAATTCGAAGCGGCAATCAGGATCGATAAGGCTGAGTGGTTGAACGAGCTTGAGCTGCAGCGCGAGCTGTTCGCCAAGATCGGCAAGCGACTTCCTGCCAGCTTCACAGCCATCTGTGACCGGTTGGAAGAACGCTTGAACCCGACCTCGAAGTAATCTTGAAGTAATCGTCTGCCTGAGGAGAGGGCGGGAATCCCGCTCTCTCCTTCCTTTCTCCCTCGTGACTAAGCCTCATTTTTTTTGAAAATCAGTAATACTAAAACATATAATAAGATGGTTTGAAAAACGAATGCTCTTGGAGACGCCTATGAATGGCGGCTCTAAGGGCATCCGTTTTAAAACTAGAACTGAAGCTTAGGCGTGTCGCCAGTGATGTCGACAACAAGCACGCCAACGGGCCGGAAACGCGGCAGTTGATCGAACTCTTCTGTCGAACACTCATGAGGCTTCGGTGAATCCGCTCCCCACAGTGATTGCACCAGGCAAAGCTTGAGCTTCCAATTCTCCTCCGAAGAGAATGAATCGATGCCGAACCGCTGTTGCCTTTGGAGACCGCTTCCATCGGAAAAGAGCGGATCAAGCTTGCTGTCGTCCATGCCTTCTGAGTGCCAGATGAGGTCGATGTCGCTGGGCTTCGGCTTGAGGCTGGCAAAGCTGCCGCCAATCGTCACTTTCGTGCAGCCGGCAGTCTTCAGGATTGTCAGCGCCTCGAAAAGGAGCTTCACCTGAGCCTTGCGGTGCTCGTTGAATGTGAGATTGTCGACGAACTCTGAAAGCGTCAGGTGCCAAAATCCCGGTGGCAAGGTGCCATCTTCCGTGAAGGTTGGAAGTCCCCGTAAGTGCGGGCGAGGAACATCGAGAACCTGGGCGATAGTGACTGAGCGGTGTCTTTGCAGATACTGCTTAATCTCTACCTGAAGCGCTTCTCGTGCAAGTTGTGCCGACCTGCTGTTTCGCTCGCTTCTACGAATGCGGCGTGCAGCATTGAGCACCTTTCGCAATTCCGAGGTCGGCGATTTCACTGCGATGAGCAGCGAACCGGCTACGGAAAGAAGGCGCCTGTAACTGAGCCGATCGAGCCAGACATCCTGTTCTGGAAGATCGGTCAGTGGAGAAAGCCTCCGTGTTTTATCCATTTGATTCGATTCCATTTTCTGAACATCCGAAGACGTTCGGTCATGAGCCATAGCTGAGCGACTTGTCGCTAGCTCGTGCTCGGGTGTAACTCCAACGAATCCGTTGTGAATTCTTACTGCAGCATGCGTCCTACCCCAGTGTTTGGAGTGCGTCAAAACAGAAAAGTGCGGGCGTGCTGGTTCTTTGGTGTTTTTCGGGCTTTTGAATGGAGGTAAAGGGATGTCATACACTTACCAGATTCTGTAAGCGGGATGAAGGCCTTGGGGTTTCTCGAATGGAGTAAACGGTAGTTCTGAAAAGCTTACAGACTCAGAGTTTTCAAAAAAGCTTTTAGAAAGTACTAGAGTTCAAATAACTAATAAGCTGTGAGATTTAGCTAAAGAAGTGTTTGTACTAACTCGCTCAGCTAGCGCCAAACGAGAGAGCTGCGACAACGGTTCAATCTGTAGTGATTTGGTGCTGGGGACTGTTAAAAAATTGGGCGCATGCAATGCGCCACTCTTACTATGGTCTACGCAACTCAGTGATTTCGTCTGCTTCTCGGCTTGTGTTTAATGGTTTGCGCCGTTTTCGACTTGGACGTCATGGCGCTCTTGATTTGCGCTCCGAAATAGTGCCAGACGCCGTATCCCAGTCCGATCACACAGGCCCAAATCAGCGGCACCTTCAAGATCATGTTGCGCATTTCCAGTCTGCGCATGCGTTTTTTACCGCGCGAAACCTTTTCCGGATCGGCTTTGTCCATTTGCGGTCTGTTGCCGCTGCGCAGTTCTTCGGCATCAATTTCGAAGCGCTGTTTCTGGTTTGGCGGAATGGTTTGTTCTTGTTTGAAACGGTCGGGCGCCGCTGCCGGCAGATTGGGCAGCTGCTCGATAATGGTGAAAATGTCCACATTCAGGCCCTCGCTTTCGAGTGCCATTGTGTGGTCGCCCCCTGTTTCGTACACGAAATAGGCTTGTTTGAGAGCTAAAAGTTTCCGCAGTGCCTGATAGCCCTTCTCGGCGCGATCTTTTTCGCCTGACTCAAAATAAGTAGCGCCTTTAATGGCGCTGCCCTTGCTGATATAAATGGCGCCCTCAGATGAATGATCCGTGCTGGCAACTTTGATCGTCGAAGTTTCAAAAAAGCCCATGTCCAGTATCTCCTGCAGCGCCTTGGCTGCAGAGTGGTCGCTGTCGACATGGGTATCCATGATCTTGGTCATGCCAGTGGCGGGCCTTGCTCAGGTTCAATTTGCATTAGGACTCTACTCAAACTTCTCATACCCACTTTTTTCAGTTCGGAAAGAAAAATCTGTAATCGTTTTCGTCCACGCCGGGTCGAATCAGAACTAGTTTGCCTTCTTCGCGGCTGGGCCGCCCGCCACGGTTCAGGGTCATGTGCATTTTGGCGACGATGTCTTCGGCAACCACTCGCTCTCTGTTTTTATTTCGGGCAATGCAAACATTGAGTGGAGTGTCCATAAGCCAGAGCTGCACGTCGCTGTATTCAAACTTCTTAGCGCGGTCCAGGATTTCCTTTCGGTGCATTGGGTTGGCATTGGTGTTGTCGATTATCAGATCCGTACCTTCTTGCATGAATTTTTCCATGCGCTCGAAAAACAGTTTGAACACCTCGGCAGGATCGCCCTGCTCACCGGCATTTCCATAGAGCTCAGTGCGAATTGAATCGGCGTTCAAAATAGTAAAACCTTTCTGGGCGATCTTGGCGGCCAGCGTCGTTTTGCCGGAACCAGGCACCCCAACTAGAAGTATGATTCTCTTCACCCCGATAGACCTCTACGAAAGTTCTGTAGATTGAGAACTCTTTTTGTCGACGCTTTCACCGCCTGCCTCCGATTGCTTATTGCGTTTTTCCTTTGCTTCGTCATAAGCGACCTTAAGCCAGACTATGCCCAGCATGATGCTGACCACCATATAACTAATCAACATGGTGGTTCGCATTTGCAATTTTTCTTCGCTGGCGACGGCGGCGCGGTCTATGAGCCAGGGATTTTGATAAAAAACTGCTGCCACCGAGGCAAAAAACAGACCGGTACCAATGTAGGAAAAACGCGCCAATTTGGGTAATTCTTTCCAGGAAAACGCCGCCTGGACGAAATATCCGCAGGAAAAGAGAAAAACTGCCAGGGCGTAGTGCTGAAAACGCCCAATCGAAATCATGTGTTGAACAGGTGTCAGCCAAACGCCAATCGACAGTAAGGCAAACAAAATCACCAGGTGATAGCGACGTGTTTCTTTCAAATACTGGCTCATTCCGGTTTCAAAACGGTCAGGTCCCTTTTGTATTCTATGTCGAACTGGCGCAGACTTCCTGAATGCGCTTTTGAGCACGCTCTTTGTCAAAATAAACAATCTTGCCGTTGAAGACTGTGATCAGATTTTTCCCTTTGAGCGCACGCCCTTTGAATGGCGAATTTTTGCTCTTCGAGTGGCTGTCGCCTATTTCGAAGTGCCAACGCATTTCAGGATCGACGATAGCAATATTGGCGCGCGCGCCGACGGCAATATGCGGCGCCGGAATGCCTAGAATTTTGGCCGGATGCGTGGTTATGAGAGCCAGAAATTTGTTGGGCGGCATTTTGCCGGATAAGACCAGCTTTTCAAAACATAGAGCAAACGCCGTTTCCAAGCCGATAATGCCGAATGGAGCATGATCGAAAGGCTTGCTCTTGTCCAATTTTGAGTGCGGGGCGTGGTCTGTGGCAATGGCGTCGATAACGCCCTCTACGAGCGCTTGCTCGACCGCTTCGACGTCTTTTTTCGAACGCAGCGGCGGATTCATTTTGAAAGAAGTGTCGTACGGAGTCATCTCCGCATCGCTCAAAACAAGATGGTGGGGGGTGACGTCTGCCGTCACGGACAGCCCTTGCGCTTTGGCCTGGCGAATCAAATCCACTGATGCCTTAGCCGAAGTGTGCGCAAAGTGCAGGCGCCCACCGGTGTATCGGAGCACTTCAATTTCGCGAGCAACGCAGGCCGCTTCGCTTGCTGAAGGTATGCCTTTCATGCCCAGGCACGTAGATTGCATACCTTCGTTCATGGAGCCGCCATGCGAAAGGTTGTGGTCCTCCGGATGGCTGATGATCGGTCTGCCGTGCAAACGTGCATACTCGAAGGCGCGGCGCAAAACATCAAGATTGGAAATTGGCATCCCGTCATCGGAGAAAGCGATGGCGCCCATGTCGGACATCTCCACCATGTTGGTGAGTTCGACGCCTTTAAGCCCTTTCGTGACTGCGCCGACAGGCAAAACTTCAATGACGGCGCGTTCGTGAATGCGCTTGAGAATACGATCGAGAATCTCAGCGCAGTCCGTGGGTGGGTCTGTATTGGCCATAGCGACGACTGTGGTATAGCCGCCTGCTGCTGCCGCTTGCGTGCCGGAGGAGATATCCTCGCGGTCTGATTGCCCGAGGTCGCGCAGGTGGGTATGCATGTCCACGAATCCGGGCATCACCCAGCATCCTTGTGCATCCACCACTGTCTCGCCGTCTTTGGCCTTGAGTTCGCTTTCCAGCTCGGTAATCTTTCCGTCTCGAATGCGAACGTCGAGACTCTGATTGCTGGCTACATTGCTGCTCGGTTTACCACCTGCTTCGGTGGGATTTATGACTCGTCCGTTCTTGATTAGAATCGCGCTTTCCATTTGTTTGTCCGTTGATTACTTGGGTGCTGGTTGTGACTGTGGCGTAGAATTCGAAAACCGGGCGACGCATGGCATCGCCCCTACAGTGTCTATGTGTTCTTTTCGTCCGTGTCGTCAAACATCAATAGGTATAAAACCGCCATTCTTACTGCAATTCCATTGGCGACCTGTAGGTTGACCAGTGAAACTTTCGAGTCGTCCACGAGATCGTCGGTAATTTCTATTCCTCTGTTTACCGGACCAGGGTGCAAAATTCGCACTTCTGGTTTGCAGCTTTTGATGCGCTGGTGATCCAGTCGGTACAGCCGTTTGTACTCTCCGATGCTGGGGATAAGACCTTCGTCCTGACGTTCTAGCTGCAACCTGAGGGCAATCACGAAGTCTGCATCTTTGATGGCCGGCTCGAGTTTTTCATGAACTGTAACGCCGAAGGCATCAAGTTCTACAGGAACAAGCGTGGGCGGTCCGGCCACATGAATGTCGGCTCCCAGCTTTTGCAAAAGCCAGATATTGGACCGCGCTACGCGGCTGTGAGTGATATCGCCGATGATGGCGACTTTGCGTCCCTTAATGGTTTTGCCCGTCTCCTGCATGCTGAAAAGGTCGAGCAAGGCTTGTGTTGGGTGGGCATTCCAGCCGTCACCGGCGTTTAGAACATGCACTTCATCCTGGAGCAATTCTGCTAATTTATGCGCACTGCCCGAAGAGCTGTGACGCTGAACAACCGCATCTACGCCCATCGAAACAAGAGTTCGCGCGGTGTCTTCGATGGTTTCACCTTTGGCGACCGAGGACATGCGAATGTCCAGATTAAGAACCGATGCGCCCAGTTTGCGGGCGGCCAGCTCGAAACTGCTGCGAGTTCTGGTGGAATTTTCATAAAAAAGATTGGCCACCACTTTGTGACTTAGCACCGTCAGTGGTGCTCGCCCTTTGGAGTGAATATCTTTGCAAAGTTTGGCGACTGCAATCAGAGTTTCCACTTCGTCTACAGTCAGATCCTTCGTGTCCAGCAGGTGGCGGCGCTTTTTCCAGGCTGATAGCCCGGGTAAGTTATCCGGCAATATGAGGTTAGTATCTTTATCGTCTGACATTCTGTTTTTTGAACTTGGCTCTACTGCAAGTGAAGATGCGTCTGACATTTAGCGAAGCCGCTCCTATTAGACGTGCGAAAAACGTTAGCAGTACTAGATTTTAAAGCTATTGGAAGAATTGATCTTTTGCAAAGATGTGATTGTGCCGTATTTGATTAGTTAAATGAAATTCAGGTAGATGAAATTTCGCTTGGCATCTCGCTTTTCCGGGTTACACTCATGGAAACTGGTGGCTCCGTTTTGGTGGTTCTCTTAGTGAGATGCGGAGGGCGACACATGGAAAACGCGACTAACTCGCAAAGTTGCGACGATGTAGGTCGAGCAAATTATGCAAATCGACTTCTATCGCGCGCTATTACCGAACGACGTAAACCGGGCACTGTCACCGGGCGCCTATTCGGAATGTTTGCAAAGAACGAAAAACTTGAAACAAAGATCGAAGATGACAGCAGGGTTCTAGTAGGCGCCGGCAAGCGCTAACAGTCGAAAATATTGAACGGCTTAATTAGTACTTGATTGCTCTCCCCACCGGGGGGATTGGTTGAACTCGACTGCGAGTTCTGCTTTTATTCTTGATAGCGAAACCCACAAAGATTTAGGCGGTAAATGCGTGGCTATTACAGGCGACACAAAGCGTCAGCTCAGGTCCCGTTTGGTTAAAGCACAGGGTCACCTGGCTGCGGTCATACGCATGATTGACGACGAGAAATATTGCATCGATGTTTTGACCCAGCTCAAAGCTGTGCAAGCAGCTTTAGATAAAACAGCGCATTTAATGCTCAAGCAGCATCTCCAAACTTGCGTTGTTGAAGCCGTGAAAGCGGACGATTCTGCTCGTGTAATGGACGAGCTCTGGCAACTCTTGCGTCGCGGGGAGTCTTCTTTTGAAGCCGAAGAAGAAGGCGAAGATACGGAGGTAGTGGCAAAAGACCAGCCGAAATCACAAACTCAGTGTTGTCACTGAGAAGTAACTCTTGGATGGAATAAATTTCGAAGGTCCCCTCATGGAGGAATGTCTATGTGCTGTTGCTGGACCGCATTTTTCAATTCAGTTTTGCAAATGCTGCCGTTTTTAGCCGTTTTTGGCGTAGTGGGAAAATACTTCAAACTTTCGAGATCAGCCGCACCCAAACCGATTGAGGAGGTAACTGCCCCGTGCTGCGGGGATGTTCACTAAGTTTTGAATTCAGGCGATCGAAGAAACCTCAATTTTGTAGTTCTTGCAGTTCTCGTTTTCTGCAGCGAGTTTTCAGTCGCAATCACATGCATAGCGCCCGC
>PNLN01000039.1 GCA_013823055.1 Cyanobacteria bacterium DS2.3.42
TTGCCGTTGGTTGCCTCGATACCTGCCCAATCAATCCAAACCTGTTCTGTTTGATTATTGTTTTCCAATGATGCCTTCACTTCTTAAGGAGAAGCTCGTGTCTGTTCAGGTCTTGCTGCAGCGCACTGACAACAACTCAGATACAGGCAACGTCCTGGAAATAGATGATTTTTGTCTTGAGATTGTGCCTTTGTCAGGCAACCCAATTTCAAATCAAAATTCATATTATTGATCTAAGAGCGAACTAATTTTGCCTGTAAAAAGACTCGAATATGCAATTGATGACGGTTCCGGTGCTCGGGACAGTTCTGCAGATAAGACGTGTTTTCGGTTGGCTGATTTGCATCCGTGCTAACATCTTGTAATCTCGAAATGAGCCGTCTCACAAAGATTTTGCCCGATCTATGACCCTAGCAGTAGAACAAGCGCCGGCCGTTCAGCTGGAAGAAACAGTAGTTGCAGAGAACCCCGTAGACGAGGCGGTTCCACCAATTACATCTTTGCTCAGCCATCTGACGCTTATGAGGCTGATGATTTCTCGTGACTTCAAAGGGCGGTATCGCGGGTCATTGCTTGGGGCTTTGTGGCCTGTTATTCAGCCGGTCGGGCATCTTATGCTTTATACGTTTGTCTTTTGCGTTGTGCTTAAGGTGAAATTCGGGGCAGACGCGTCAACAAGCAATTTCGGCCTTTATTTGATGAGCGGTCTGCTCGCCTGGGGGGCTATTTCTGAGTCGTTTTCACGGGCGACTACCTGCATTCTGGAGATGCCCAACCTCGTTAAACGGGTGGTCTTTCCTTTGGAAGTGATTCCGATTGTGGTGGCATTATCATCGGCTGCAACTCAAGTAGGCGGATTGCTGATTTTGGTTTTGTGCGCTGTCGTTTACCAGGGCGGTGTTCATCAGTCCCTTCTGTTTTTGCCGCTCATTGCTTTGCCCCAGTTGCTCTTTACGGTTGGAGTGAGCTGGATTTTAGCCAGTCTGGGTGTGTTTGTTCGTGATATGCGTCATTTAATTACTTTGGCGCTTTCGGTCTGGATGTACATGACACCGATTGTTTATCCCGCCAGTGCTTTGCCTGCGAATCTCAAATTTCTCACCTGGATCAATCCGGTCGCCGGCATTGTTTCTGATTACAGGCGGGTGATTCTGGAAGGTCGCTTGCCGGAGTTTGGTCAGTATGCTTTTTACTCTGCAGTCTCGCTTTTCCTTTTCTTTTTTGGATACTACTTCTTTATGAAGACCAAGCGGTCTTTCGCCGATGTGATGTGATTTTATGCATTCCGTACAACTGACAAACATCTCTAAGAAGTACAACATCTACGATCGCCCAACCGATCGTTTGAAAGAGCTGTTGTATCGCAATCGACGTTCGTTCCACCGCGAATTTTGGGCATTGAACGGAATATCATTCAATGTCGAGAGAGGCGACTCAGTCGCCCTGCTTGGTCCGAATGGTTCCGGCAAGTCGACTCTGCTGCAGATAGTGGCTGGGGTTCTTCGTCCCACTAAGGGATCGATCCGGGCAAAAGGAAGAATCACCTCGATCCTTGAGTTAGGTTCAGGATTTCAGCCGGAATATACTGGCCGTGAAAATGTAATTTTGAACGGTGTAATTCTCGGTATACCTGAAATTGAAATCCGGCGCAGGCTGGATGAAATAGCTGATTTCGCCGAAGTAGGCGATTTTTTCGATCAACCTATTCGCACCTATTCGTCAGGTATGGTGATAAGACTTGCCTTTGCCTCAATGATCAACGTCGACCCCGAAATTCTCGTCATTGACGAAGCTATGGCCGTGGGAGACCGCAGGTTTCAGCTTAAGTGCCTGGACAAAATTCGTGACCTGAGAAGCAGAGGCACTACCATGCTGTTTGTTTCTCACGATTCCAAAATGGTCTTGAAATACTGTCAGAACGCAGTTCTTCTCAATGGCGGAGAAATGGTAATGAAGGGACCAGTGGAAGACGTTGTCCCGGCATATGAAGACCTGATGTCCGAACTAGGTATCGTGGCTAAGAAAGTTTTTGTGCAAGCAAAATAGTTTTCTTCAGTGCACTATAATCGTGATGCATCTTGAAGGTGCACCAATTGAGGCGCCGCTCTTGTCGAGCGTCTGCGCGCGGATCTGAAAGAGACCGGAACCGGCAAAATCACTTCGTTTTAGTTCGTGCTCTTCAGTCAGTCGAGATAGACTTATCCTTTTATCGACCGCATCGGCTCCTTCACTTTCTTTGAAATTGTCGAAGAAGAAATTTGCTTTGCTGATCTCCAAAACGATTCTGTTTGCATCTTTCACAGCGTTGCCGTCGACCTTCAATTGCAATTTGTTCGAGGCTCCTGCTAACTCGTAAGTTCCGTTTTCGTTTGCAGATTTCTTTAGGACTTGTATTTCAGGTACGCATCCCTTCTCTTCAAGCAGCTTTATTGATTTGACGACGCTTTGCCCTGTCGGCAGTCTCAAAAAAAATGTCTGAATGGAAGGCGATTGAAACCATTTCCAGTGACGCGACAGAGGCACATACACCGTTTGAAAACGGGCATTATCCCTAACTTGGACTTTGGTTTGCGCAAGTGTTTCTTTCAATTGGTCTGGGTCAGTTTGGTTGCCTGCAAAAGACACAGTTATCGATGGATTTTGTTCCGACGTCTTCATCTCAATTGCGGCAAAGTCAGCCTTCAGTGGGTTCAAGTTCAAATCTGACAGCTGAATCCCTTGCCTGCCGTCGTTGTTGCGAAAAACAATTCCGTCGGCTGATCTGGCCAAAAGACCTGACTGTCCCCCAGCCTGCAGCCCCTGAGCATCTGCAGCAGGTGAGATCGCGTATGAGTCAGGCTTGCCGCCTGTATACTGCACGCTGTCAAATTGCCGCTTCTGGCTTGACCAGACAAATACTTCTGCGCCTTCTGCAACCAGTTGATGGAGTCTGGTGGCATCGATTTCGAATTCAGGCGAATACATGATTGGCTCGAAGGTGGCATACCGGCGCTTGGGTAAAACGTCAGCAAACGGTGGCGAAACGGCAGCCCGAAAGGTATCGCCGTTCAAGATCATATGCGTGCCTTTCGACTCTTTGGGGATGCCTAGAAAAACTGCCGGGCTGGATTTGTCAGTGGCGAGAATGGATCTTGCGGTGAGAGCGGCGGCCTTTACTTCTTTGCCCGCATTTACCCAGATCAGGTCTGTTTTTGCAGCCACGTAGGCAAATATGGCAGTCAGCAAAATTGCCACTGCCGATGATACCGCCACAAGAGAACGGTCCAGGGCTCCGGCTTCCTTCTCATCGTTGTTTTGAAACAACCCCGCCGCAAGAGCTGTGGCAAGTGGCATGGTAAAAAAGAAAAGAAAACGCGCGCCTTCCAGGTTGTATCCGATGCCCCAGAGTTTATAGATCGGCAAAAGCGAGGTGACGAACCATCCTGCCAGAAATATGAAAATCTTCCACGGTACCTGTCTGGAAACAATGCGAATGATGAAAATTGCCGCCAATACGGAATACAAAACAAGCAGAGTCAGTGAGATTATTTCGCTGGCTTGAAAGTGCCCTTGCACTAGCGGGAAGGCAATTCTCTCAAGAGTGTCCTTATCGAGCCATCTGGTCAGAGCACTTTTTTCCTGGCTGGCACCAAATCCAGCAACATAGCCGCCGATCAATGTGCCGAGGGCAAGAAAGCGAACCAGGAAGTATGCGGCAGTCGCAGCTAAATACGGCCAGGCAAAAATAAAACCCTGCCGAATTGAATATGTCGTTCGTTTGTTTCCATCAATGCTTTCCGGCGTGTATAGCCAGCCAATTAGAAAGGCGATGACAGGAATGCCGATTGCCATCTCTTTGACGAGCAGTCCCGATATAAATGCCGCAATCGCGAAGCCTGTAACTTTCCTGGAGCGCTTTTCGAGCGACAGGAACAGTAGATAGAAGGAGAGCAAGTAGAAAAATGCGCAGACGATGTCTACGCGTCCCAAGACCCATGAGACGCTCTCGCAATGAAGAGGACTGACTGCAAACAATACCGACGCCGTAAGGGCCGTTAGTCTATTCTTTTGAAGGCTGTTGCTCGAGCCCAGTTTCAAAACGATCAAATAAAGCAGCACCGCGTCTAAATAGTAAAAAATCAAGTTGGTTGCGTAAAACCCGGCTGCATTGGTTTTCCAGATGATGAAATCAATCAGAAGGGAAAGGAGAAGAAACGGGCGATAGACACTCATTCCCGGAATCTGCATGTAATTGCCGGTAAAATTGGCAACCAGAAGATTGAAATCACCAGTGCAAATGCGGTGCAAATAGCGAATCTCGCCGAAGTCGTCGGCGAGAAAATAGCTGGTCAGTGTGCGTCCGAAGACCGCAATAACCAAAACCAAGATCAAACATAAGTCAATGTAAATACGGGCCGGCACTGACTTGAGGAAAACTGCCGGGCGTTGTGTTGTGCTGTCTGTTTGTAGTGTGTTATTCATTCGAACTTTTCAGCCAGCCAAAGACAGCATTCCTGCATTAGATGCGCCTTGCGCGCGCATCATTGTACCAATTGCAGTTCTCGGCAATATCAAAGAGCGTATAAAGCTATGGGCTGTTCAGTTTGCGTGCTGGGTTAAACTTTTTCTATAATAGGAATCAGCGAGCTTCAACCGTCTCGTCATTGCCTTCGGGGATTGTTTTTTGACGTCGGGTGCCATTTTCATCGGTTAATTCCAAAGAAATCTCGTTCATGATTTCTCTGGCTTTATTCATCAGTCGCTCCTTTCTCTCGGGAGCGACTTCTTCCAGGTAAGTGTCCAGTGCCACCATCGGTGATGAAACAACAGATTCATTTAACTGCGGCAGGCGAGCCCTTGAATGACTGACGATAATTTCTGGAAGAAATCTGGCCGAAAGCGCAGCGCTGGCTGCTTTTCTCAAAAGGTCTTCGCGCAAATCGGGAAGTTGCGTCTGATCGATTTTGTAGCGCAGGCGCAATACGCAACCGGGAAGAATACCGGATTGAATTTTTTTGACAAGATCGGCTGTCGGATCTTCTGATTTGGTGACATCCATATCGAGAGTTATAAAAGGACGTGGGTGAATTGTCTCGAATCGCCAAGTAGTGGCTCCGCGAGCCAAATCCACATGAATAAATCCTTTGTCCTGGCTTTCTTCGCCAAAATCGACTCTTTCCAAACTTCCCGAATAAACGATGACAGGATTGCTTTCTCTGATTTTTTGAAACTTGTGAACGTGCCCCAGGGCCACGTAGTCGACTTTCGAATTGATAAAAATCTCAGTCGGAAATGTCTGAGTATAGCCAATCAGCAATTCTTCCTCGATGCCTGCAGTCGCGGTATCTACCGTCATATGCGCGGTAACTACCGTCGGTATTGCCGGATCCAATTCCTGATAGTAACCGGCCAAAAGAAGGCGCACGTGATCGACCAGAATGCGATCCAATTCTTTAGCCGACTTGTCTGAATACTTGTCCAACGTCATCAGCTGATGTTTGGTCAAATGTGGCAGCCCAATTAGTTGCAGTGGACCATTTTTAGTTTCAATACGTGTCGAAATTGGCTGATCGATTGTGATCACACCTGGCACTTCCAGACTTTGAAAGACTGAAAGAGAGTGGCTGGTGGTCGATCGTAATATCTGGTCGTGATTTCCGACGACGAGTATTGTTTGGATTTCTGCTTGAGAAAGCCGCAACAGTTGGCGCGCGAACATCTTCTGGTAAACCGGCTCTGGCGAAGCGTTGCGATAAGCGTCTCCGGAGAACAAGAATATGTCCACTTTGTGAGCGATAGCGTGGTCGACAACTTTTGCCAGTGCCGCCACAAAATCTTCAAAACGTATATTCAGGCCCGTAACAGGATTTACGCGCCCATGCGATTCACCGGAGCCGAAATGAATGTCTGAAACGTGCACTAAAGATGGAGGCATAATTATCTAAAACCGGGCGTTTTGTTGAATCTTTGTTGGACAGACTCACCATGCATTATAAGCATCGCTGCGATGTAAAGGGTTGTTTGAAGGTGCGCGAAACGCTGAAATATGAGCGCATGTTTCTCTAAAATGGCGATTACCTTGCGATAGTGCAATATTTCTAACCCTAATAGATACACAATTTCGCCAATTGCTGCGAAAATTCGCTTCGATAATCGGCGCCGGCACAGGATTGTCTGTTTCATTCTCATTGCCTGGAGTTCCTTTACCCTTTGGCCGAAAGCCTTCTCGTATCGATAATTCTTCCGGTCTGCAATCAAGCGGACCATATTGAGGCGATTATCAATGAATACGTAAAAGCCCTGGAAAAAGTTCAAACAGCCTACGAAATAATTCTTGTCACCAATGGCTGCCGCGATAATTCCGCCGATGTGTGCAGGGGTCTGACGCACAAAAACTCCTCCATCCGAGTGATCGAAAGCGAAAGAGGCGGTTGGGGATTAGCAGTTCGCCTGGGGCTGAAAGAAGCAAAAGGCGATCTGATTTGTTACACGAATTCAGCGCGCACATCGCCTGAGCATCTGGTTTTACACATTCTCTACGCAATTGCATTTCCATCAGTCGTCGTCAAGGCTAATCGCAAGATTCGCGACAATTGGCGGCGCCGGCTGGGTTCGCTCATATACAACCTGGAATGCCGCGCCTTTTTTGATCTGCCCACATGGGACATAAACGGCACTCCCAAGATATTTCCGAGACAATTTGAAAAGCTTCTTTTACTATCTCGTGATGACGATTTGATCGACGCTGAATTCAATTGGATATGCAGGCGCGAGGGTTATCCGGTGATTGAAGTACCTGTATTGTCTACGAAAAGGCATGGCGGCAAATCGACAACCAATTACGGCTCCGCTTTTCGCATGTATTTCGGCGCTTATGAATTATGGCGCGAGGGAAAAAATTGATGTCTTCTGCAGGCAAAACCACTTCTTTCCCAAACTCGCGATCGAACAATTTAGAAGAGCTTGAAGCACTCTGGGCCCGCCATAACGCCGAATGGCGCGACACTGCGCAGGTGACTAGTTTTTGGAAGGATGCACAAGAAACAGATCCTGCTCTTTTGAAATACAAAGTCAAAGGAGAATTCTTTGAAACGCTGAGCCGGCTCAAGATTTCGCTTATCGTCAGCCGCGAGTATGAGCACTTGCTTTTATGTCTGGCCGGAAATAACGGCAAAGGCAAGATTTCCTATATGCCTTTGCCGCATCCATCAGGTGTGGCAGTCGATCAAAAGTCTAAGCGTGTTTATGTGGCCAGCACTCGAAACCCCAATCAAGTATTGGAGATGCGCCCGCTGTCGGGATTTTTATCGCGGAAAGACGTAGACTTGCCGATGCCTGCAGGAAATTCTTTAATGGTCAGACGCAGCTTATTTCTTCCAGGCTGTGTCTATATGCATGATTTGGCTTTGATTAACGGGCGTTTGCATGGCAATGCCGTAGGACACAATGCCGTAGTTTCTCTCGACTTTGAAGAGGGATTCAAAAGAGTTTGGTGGCCAAAGTGTATTGAAACCCGCAAAGTACCAGTTTTTGAACAAAATCATATTCAACTTAATTCGATAGCGGCTGGAAGAACCCTGGGCGATTCTTTCTTTTCGGCATCGTCCTCTGCTGTCGCCAAGCTCAGACCCGGCGACGCGAAATATCCGGTGGATGGGCGAGGGGTAATTTTTTCCGGTAAGACCAGAGAGCCTATTTGCACAGGACTGACACGCCCTCACTCGGCCAGACAGGATAAAGGCCGGTTGTTTGTCGACAATTCCGGATACGGGCAATTGTCGATTGTGGAAAACGGCAAGGCTGTCCCTGTAGTCCAACTGGGCGGATGGACGCGCGGCCTCTGTATCGTCGACGATATTGCCTTTGTTGGAACCTCAAGGGTGATCCCCAGATTCAAACAGTATGCACCCGGCCTCGATGTGGAAAAGAGCGTTTGCGGCGTCCATGCGGTTTCCTTAAGGTCCGGCAACGTTCTTGGCAGCATCACCTGGAGCTCCGGCAATCAGATTTTTGCGGTCGAATGCATGCCTGCCAGTATGTCTTCGTCACTTCCTTTTGCTTTGAAACGTGACGGAGAAAAAGAAAAGCTCGTCTTCTATGCATTTGAGACCGATTCCGCCTCTAAAGGCAAAAGTATGAAGCCGCATAAATCGACATCGGCTGCGAATTCTGGTAGATCTTCTAAGGCTTTGGGGTGAGGTAAAAAGATGACCGCTGATTTTCGTTTGCTGATGCTCTCTGCCATGTATGAGAATGGCGGCAACACAACCCATCGTTTTCTGGATGGACACCCGCAACTTTACGTATATCCATATGAGTCACAACCAGGAACACGCCTGGTCAACGATCATTTGACTTCGATGTTTCCGGTTAAATACCGCTGGCCATCTTTCGCTTTGGATGCAACGCCGCAAGAAGACTACAAAGCAATCATTGATGAAGAGTGTAAGGTTCGTGCCCTGACGCCGAAAGTCAGCAAATTCAGACACATGAATTTTGATTTCTCGGATCAAGAACGTCAAAAACTGTATGTCGAACATGTGGTGAGAACCGGCCGCTCCCGCGCCAACAACATGTCTGCATTCTTCCAGTCGACGTTTGAAGCCTGGAAAGATTTCAAACGCAGCGGTCGAGAAGTGGTGCATGTCGGCTACAGCCCGATCATTGTTGTTGATGCTGAAAAAATCTTGACTGACATGCCCAATGCTCATGTTTTGCATGTGGTGCGCAATCCCTGGTCTGCCTATGCAGACACCAAGAAGCGTCCTTTGCCGCATTCGCTGCAGCATTATATGTTGGGATGGACTCTCAATCAGTATCACGCCCTCATGTACAAAGAAAAATTCCCTGATCGTCTGCATATCGTCAGAGCCGAAGATGTGATGGACGATCCTAAGAAAACCCTCGGTGCAGTGCTCGAAAAGATGGGATTGGAAACATCCGATACTCTCAAAACACCGACCTGGAACGGCGAAAAGCTGGAAGAAATCTTCCCCTGGGGAACGATTCGTAAAGCCACTCCGGAAGCTAATATCGCGACTGCAAATGAGCTTTCCAAAGAAGAGAAAGAAGCGATTGCCGCCTATACATTCCAGTATCTCGACAGCTTCGATTACAGATCGATCTTAGAGAAGAAGCTGTTGAGCACCGCGAAGTAGGGGCGATGCCATGCATCGCCCACTGTAAAATCTTGATCTTGTAATTTCGGGCGTCGCGCGGCGTCGCTCCTCTTACAGATCCTTGGCTGCTAGTTCGATGGCAACGTGCTCGATTACAGGCATTGAGCTGGTCAGTCCCGCTCTGAGGCTGTCGGATGTTTTCTGTGCGGTGTCGACGCTCAGCCCACCATCAACACTGACGACAATTTCGACACGCAAGCGGTGTCCTGAAAAACGTGCCTTTACGCTTTTTACTCCGCGGATACCCGGCTGTTGAAGTGCCGTTTGACTGATCGCATTGAGCAGCTGGGGATCGACTTCATCTACCAATCGTTTCACAATCGTGCCCGCTAACTCCCAGCCGGCCCAGAGTGTCAGTGCAGACATTAACAAACCGACTAGAGGATCCGTCTGCGGATAACCGAACCAAATGCCCACGCAGCCTACCATTACAGAAAGACTGGTCAAACCATCCAGCCGGGCGTGGTAGCCGTCTGCCACAAGGGCGGCACTGCCTATCTCTTTGCCGATTTTTAAGCGAAAGAGAGCTACCGCTTCATTGCCTAAGAAGCCTATGAACGCCGCCATCATAACGGCCGGCAAATGATGAACCTTTTCTGGATGGAGCAATCGCATGATCGACTCGAAGCCGACCACCAGACCACTGAGAATGATTGAGGCGACAATGAATATGCCGGCTAAATCTTCGAAGCGCCCAAATCCGTGAGAAAAGCGCTTGTCAGGCTGCAACTTTTGCAGAAAAAATGCCAACCATAAAGGCAGGGCGCTCAAGGCGTCACTAAAGTTGTGGATGGAGTCACCCAGAAGCGCCATGCTGCCGGACAGGGAGACTACAACAAATTGAATTACGGCTGTCAAAGTAAGAATTATGACTGACCATTCGGTAGCCATAATGCCCGATTCCGAGGTCAGCGCATACTGGTTGAGAGCCTCTATGCCGGCGTTTTTCGCTGCGATGGAACTATTTGCAAGTTCGACATTGTCAGCTTCTTCGATATCGCTGAAACTTTGCATTGTTTTGCACTGGGGGCCTTCCCAGTCTAGAATGTTCCCTGGATGGGCGGTTCTAACCTGCCCTATATGGGGGATTGGGTGAACCGGCTAAGCGCCAAAGTGATGTCCAGGTGAAGAAAAGTATGACAAAAAGGCAGTCAGCAACTGAGATTTATCGCAGAGGCGCCATTGTGGAGTTGACGATCACATCCATGGCTCCAGGTGGAGAAGCCTTTGGAAAGGCTGATGAACTGCCGGTTTTTATCAGCCGGGGCGCGCCTGGCGATGTCTGTGAAGTTGAACTCTATGACGTTCGCAAGAAGTTCGCCAAAGGCAAAATCCAACGGCTTATAACTCCGTCCAGCCAGCGCGCAGAGCCCCCCTGCAAGCTTTTCAAAGTATGCGGTGGCTGCCAGTGGCAGCACATTTCTTATGAAGGTCAGCTCGAGCACAAGACCAGCATCGTCAAACAAGCGATAACTCATATCGGCGGACTGGACCAGAGTGTGGTTGATCCCTGTGTTGGCGCCGAAGATCCGCTGTTTTATCGCAACAAAGTTCAATTTCCGGTTCGCAACCCGCAAGGCTCAAACCGTATTCTGGCGGGCTATTACAAACAAGACTCGCATGAATTGGTCAACATAAAGCATTGCCCGGTGCAGTCCCAAGAGCTTGATGCCATGCTGGAGACGGTCAAGGAAGTACTGGAAGAATATGACATTTCCGCGTACGACGAGAAAAAACGGACTGGTCTGATCAGGCATATTCATGCGCGTCAGAGCCGAGCCAATAGAAAAATCCTACTTACGCTTGTTCTCAATTGCACGCCGGAAACACAACCGGATACGCTTCAAGAACTGGCTGAGCTGATTTTGGTTCGTGATGAAACCATTGTAGGTGTGGCGATAAATTACAATGATCGTCCTGGAAACCGCATCCTTGGCGATAAAACCGAAGTGATTGCCGGCGGCGACTCTATAGAGGAAGTTTTAAAAACAACCAACGAGAGGCTGCCTGGCAGACTGCACAAAGGATTGACTTTCAAACTATCACCGACCAGTTTCTTTCAAGTCAATACGGAACAGGCTGCCCGCCTTCTTGAGATTGTTTATCTGGAGGCCTATTCTCATTTGCCGGAGGGAGAAAAACTCAGTCTGGTCGTTGATGCATACGCAGGAGTCGGCGCGATTTCACTGTGGTTGGCTGGTGGCTGCCGGCGTTTAATTGCCGTGGAAGATTATCCGCAGGCAGTTATAGACGGACGATTGAACGCTGAAACCAATCAAATAAGCAATGTCGAGTTCATAGAAGGCGATGTAGCTACCGTTTTACCGCAGCTTGGTGATATGGGAGAGCAAGCCGATCTTGTCGTTCTTGACCCTCCGCGCAAAGGTGTCAGCCCTGAAGTAATCGGCGCTTTGCTCGACCTGGCGCCAGCCAGGATTGTTTATGTCAGTTGCAATCCGTCCACTCTGGCTCGCGACCTCAAATACCTGGCTCTGGGAATTGTGCCTCAAGCCGGCGCTGTGTCCAATAATGAACCAGGCGAAACAGAAGGCAGTGGCGCCGAACAGTCGCCAGACCCGGACACCGCTTCTTCCGGGGATGGCAAGCGTGGCAAATTTGGGTATAAAACAGTTCGGATTCAACCGATCGACCTATTTCCCCAGACCTATCACGTCGAATCCGTGGCGACACTAGAAAGGGTGTTACTCGATGGTTCTCTCTAGCATTTGGAAGCGTCCGGACGGCTCACGTGAGCCGTTACCACCCAATCTGGTCATTGTCCACAGGAGGGACATATCGCCTGTGGCCGTGCAAGAGATTTGTGCTTCGGTCGGCTGGAGCCGGCGTGAACCCGAGCTCATTGGTAAAGCGCTAGAGAACAGTCTGGCGGTCGTTTCCGTTTGGGACGGCGAACTTTTAATAGCGTTTGCCCGCGCTACCGGCGACAAAGTATTCAACGCCACCGTCTGGGATGTTGTTGTCCGCCCCTCCTACCAGAGGCGCGGTCTGGGCTTGTTGGTAATGAACGAACTCTTGAAAGAATTGGACACCTACCCGATTCCACTTGTCACCCTCTACGCAGATCCCGGAACCGACGGTTTTTACAAAAGATTTGGCTTCTCTTGCGATCCCTCCGGCGTCAGAGGCATGTTCCGCGAGCGTTTCTAGTTACCCATGCGTCTCTTGTCATCCCGGCGTGGGCGTCGATTGTGGCGATTTTCCCTTTGTGGTTGTTAACGGAAGTTTGAAACTTCTGTGTAGCCTGACTCTTTCCGGGTTAAGACATGGTAGAGTCCTTAATTGCTTGCTTACACACGCGCCGCATTGGGCGGGTTGAATTTTGTTTGGGGGATTGCATGAAGGTTATTTTGCAGCAAAACGTTCCGAAGTTGGGCAAAGCCGGCGACATCGTCGAGGCTTCCAACGGATATTTCCGCAACTTCCTGCAGCCACGCTCACTTGCCGTTTTGGCGTCGCCAGGTGCGATGAAGAAACGGGAAGAAGATGTCGAAGTGCTGCGCAAGAAAGCTGAAAAAGCGCAACAAGAAGCTCTTGATCTGTGCCAAAAGATTACTGATCAAGAAGTTGTCCGCGTCGGCGCTAAAGCCGGAGAAGGCGGCAAGCTTTACGGTAAGGTGACAAATAAGGAAGTGGCTGCTGCCATTCAAAAGGCGACCGGAGTGGATGTTGACAAGCGTCTGATCAAGGTCGAAGATATTGGCGCTCTGGGCACCTACAAAGCAATCGTCAAATTGGCTCCGGATGCACAAGCAGAAATCAATGTTGAAGTGGTTATGGAAGGCATGGAAGACAAGGCCTCTCCCAAGCCAGTTCAGCCGGTTGCCGATGCAGCGCCTGCTGAATCTGAAGATGAAAGCGAAATGGCAATCGCCGAATAGTCAAAAACTTGCTCTTGAAATTCAAGGCTCCGTTTCGGCGGAGCCTTTTCTTTACCGGTCATGGTGGCAATAAACTTGCCATCCTCTCTTTGCAACTTTTCTGGATTCCATGCGGTTGGGCGCAGGAATGAAAGCCGCGCTAAAATGGGTTTCATGCTTGCTCTCTAAGAAGGTATATTTTGTGATTAGAAGATCAGTATGTAAGCTCGCGATGACGGCGGTATTTATAAGTGTCGGATTTTGCTCCAGTCCGTTTGCCGCTTTAGCTGCGCCATCATCGTCACAGTTGGTAGGAGCAATCGCTAACTCGAAAGTATTGCCTGCTTCTGTAAGAGTGAATGCCCAGTACTACATGGGGCAAGTCTCGGTATATATGTACCGCTCGGGTCGCGTTCCGGACAACGATTTAAAAATTGACTCAGTCCTGGTCACAAAAGTGCTTAGAGACAAATTCGGCACAGATGTGAAATCGGTTCAGCTCAATTTCTATGATTCCAATAACCAGCGCGACGTAAGACAATGCGTGGTTTCTCAAGCTCAAGTCGATGACTTTGGCGCCGGGAAAATGTCGCAAGAGCAACTTTTGAAATATTTGTCCATTACAAGGACGACAGCAGGCGCGTCGGGTGGTTCGTCGTCTGGCTCTTATTCGGATGCTAATTTGGAAGCTGTTCTAGCCACCAAAACTGCACCGGGCTATAAAGAAGACGAGCGCGGCATCAAGCTTCTTGAGATAAAAGGAATTGCACGAAAAGGCGGCAATTACCAGAAACTTTTTTCGTTGTACAGAAGAATGGACGACATGATCCGGTCTGGCAAAACTGAAGAGATAATCCCTATCTTCAATGAACTCAGCCCACTTGTTACAGTTGAGATAGCCAACGTCAATCAAAAGTCAGCAGCTGCAAGTTCCGATGCTGCCGTACGCGCCAGAGAGGCAAGTGTCAAAGCCCTGATGCTCAGCTATTATCCGCGCTATGGTTTCGCTTACCAACGCAGGGTGGCGCTCTGGAGTGCAATTAAACGTCTTCAGGCTGCTGGACAAGATGTCACTTACCAGGCGTCATATCTATTCGAGCATATCGATAATCCTTTCTATGCTGGAAAATTGGATGAAGCGAAACAAGGAATTATTCAATTAGAGAAGTTGCTCGGAATTCCTGTTTCTTACAACTGGTAAATAAGTGCCAAGTGAACCGCTTCTTCGTGTGAGAGAACTGCACCGTTCGATCGGTGGACAAAAGATTCTTTCTGCGATTAATTTGCAGATTGAAGCCGGGAAAATCGTCGCCATAATTGGTCCTAACGGTGCCGGAAAAACAACACTCATGGAGTGTGTATCCGGTCTGCAGCCACATGACGGAAGTGTGGAAGTAGAAGGTGCGGTAGTTCCTGCCGGAGCGCGCCATCGCTTCATTTTTTATCAACCCGATCAAGTCTTGCCATATCCGGATCACGGTGTCTATTCAACTCTTTTGTTTTTTCAGTCAATGCTCTGTGCTGGTGCCGATAGGCTAAGCGAAATAATTGATCGGTTGAAACTCGATGCTGTGCTCAATAAAGCTGTTAAGGAATTATCTCGAGGCTATCAGAAACGTCTGCTTATCTCGATCGGTTTACTTTCCAAATCACCGATTCTTTTGCTTGATGAACCCTTTGAAGGGCTCGACATCAAACAAACCAAAGAAGTCGTGGCGATTTTGAACGACGAAAAAGCCAATGGACGGACGCTTGTTCTTTCGATACACCAGATTGCTGATGCTCAAAGGATTGCCGATGAATTCTTGTTGGTATCTGATGGAAAAATCTTAGGCGGCGGCACTCTTGAGCAACTTAGAGAAAAATCCGGACTTTCTGAAGGAAGCCTGGAGGACGTGTTTGTCGCCCTCACATGAGTAGAAACGATTTCGCATTGAAAAAGATAGAGGCATTATTTCAAAAGGAATTGAGAGAGCTTGTGGCGACAAGGTCTTTCTGGGTGATGCTTTTAGTCCTCTGCCCTCTGGTTGGTTTCAGTTTTATTGAGGCTGTATTTCTCTATGCTCATGCTGGAGAGTCGATCATGGGAAACGAAGTTTTACTGGGCAGACTCAGTCCTTTAGATGGCATTGTGATGCCGACTTTCAGCGCCATGTACCTGAGCGAGGTTTTTCTATTTCCGTTTGTAGCAATTAGATTGCTTGGTGTGGAAAAACAATTCGGTTCAATAAAGTTCCTGTTGCAGATTTGCCCAAAGATTTCCGTTGCGCTTCTCGTTAAGGCTCTGGTTGCGCTTCTTGCATTTGTGTTTTCCCTTACTCCCGCGATATGTGCACTGGTAATTTGGCATGTAATGGGCGGTTATCTCTATATGCCGGCGGTGTATGTCTTGCTTCTCGGGCATTTTTTGTTTGCGCTTCTGATTATTGCCATTGCGTTCTTCTCGGTTTCAGTGACAGATTCCCCTCAAACGGCGGCTATAGTCACATTGGCGTTCACCATTTCCTCCTGGGTGTTGGAATTTGCAGGGCAAAATCAAAGTACGCTGAATGCATTTAGCTGGTTATCCATGACCGCTCATCTGCGTTTGTTCGAATCAGCTCTGTTCAGTTTGCAAACCGTTCTGGGCTTCATTACTGCATCTGTAGCCTTGCTGGGTCTGGCTGCCATCTGGCTACACTCTGCCGACGGTGCTAATCAAAAACTCAAAAAATCTTCGGCTCTGGCGATTTTAGTTGTTGTTGCTACATTGGCAATTTCGCAGGCGTTCTATTTCAAAGACTTTAGCGAAAATCGAGAGAATTCTTTCAACGCGAAAAACGAAGCAGAACTAAGAAAGATAACCCTGCCGCTCAAATTAAACATTTGCCTGGATCCCAATGATTCAATAGCAGTCGACTTCGAAAGAAACTTTCTAAGCAAGCTGCGGCGCGTGCTAAAAAACGTCACTATCACATACACGATGCCAAAAGAGCCGGGTAAGGACGGACAGCAAGATCCTAATTTTGGGCAGCTCACTTACGACTACAATGGCGTCAGATTGCAGAGTCACGACATTGGCGCGCGTCGTGCCCTTGAAGTGTTGCACATGATGACCGGTACAAACCTCGAAGGCGAGGTCGATACTCCTTATCCTGGGCATCCTCTTAAAGGTGATGCCACAAAGTATCGCTATTTGTTCTACGGTCTCATGCCCGCGCTGATACTACTTATCTGGAGCGTCTCTCTAAAATATCTAAGAAAACAAAGAGGTGGAGTGAGCAATGTCAGTACATAGTGGCAGCGGAAAATATCTTGCAATGGGCATCACGCTGACTCTATCGGTTGTGTCGTGGCTGTCCTTGCATTCTTTGCCGGCAATTGCCGCACCGCCATCAGGCAAACAATTGAAAGAAGATTTCGAAAAGGAAAAACAGGCTCAGGAAGCCAAGAATTTTGCTTCGATGGTTGGCGATTGGTATGTAGTCGATGACAAAGGAAACAAGGTCTACAGCGTGGATGGACGCAAATGGTCCAAGGGAAAGGTTTCCGTCGGAGTTGCGGACAAATCGCGCGCCCTCTATGGCGCTCGATATGCTGAATTTCTCGATCGAGTCTCCACCTTCGCTTACTTCCCCCTTTCCGTCTACAAGCCTGTCGACAATTTCAAAAACGGTGAGATCTCATTTCGTTTCAAGGGCATGAGCGGTCGGATCGATCAATGTGCCGGCATAGCATTCAACTTGAAACCGAACGGCGACTATTTGATCTTTCGTGCTAATTGCCTGGAGAACAATGTCGTATTGTGGAAATATGTGCAGGGCAAACGCACGCCGGTCAAGTGGGTGCAGAAGATCGTTACTCCGCCCGGGCAGTGGTTTAGCCTGTCGATGACCGTGCATGGAAGGAAAATAGAAGGCAGTGTGAATGGCAAACTTGTATTCGAGTTTGAGAACCCCGAACCCATTGATGGAAAAATAGGACTCTGGTCCAAGGCAGACAGTGTCGTATATTTTGATGATTATTCTGTGAAACTAGAATGATGAGCAGAGCAGTTTTTACGGCCGGCAGTAGGCTTTGCGTGTTTGTTCTTGCAGCACTGATGTCTGCAGCAACCAGTTCTTGCACTGAAAAGCCGAAGGCGTCAATGCCGAAGACCTCTATTACTGTGGTGCCGCCTTCGGTGACAGTTCATCCTCTCAAGAACATCCCTTCCAAAAAGCATACTGCTTCTGCATATGAGCACGAAGTAGCGCGCACTGACTGGCTTTTTACCATCAATACTGAATTGGATTTTTCCATAGTAAAGGAGGAGAAGCAGAAGGACGGCTATCACTTATGGATTGAAATTACGGGTGTAAAGCTTAAGTTGGCATTGCCTATCGCCACTTCCATTTCCGATAAGGCTCCTGAGTATGTAGTACTGCATGAGCAAGGACATGCAAGCATCTGCCGGCGTATTTATGCTAGTAGCCGTCAATACGCCCTTGATGCGGCAAATAGTGTGATCGGCAAACGAGTGGAAGGATTCGGAAGTGATCGAAAGCTAGCTTTGAGTAATGCATTGCAAATTGCCGGTCAGGAAGTTGCCTCGCCGTACAAAGCCAAAACCGCTGCTGTTGCTGATAAAGTCTCTTCTATTTATGACCAGCTCTGCCAGAAGGAAGATCGTCGAAATTTGGTGGAGAAGACAATTGAAGAGGCTTTTGCCGCCGTTGAGAAAGAAGAGAAGAGATAACGCCGAAGTGGTCTACGAGAAGCACCAGACAGCGAAAGAGCCAGGTACGCCTGGCTCTTTTACCGTCCCGAGTTGGGGGATCATCGTTGTGCGTTTGGTGGGTTAAGTCCTTATTTCTTTACGTGTCCTTCTACCGTTGGAGTCGATACGTTAGCCAGTTCTACACGGAAGCGAACTGTAACTGCGGCACCGTTTTGCAGGTATTGGGGCGGCATAATTCCTCCGGCTGGAGAGCCTTGTGTATAGAGGTAATTGAGCGCGACCAATCCTGGTTCTGCAAAGTCATCTAGCCTGTACACCGGCAGTGGTGTAGTGGCGATCGTTCCTCCACTTCTATCGTTGGCTCCGGAGCCCATTGCTCCGAGATCTCCTAACTTAACTGTTCCAGCATTGCCGTTCATAGCGATTGCTGTATCCGGCAGAGCGTCAGGCAAGCAAGCGATCCACTTTTCGGCTGGATTGTATGCCAGTGGTGTGCCTGTCACAGGAAGTGGTTGGCCGGCGTGTTGTCCGCCGTTGACGTCGCCCCATTGGCGGCACTCATCTTTCATGTAGAGTGCCCAGGGGGAAGTCTTGTTTCCGGGAGGGGGAAGCGAGGCGTCTATTTCGTCGAGTGCATCTGTGCACTGCATGTACAGTTGATTTTCGGAGCAAGCGATGTACGGCTCTTTGAAGGCGCCACTAGCGGTGACACTGATATTGCCGTTTTGATCGATTCTCCATTTGTACATTTGATTGGCCTGGAATTTTCCACCAGGTAAGCCTACTCCGTTGACCATTGCGATCACCGAGTCGATGTTTACTTTGTGGCCTCCTTGTCGCAACCAGTCGTGCATTGCAGCGGCTATTCCATTTGCTGGCGGCAAGGTGGATGAACCCAATGAGGAATCTGGAACGAGAGTGCCGGTGCTTCCGGGACCGTTATAATCACCGCCTTGGGGTGTTTGCATAGAAGCTGGGTTTGGACCAGCATTCAATTGGCTTTGATTCCACAAATCTGAAGGTCTGTCGATCGATTTCGGAACCTGCCCGTCGACAAAGTCGGCGATGAACAAGCCCGGCGCTGGTCTAGGATCCGTAATACAAGCGGGTTGCGCGCATGACAATGAGTGTACGATGCGAGCCGGTTTTGAAGTGTCACCGTTATCGAAGAATTTTTGATCTGCTTCAGCCATCACAACAGATGGCACAAAGTAGGGCAGTCCCAAAGTAGGCTTAAAGTTCTTCTTGTCGATCAGCTTGATGGATGAGCCGGCCGCGGTGAAGACGAAATTCTTGCCGTTGTACGGATAATTCGTAAACGACATGTATTTGCCGTTTTGAGTCGGTGCACCACCGAGCGAAGCTTTTGAGCTGGGTGTGGGCACACTAACCGTCGTTTCACTGCCGCCGTCTAAGCATCCCAGGGTGAGTTTGAGGGAGCCGTTTACATAGGCGGAACCGCCGGTTCCTCGCATGTTGTTTTGCTTGTAGGCGTTCTCGGCACTAACGTAAGGCAAAACAGCAACACCTTGGATGTCTTTGGCATTGGGATCGCCGCCAGGAAGTAGCGAATTCTGCAGCAATGCACTGAGATTGCTCTTGGCTGTCATTGCGGCGTTGTAGTCTTTGTCTGCCAGGTTTTTCCATGTGGCGATGGATGCGGGGTTGCCGGTGGCAGCCGCAACCTGATCGGCCATGATCATGTCCAAGCGGATGGTCGCTAGGATTGTATTGATGCTGTATACAGGCTGGTACAATCCGTCCGGAGCTTTGGTCATGGAGCCGGTCGGTGCGTAGTCAGAAAGGCTGACCCAGCCGAAGTGATCGTCTTTCAAGACGATGCGTCCTAAATCTTTAGCTGCTGCAAGTGACGCAGCTTCGATGGCAGTTCTCTGTTCCTGGTTGCCGCCTAACAATCTTGTGTAGGCTAAAGCGAACAGGAGCAGTGCCACCAGCAAACCGGCACCAATCGCGCCAACTAGCGCGATCATGTTGCCGTGTTGCCGTCTGCCTTTCGGCAAACCTGGCAAATGGCCCCTCTTATTTTTTCGCATTTGTCATCACCTGTAGTTTTGTTGATGAAAAGGTAAGTCCGAGTAAAGTACGAACGCTTCCAAAAAATGGCAGCAACCTGGCATAAAAAGGCAGGACTTTCGCCGCATGCTACAAGCTTAACTTTCCTTCAGGTTGGCTGTCAAGAATCCCCCGCGTGGGGGAGAGCCTTAATTGGTGAGGGTCTCGGGGCTTTGGGGTGCTCCCCAAAAATCAGGTTCTGCAATTATTTCTGGCTTGAACTGGGCATCTTGTGAAATTTAGAAATGAACTTTGTCACGCAAAAGCAGCCTGGAGGCTGTTTGGCGGTGCATCACTCAAGCTTTATTAGTCGCCTGAACTTTCCAGGTTTTGTTCGTCGAACGATTCAGCCTGATGGGAGCCATCGGCTTGGCGGCGCAAGATTTCAACCTTTTGTTCGGCGACCTTAAGAAAGGACTCTAGCTGAGTGCTCAATGCCATGCCCCGCTCGAAAAGGCTGAGGGCTCGCTCCAGCTTAATTTCGCCATCGAGTTCGGAAACTACCTGTTCGAGTTCCTTGAGCGAAGTTTCGAAATCTATGGTTTTTGCCATCTGACTCACCTCCTACTTTTCTGTCACCACTTCTCTTCAACTGCTTCAATTTTGATTTTGAGTTTGCCGTCGTGTAATAACGCCTCGAGCGTTTCGCCCGGTTTTACTTCAGAAAATGATCTGACCACTGTCATGTCGGATTTTCTCAAAACAGAAAATCCTCGGCTGAAAACATTTAGTGGACCAAGCGCCGAAAGCTTCTCCTGGCTAGTTTTCAATCGATATTGCGCTGAGGCAATCTGCTTGTTCAGCCGAGAATTAAGTGTTTGCCTGTGCGAAACAACACGCTCTTGCAAGCGCTGCAATCGATCGCTATATCTGATCAATGAATTGAGCGGGCTCAGTCTTTCGACCTGGCGTCGCACAGAGGCAAGCCTTTCGTTCATTTGAGACTGGAGGCGTCGATCCAGTATGCCCCACTTGTCCATCAACTCAACTGTACCTTTAGCAACTAATTCAGCCGCTGCCGTAGGCGTGGGCGCGCGCATGTCGGCGACAAGATCGCAGATGGTGACGTCAGTTTCGTGACCCACACCGGAGATTACCGGAACGGCTGCCGAGAGAACGGCGCGAGCGACAATCTCGGAATTGAATGACCAGAGATCTTCAA
>PNLN01000029.1 GCA_013823055.1 Cyanobacteria bacterium DS2.3.42
TTCTTGAAATGCCTTTCCGACCAGAACTTCCTTGCGCGCTCTCATGGATGGATCTGTAGCAAAATCGGCCGACTTGATGGTGGTGATCATGTCGTAAAAGTCGCGCACGATTAAATTGATCGAGTCGCTTATTTCCCTTGCTCTTTCGGCTTGATTAGCGTCTTCCTGTGCTTTTTTGTAGAGGTCGGCCAGAACACCGTAAGAAATCAATTCAAAGATGAGCGGCACGGAAACCAGAATCAAACCTTTTTGAAACAAGGAAATCCGGAATTGCATATGCCGATCTTCTAATTGTCGCCGCCCACGCTCCAACGTATTGTATCCCCGCCTCGGGCGAATTGTTTGGATGAAGCGATTCGGCTTCGCCACAAATCCGCCATAAGTCGTCTCGAAAATTGGTTTCAGACAGTCTCCGAGCGGCGCCGCTCCGCATTTTCTCTCCTTGTTTAAGGAAAAGGCTGATTAGTGATACGCAATGCCTGAGTTCTACAACCCGAGCACAGAATTAAAGTTGTCCCGGGACAGTGGGCAGAATAATTCGCTTTCTGAGGCTGCTCAGAGCCTCTACAGGGAGGCAAAAATGATCTCCCTGGGGTGTGGCGGCGCTCTTGTTGAAACGGCTCTAAATCCGGTGAGCAAACTGCCGGAATTGGCCGGGTCAATGGCCTTCGGTTCAACTGTGGGCGTCGTCAGCCGGCTGGGTGCCTCAGGAAGGATCGTGGCAGCCGCAGTGGGTACGTCCATGACTATCAAGTTTGTATATGACGAACTGAGCGCAAATCGCTGGAGCAAATTCGGCGGTGCCCTGAAAGATGCCTGGCAAAGTGCCGATAATATGGACGAAAACATCCGCACTACCCGCGAAAGTCTCGGCTCTCTTCTTGTCGATACTGCTATCGGGTATGCAGGCATGAAGGTCGGATCGCTGGCAACCTCACGTTTTGCCGCACCTGAAAAACTATTGTCAGATGCGGTCAGCAGATCCAACCGTGATGGTGGAGCGGCACTTAGATCTCTGCAGAATCGCTGGGAAGATCCGTCCGCGTTCAAGCGGCATGCCGAAGGCAAGGTAGATCTGATTACTTATTCTCAACCGGCGTCGCCGGGCCAGCCGCGCGGAGATCTCGTCAGAGTGGAAACCACCCCGGAAGGAAAGGTCCTGCTTGCTGCTATGGATGTTGAGGGGCACGGCATCAAGGCGGCAAAAAAAGCCGTGTCCGTGCATGCGGCAATCGATCAGGTTTTGCCCCTCACTAAAAACAAGAGCGCCAGTGACATATTGAGCATGATCGACGGCAAACTTTCCAGCCAAGACGAATTGTCGATTACGGCCGCATTGATGACCTATAATCCCGTCACCCGGAGCCTGGAGACGGCCACTGCGAGCTCGCAGTTTGCTTTTGTTGTACGAGCAAACGGAAAGGTCCAGCAGCTCGACGCAAAAGTGGGCGGACTGGGCCTTGGCACCGATATGTATTCAAGCTTTCCTAGAGGCAACGAAGTGATTCGCTTGAACAAGGGCGACACAGCAGTCATGGCCAGCGACGGAGTTTTTGATCGATTTGGATATGGAAATGCTAAAGGTTTTGAAACCTTTCTGAAGAATGCCGGCAGCGATCCTCAGAAAATCCGCCGGGGCATTCTCAGCGCTCCGCCGCCCGAGAACGGAATCGACGATGCCAGCTTCATCATCTTCCGTCCGCTGGAAAGAACAATAGATTTGTAGAGTGATGCGCATCGGCATGTTTTTTTCCTGTACACAGCAGGAAGTGGTGGCATGCACTACCGCCAGGCGTCTCTCTAATTTTCCCGAAAGTGGCCTGCCGGTAAACATAACTATACGCTCGTACAGCGCATGAATTGCGGGCAACCAAGCAACCGTCCTATTTCCAAGTGGTATCACCGGTGATTGCAGTCATTTCTAGGGATTTGTTGATTGACAATTGCGTTTGCTCAACCAATAATGATGTTGTTCTAAGCAGCGGCGAGAGGATCGCAAATCCATCCACTGGCTTGAACGTTCCTTTGCGTAAATATTCCCTATCAGTCCTGCATGAGTGGTGCGCAAGATTGATCATGGTCGGACCCGATTGGATCTGGCTCGATCTGTCGTCATTGAGCGCGCCTGAAAAAGATTCTGGAGGCAAGAAAGTCAGCGGCAGCCATGCCGCTCCCGTTTGCGCGTCCATCGCGGAGAAGCAATATCGACAATCCGGTACTGGAGGAAAGGCAAATGCAAAGCAATTACCGCACATCCCACCCGCAAGCCTGTTCGATTGAAGGTTGTGAAAGCAGTTTTTACCGACAAACGATTTCTTATCGAAGCCGGGTATTGCCGAAAATCTACACATACCCGCAGCGAAGCCCTAACAGTGCACAAGTTCTATTGCTTGATCTGGACAATACCCTCACGGATACCAGGCGTTGGTTTGCCGATTTTATTCTTGATGCAACATCTGAATTAGCGCATCACTTGAATGCTTCGCCGAGCCTGATCAACAATTTGTTTGCTGAAATTGCGCTGGCTACCACTCTGCATGAGTACGCCTTCGTCGTTGAGGCGATTTGCTCTAAATTGAATTTGCATAAATCACTGACATGCCAGACTATAAAAGTTGCCGCGCAGCAATTCTGGAGAAGATTCGCGATTGAACACGAAAAAATACAGTTGTACGATGGTGTTCGTGAAACACTCAGTCAGATTCGCGTTCAATTCAAAGATCTGAAAATAATCATTCTTACAGACTCTCCTGAATGGGTGGCTCTAGAGCGACTTTCGATAACGGGTATTTTGCCGCTTGTCGATGGAGTGGTGGCAATCCGCACCGAAGAGCCCAAGTTAAGACACGCGGGTTACGCAGACTGCTTGCAAGAAACCAGGCAGAGAGTCGATACGCTCCAAGAAAAAATCAACAAAAGGCACCTTTTGCTAAATCTTTCCATGCCCTCCTCTTTCGCAAAGCCCAACTCCGCCGGTGTCGAGCTTGTTGCAAAAAGACTGGGATTGGCATCAGGACAGATAATCATTTGCGGAGACAAAGACACCAAAGAAGGACAAGCAGCTCATCAATTTAGGCAAATGCAGCTTCATTCAGGGACACCGAAAAATCGGATTGATTTTGTTCGTGCCGATTATGGTAATCACGATTTGCATCATTCGCGATACGTCAATCTGTCTAAACATATCCGCTCGCTTGCCGGTTCTCAGTCTGTGGATTTTGCACCGGTTCCGGTATCGAGCGCAATTGGACGATTCGACCAATTGCCAGCCGTTCTGGACCAACTCTTGTCGGCTGCTGACTGCAAGGATAACGCTGCCTGAGCAAATTTAGGATAATTGCACGATCTCGACTGACCGCACCTATGGCCAGTCGAGATTTTTTTCTTTGCATTTTCAGTGCTTGCGCACTCAGGCCGGTCTTGCTCGATGGCAAGAAACACCGCCAGCTTGCGCAATGCGCAACCTTTGTGAATAGAGATTTGATCAGCCACCCCTCTTGACTAGGCGGTATTCACTTGAACAGTATCGAGGCATCACACTTGATTTGAGAGGTGTCATCATGCCCGTAGTCAGTTGCGAATCAAATGAATGCCTTGATAAAAAATTTGGAAGAACAGTAGTGAAGGGGACCAATGGCAGCGATTTCGAGGTTTGCTATAGGGGCAGCAAAGGGAAGTTGTTTTATCTCAATGCAATCTGGACGATTTTTGAAACAATAAACACAAGGCAGTCAATAAAAGAGAAATTAGGCAGTCCGTGAATCGCATCAGCAAGAAATGTGGGTTATTGGCAATTGCACTGACTGCAGTCAGTGTAACTGCCAATCTTCCTGTTCATGCCGCCTCCGCTTATGCTGTCGGATGGCAGCTCAAGCAAGCGAGCAAAATTCATGGCGACGACATCACGGTCCTGATTACCGATCTGGGTTTTAAATGGTCGAATCCGCAAACCGGAGTGACAATTATTTGTCAGCCGCCCATGTGGAATGTCGTTGCCTTCGGCGCAAAGACAAAGCGCTATTGCCAGACACCCTTGCAGTCATTTCATTGTCATGCTCAGTCGGCGATCAGAGTTTGGGCCGGATATGCATTTGACGAGCTCAAATTGAACAAGACCGGTCAGTCGAAAGCAAATGGATTTGCTGTTGATGAATACGGACCGGCTGTCGCTGGTGGCAAATCTAAACATCAAGAGGCAGTGCTTCTATACCGACAGACCGGATTTTCTTTTGCTCAATTGAAATCGTACCGAGGCATGCCTCACGAAAAGGAAGTTGGGCTGTTGCTTTCTCGATTGTACAATTTGCCAGAAAAACCAGGCATTCCGTTTATTTTCCGATTCAGACGCAAAACATATGACGTGCTGAGAGAGTCATTGACTACCCAATCGATTGCCGCTGCTCGCAAGCCAATTTCGGAATTCAGTTCGCCAAGAGGATACAAGCGGGTCGGTACATTTGGCGAGCTCATGAACGATAGCGCGGCTGCCAATGGAGTTGAAGGTTTAATGGACAGTCTTGGAAAACCGCTCTACAAGTGAATTGTTCACTGATTGCGTAAGACCGTGACCCAGATGTAAAAGCCTGCCACTAGATTGGCCAGACCCATATATTCCATGATTGCTACTATCTCCATCGGCTTTTTCCTTTTTCTATGGAAGTGCTCATGGCGCGGAAATCCTAATATGACGATTGGACGAAGTGCAAATACACCAGGACCGATAAGATTAGATATGCAACTCCCAGACATTCCGTAATGTGCATGGCATCTCGACCTCGCAAGGGGCATTACTGATGCCATAACACTTTGGTTATGGAAATGTCCATCGAGACACGAAGAAAACTCTCGCCAGTTCTGAGGCCTGCGACCCATCTTTTCTCAAGAAGGTTATGGATAAAGGTATTTAGGCTGTTGTTTACCTGCTGCCGCGGCGGCGTTCTTAGGCCGCTTTTAAGCAAAAAGCGGTGTCACTTTGTCTTTTTTCGTGTCGCGCTCGTCTTCTTTGTCACCGCAAATCTAAGCAGCGGGCCGCTGGCCACCGCATTCAGTGGAACATTTGCATGCTGAAACAACTACGGCAATCTTACGATCACAAAGATTATTTGATTTGCTGAGCGAATCGTTTTACCGAGGCACTAATTTGTTCTTCGGTAAGCAAGGAGAAGGGGATGATGAATTCTCCCTGTGGCTTCTCTCCAATGTAATAAGGTTTAGCGTCAATCATGATCAGTCCTGCCAATTGCGCGGAGTTTATCAAGCGCTCGTCTGCCAAACCAACATTGAATTTGACAAAGAGATCCATGCCGGCGCTTTCAGAGGACATAGTGATTTGATTGCCCAAATGACTTTTCAAAGCGTCAACAAGTGCTTGGCGCCTTCCTGCATATAGGGTTCTGTTTTTCCTAATGTGTCTTTCCAGATGCCCTTCGTTTATAAAATCGGTAAGTACGAGCTGCTCGGTCAAGGGCACTTCTCTTTCAACTAGATTTTTGGTCGCTCTGAATATTTCTACAAGACAATTCGGCAGCACCAGAAAACCTATCTTCGAAACAGGCGAAAGTACCTTCCAGAGGCAGGAAAGATGAATGACCGAATCGGTTTGGTCAAGGCTGGTCAATGAAGGGATTGGTCTGCTGTCATAGCGATATTCAGAGTCATAATCATCTTCAACGATAAAAGCACCGTGCTCATGCGCCCACTGCAGAAGTTTGCGGCGGCGTGCAATCGGCATGACGACGCCGGTGGGCTCATGATGGGAAGGAGTCACATAAACTATGCGAACCTGTTGAGATGACTGAATAAGAAAATCCACGTCCAGCCCCTGATGATCAACCGGTATGGGCAAGACTCTGGCGCCATGTGCTGCAAATCGCTGTCTTGCGCCCGGATAACCGGGATTTTCAACGGCGACCAGGTCGCCGGGCTCAAGCAGTAATCTGCATATAAGATCTAGGCGAAGTTCTCTGGCTGTGAAAACAAATACTTGCTCGCTGGTGCAGCGAATTGCTCTGGTGCGGGCAAGATAGGATGCGTAAGCGGTGCTGAGCAATGACTGCCAATGCGCATCGCTCGCCGCGTTCGTTGAATCGTGATTGCGGCAGCGCTTTTCGAAGAGTTTGCGCCAGCGCTCGATAGGAGCGGCATCTGTAAGTGGTCCGCCGGGATTGAGCAGCTTTGCCGCCGGCGGCTCCAGGCATGAGCCCATTTCATTCAGTCGTTGCGCGTAGCGAGAAAGCCTTGCCTCGAAGGCCTCAGCGTTTGCCGGAGCGGACACCCTGGGGACATCAGCTTCTTCCTCCAGATCGCCCGGCAATCGCGGGCAAACTCGCGTGCCGGAGCCGACAGTCGTTACTATATAGCCCTGCCCGGCCAATTCATCGAAGCATCGCATTACCGTGGAGCGGGATACATTCAGCTTAAGCGCCAAATCCCTTACGGACGGCAGGAGCGTGTCGCATGGTATCACCGATTCGATGATTGCTCTTCGCAGGAAGTCGGTCAATTGACGGCACAAAGGAACTTTCGACACGCTATCAAGCGTAATTTCAATGGGCAAGGCGGAAGGAAATATTCCTTTGTCTTTTCTGTGAATTTGACCATTGCTTTCAGGCACGTACCGACTCCTCAATCATTGATGCCCAGCGAGAAACCACCTTGTCGATTGCTTCCGTATCGATATCGGCAAAAGGCAACATGAATTCACCAGTGTGAGCCTCTAAAACATAGTATGCCGAAGTGCTCATAATTGTCAGCCCGCATAGATTGCCTAAAGCAATGATTTGCGCATCATCGACCGCAGGCTTGAATTTGACGATCTGGTGCGTGCCGCCGCCCTCCTCGGCAATGCTCAACAGTCCCTTCATGTGTTTTGTCAGGGCATAAGTAAGGGCTTGTCGTTTTATCGACAATTTCGACTGGGCCTTGCGAACACAGCGCTCCAGGTTTCCTTCATTGATGAGATCGGCAAGGGCCACTTGCTCGACCACCGGCAGATATCGCTCCATCTCCATCTTTGCCTTCTCGGCAACACCCAAGAGTCTCCTGGGAAACACTGCAACGCCGAAATTGACCAGCCGGTAGAGAACCTTCCAGAATGAAGCCAGGTAAATGACACAGTCTCCGCCATCGATTGCCTGCATCGAGGGCAGCGTCTTTCGGCCGTATCGATACTCGCAGTCGTAATCGTCTTCGATTACAAAAGTGCCTGTGCGATGCGCCCAGTCCAGCAAGCGGCGGCGCCTGTCAATGGACAATACTGCGCCGGTTGGGTCTTGATGCGATGGGGTGACATAAACGAATTTGAACTGCTGGTCCGATTCGATCACTCTGTCCACCACCATACCCTGGCCATCGGTGGGAATATGATGCAGTTTGGCACCGTGAGAAATGAGCATGTAGCGAGCTTCAGGATAGCCAGGTTCTTCGACGGCAACGTGGTCGCCTGGATCGACTAGAAGGCGGACTATGAGCTCGAATCTGAGCTGCTTTGTGGAAAATACCGCCACCTGATTGGCGCTGCATTTGACCGCACGTGAGCGATGGAGATAAGCGGCCAGGGCTTCTTGCAGCGGCGGATAGCCAAAGGGTTGAATAGTATCGCCCAGTTCCAAAATATCTGAGGCCCGGCAGTGCCTCTTGGTGAGCCGCTCCCACTCTCTGAATGGAGTCAGATCGGCAGGCGGTCCGCCGTAGTCGATTTGGGGCAGCTTATCCAGCCAGTGCGATTTCATCTCGCTTTGCTGCAGTTGCACTAATTTTGCATAGTCGGAAAGACTTACAAATTTCTTTTGCCCTGAGCATGAAAAGGCGAGTGGAGTTTGATCGGCTTGCTCGTTGATTGGCAGGTTCTCGCTGACAAAAAGTCCAGAACCGGCAACAGCGTATACAAATCCCTGATTTTGCAAGTCATCGATTGCTTTAAGCACTGTGGCGCGTGAAATTTTAAGCGTAACAGACAGATCGCGCGTCGAGGGCATGGCTTCGCCCGGTGCCAGCCGGCCTTCACAGATGGCATTTTTCAAAGCATCTGAGAGCCGTTTGAATAACGGAATGTTTGGTTTGTATTCGAGATTGATGACAAAATTCAATTGCTGAAACCAGGTTGTCGAGATCGCGATGCCTGATGATTGAAGCAGGCAGCCCTAAGTTTACTTCAGTCGTGCTTGCACGCCTAATTGCAGCCCAATTGATTCAAGAATAGTTACTAGGGTATGTCGTAAGCCGGCTTGAAAAAATTTCCTGCTTCTCCTGTTAGGTCAGGTGATGGTCTGGAAGGCGGACAGGGAAATCGAAGCCAGGCATAGGGTTGTCCGGCTCTTGACGTCTGGTATCGTATTCGGTATCATAATATACTGTAGAGTATAGGAGAGCGAGCCATGAAACAAAAACAGGCAGCGGTTTTCGATTTCCACAGACGGTTCCAAACTGAAAACGATTGCATTGAAGCGCTTGCCAAATTGAAGTGGCCGAAAGGTTTCAAATGCCCACGGTGTGGTCATTCCAAGTCATACTCACTGGATGATAGGCGGGAAGTGGAGTGTGCCAAATGCAAGCACCAGACATCGGTTACAGCGGGAACGCTCTTTCACAAGACCAGAACACCTCTGCTGAAGTGGTTCTACGCGATCGTTTTGATATCAACTGATAAGGGTGGCGTTTCTGCTTTGCGTCTCAGCAAGCAGCTTGGCCTTAGATATGCAACCGCCTGGTTGATTCTACATAAGCTCAGAAAAGCAATGGCAGACCGTGATGCCGGACGCACACTCTGTGGGGTGGTGGAAGTAGACGATGCGTATTTTGGCGGACGGCGTAAGGGTAAACAGGGTTCGAGGAAGGATAAAGTTCCAGTCATCGTGATGGTCGAATCCGATGAAGGGCATTGCGGCTACCTTTCAATGGTCGTTGTTGAACATGCAGATCTGGATAATGCTGAACGTGTCATTGAAAACGGTCTTGAGCCCAATCAATTCGTACGCACAGATAATTCAAAGATCTACAACTCCGTTTCAAAAATAGGGCACGGGCACAAAAACACGCCTGTGACGCCAGATATTGCTGATGAAGAACTTCCATGCGTCAACAAGGCAATTTCGCTCGCAAAGCGTTTCATGCTGGGCACACACCACATGCTTCGTCCTGCGCATCTACAGCTGTTTCTGAACGAGTTCTGCTACCGTTTCAATCGAAGACATTCCGAACCAAAAATCTTCGAAAAGCTGCTTCATCTCTGCGTTTCCACAAGCCCAATTCTACTACCTGACCTAAGAGGATAGGCAAAAAAAATTTAGAGGGCGAGAAAAGTGGAGACCACAAAAGGCGGTCTCCACGGATAGGTCATCTAGAAAGAGAAGTACGAGTGCGAACTTTGCTTTGCTCGGCACCATTACCCGCCATTTTCTCCGATAGAGAGCCGAGTCTGTTGACAATGGCTGCAAAATGACTGATGTCGCCGAAGTGACCGATGAGCACGGTGGCACCGTTAAAAACTGCAGTAAACGCCAATACCGCTTGGGTGATCACGCCAAACTGAATGTCGCCTGCTATGTAGGCGGGGGCCATGATCACAGCTGGAATCAAAGGCATCAAGTGATTGTAAGTGCCGGTAAACAACTGGATATTCTTGTGCACCATCATAATATTCATCAAGGTCGAAACCACCGACAAAAGGCGTGACTGTGCTTCTTTTACCGTTGAGACTAATGAGCCTTTTTCCGTTTTTATCAACTGAGCGCGAGCTTCTTTCAGTGTGGACCTCAAATCGGCCTCAATAGCAATTTGGCGATCGCTAAGGGCAATCAGCGTTCTGCCGATGTTGGAAACGATCAACAAACCCATGGTTGAATAGGCAATCACGGTGAAAGCCAGGACCGGCGATAGATGCCACAGCACTACGATGAAGGTACACACATTTACCGAAGCGTCCAAAATAGTTATAGACAACCTGACTGAAGAATTGCAGAAAGTGTCGACATCCTGGGTTATGCGTTGCTCGGGATTGTCTATCTCGTGCGAGCTTTCGATCGTTAAGCCCAACCTTTCAACGAAATATCTGTCAATCAAACTTTGTGAAAGCCACTGGCGCCAAAGCAGTGACAGGCGGGTTTTGATGAAGTTGTAATACACCTCGATAGGCACGGTGAAAAAAATGGCGAATATAGACAGTGTCAGGTACAAATAAACATCGCCGAGACTTTTCTGCTCGATTGCAGTCATAAAGTTACCGGCTGTTTGGACGATGAATACTGCTACGTATGTTTTTGCTGCCAGGAGAAGCAAGATAACAGCTAGGTATGCGATGCCTGTTTTGCTTTCATTTGAAACCCAGAACGGCTTACCAACTCTTACCAGTCTTCGCCATGGCATTACTGTCAGGATATTGTTCATGGCATAGATCCTCAAATTAAGGTAAATGGGCTCAGACAGCGCTTGTCCCCGGAGACACCGGAGCCGCTGGCTGAGAACGTCATTTTTATGGCGGGCGCTTTTTTGTCTTTGCTATTCGCCAAAATTGACTGCGCCGGCAAGCCGCAGTTCTGATAAAAAAAGACGCACATCCCTGTGCGCGGCAATCCCCTCTGACTAACCGGGCGCGGCGATCGCAGGAAGTTTCATGGGCTGCACCGCAATCCCTCTTTCCAGCTTCTCAATCAGCGAGACTAAATCGCTGTGACTGAGCACCGGATATGGTTTCATATCCGCGGCGTCGATAATGATCGAACCCAGGTAAGGATGCTCATTGCGCACCGTATCGAGAATGCCTACGGCATAGTAGAGATGACCATTTCTAATCAGTGGACGAGGCTCTACCTTCATGTGCCCGCTCCAATCCGCCTGCCAGTTGCCTTGCTTTGAATTGCCGCTGGCCTGATCGGGACCACTTAAGCTCGGCTCTGAGGGCACTATGTACTGACGGCACCGGCCGGTGGCAGCATCAAAGAACAGCAAACTTGCCAGGGCTTTGCTTGATTCTGAATTTGGCTCCAACGCAATTACCTCCTGCCAGCCGATGTCTTCGAAAACTTCCACATATGGAGCCATGTTGAAGTGCTGATTGTCGGCGGCATCGGGCTCACTTACCTTGAGCTCGTCTCGTTTGGAAACCGTTCGGCCCCAGATGCCACCATTCCATTTAGCGACCTTCTCAGCGTAGAGTCGAGCCAGGTGCGTCGGGTAAAAGGGCACACCGGGATAGTTTTCCTTGGCTGTCTCAGGGCTCATGTCATTAATCAGTCCAAATCGATTGACGCTCATTACGCCGGCCAGATAGGGAACCATCACACCGGACACGGTAGGCCGATAAGACACATAGGGAATCAGCATGATCATGGTGCCGTCGGCGGATTTCCAGTAGAGCGCCTCTTCCTGTTGGCTGAAGAGATTATGCACAGCAAAAGCGGCTTTTACGACCCAGCTGTTCGGTCCTGCCAGAAAAAAGCCGTCCAGTCCTTCTGTCTTTACCGAATTCTTGTTGATATTGGTGGGATCAACAGTGGCGACATGAAAGACGGTGTCGAAAAGCAAGTTGTACCAGATGCCGCTTTCTCTGTCCTTTAAATGAAAAGCCGCTTGCCAGCAGGGTTTGCCGCTGGAGTCGCAGGGTGTCATATTGGGTCTGGATACAAAGAGAGTTTTGTCATCGTTGGATGTGCTGAAGTAGTCGCTGGCCCTGGCGCGAGGCAATAAGCGAAAATTGCTTAAGTCAGAGTTGGGTAGCTTGTTTATGGTTTGCATGGACACAGCTTCAGCCATCGACCATTCCACCATATCTTTGTTGTTTGCAGCCATCCAGGAAAATAGCGCTATGCCTGCAGCTGCCGACCAGGTGATGCTGTGGAACGCGATCTTGCCACCGCGCTGCCAGTCACGCGAGCGTCCCCAGACAATGAAGACAAGACTGAAAATTACGGCAAGCAGGCATGCTCCCCACACCGGCACCCAGAGCCAGGCGGCAACCAAGTACGCGTGAATTAATGGTAGTGCAAAGACGGCTACCAGCGCGTATGCGCTCATGTAAGCTCCGGCGGCAACCAGTGCCCAGGTGAAACGCGATGAGGAAGCTTTTTTGAAGGCAATGACAAAAGCGGTAATCGCTGAAACAACCCAGAGCCCTGGCTGGAAAAATGCCAGAGTGAGAAGAAACAGCAGGAGAATGGATCGCACCACAATTCGAGATCTTCCTGATTTTCGAAGCGGCGATTGATTTGTTTCGATCTTCGGCATAAGTGGGCCTATTAGAGTTTAAGGGTGTTTCGAACGCATGGACATGCGGTGACCGAAATCAAGAATGCATGCACTTTCTCGGCTGTCCCTGCATTTGCGAGTTTGGCAATTTGTGTGAGCGGAGACTGGATATCGTGTCGCTGGGCGATGCTCTTGCTCAACTCGATGAGACCGTCATAGCTATCAATCTCTCTCAAGACTTTGACGACAGCGTATTGCCCTGGCTCTGATGCCAGTATTGCTGGCGATGGCATCAGAGGATAGTCAGATGGCAGCGCACCATTTTCATCCGGCCAGACTACTCGAGATAGCGACTCTTCTTTTGTTTTTGGCGGTTTGCCTATGAAGAAATCAAGCAAGAGGGGTTTGCTTGCATCTACCCTGAAGCTCGATAAATCCTCCAGCCCGCTGTCCTCTACGACGTGGCTGTCAATGAAAAAGCGACCGGTAATTTCCTTTGCCTGCGTCAAAACCAGGTAAGCAGCCTGGGCGACGAATTCAGGTTTTCGTGACAAGGCAACTGTTCCATCACCTCCCAGTTTGTTGCGCACGGCACTGGTGTCGATGGCGGTTTCCGGCCACAGTGAGTTGACGGCGATGCCATATGGTCTTAACTGTTCGGCATAGCCCATGGTCGCCATACTCATTGCGTATTTTGATCTTGTGTAGGCGAAAACGAACCAGCCCGGGTCAAGATCGATTGGCGGTGAGATATTGAGGATGCGCGGATTGTCGCTTAATTTGAGCCAGGGCAGGGCTTCTTGCACAATCAAGTCGACAGCGCGCGTGTTAAGTGCGTGCATCAAATCATGATCTTTCATCCGCGTCGACTCGAGGTCGGACAGATACAGGGCGCCGGCGTTATTAATCACGCCATCGAGCCGTGCAAATGTTTCAATTGTTTTGGCGATCGCGTCCTTGATCTGTTGCTCGTTGCGCACGTCTAACGGCACAGCCAGAGCTTGTCCGCCGGATGCTTCGATTTCTTTTACTGTCGCGTGAATGGTACCCGGGAGTTTCTCATCCGTCTCCTCCACGGTTTTGGCTGCCACAACGACACGAGCTCCCTTTTCAGCCAGGTAGAGAGCGATTGCTTTGCCGATGCCGCGTGAGGCTCCGGTAATGAAATAGACATTTCCTCTGACATCGAGGCAAGGCAGTCTTTGATTTTTGGAATCGATTGTGTTCATGGATGTTCTCCTTCTTTTGCAGCAGAGACAAGCCATGTGCGCGGGGCGTCATGGCTTGTCGGGTTTGAAATCCAGACTTTACTTTTGAGACTGGAGCGAAATGCTGAAGCGAGTCCTGGGCGTGAATCCAAAAATTGAATTCAGAAACGATGCGCTTACAGTAAATCCGGCTACTGTCTTGGGCTGTTGATGGGAAGCAAGGTCTAGTCTGGGTGGAAGTAAATACAAGCTATAACTAACACTTTCCGAGTCATAAACTAAGAAAAGAAGTGTTGCGCGCTTGCCTGGCCCTCTCTGTTCAAATTGCCAATACATGCACTGTAAGCCAATCTCGGCGTTGAGCAAAGCAGTGTAGGCCGGTTTGTTTTATGTATAAAGTGTCGGTGCCAGCTGGCGGAGATGCTTGATATGCACCACCGGCAATCCTGCGGCTCGCTGAGGTGGGCCGCTTAATTGCTTTGCATTGGGACACTTTGAATGTGCGTTGAATTTCGAAATAATGTAACAAGCGCTCTAATGTGCAGGCTTTCAGCGCAGTGTCTCTTGAAAGTTGCTGCAGCCGGCCCACATGCATCAGCTCTTTGCGATGTGAATTGCTTCGCAGGGGGGTTGAAAGCGTATTTCGTGCAAGATATTGCTGTTCAAATCTAAATACTTTGTTGTGCCAAGGTCATTCATTTCTGTAGTGTTCAAGCATTCGTTGTTTTTCTTCCCGATAGGACCTGCCCGCACACCTGCAAAAATTTCACCCGGCAGTTTTAGCTCTCTTTGATCGCGCATTGCGATTGCATCAGAGGATGCCCTTTTGCAAGCGTTGAGCAAACAATTAGCAAGCGAATTTCTCGCTTTTTTTAAACTATTTATCGCAGACCTTTCTTAACGCCTTGGCTAGTTATCTGAGGACGTTCTTTTTCAGGGCGAGCGAGAAAACAATTTATGGAGGCCAAATATGGACTCAAAAGAAACCTGCATTGAGGAGGTGCCCCCCTGTCCTCCATCAATACATCTAATCGGCGGACCGGGCGGTTCGCGTGCCATTCTTGCCGTTTCAGGAATGCTTCTGGCATTGAACTACCTGGGTTTGAATAAGTTTGCCACTATAGGTGGTATCAGTGGTGGCTCTTTGCCTTTGCGCCTTCTGGCCGGTGGCATGAGCGTCAAAGACATCGTGGCAGTTGCCATTGAACTTCAATTCTTAGACTTGCTGGACGAGCAAGGAAAAATGTCGGCAGTTATGGCGGAGCATTATCGCGCCGGCCGTTACAAGGGAGAACGCCCAGTCAATGGTTTATATAGAAGCGAAAAGTTGGGCGACTGGGTCAACAGCTTTTACGGTGGTGCCTGGCCGGAGTCGTTCTGGACCCTGGCTGTCGAAAAGGAATCGCAGATCCTCTTTACTAAGGAAGGTGTGTTTGAACGGCTGAAAGATCAACCTTTTACGCGCATGACCGCACGTGAGCAGAACCTGGGCGACGCCATTCGCGCTTCTTGCTCGGTTCCGGGTTGGTTTAAGCCTGTCGAAATGACGATAGAAGAATGCGACCGCAAATTGATGCTTTATGACGGAGGGTTGAGTTGGGAAGGCAGAACTCCGGTCAGTATCGCCAGAGATCATTTCCATGCCGATTCAAAAGACATCATTATGTGTGATGTCGGCATTGAGCCCGGCGCCAGAGAATTCATCTTTAGTGCCATTTGGAAATTCGTTTGCGGTGGACGTTGCATTACTCCTCTGGGAGAACGCCCTGATGAAAACGATCGTGAGCTTGTAGTAACACCGGTTGTGACCAGTTTGCACTCCTTCGACTTCGACTCTCATCCGGATAGGAAGTGGGAAGCAATAATGGAGGGTTTTGCTGCCACGGTTCTGGATTTGAACAAGTCATACCGGTTGGAAAAAGAAAAATTTTTGAGGGCTAAACAGGTGATCGAGGATTATTACTCATCTGTTTCCATCCTTAAAAAAGCAAAGCCAGGTGCCGTCTCCGAGATGACAGTCAAGCTGCTCACCGAACACGGAGTGCTTTAAGGCCCGGAACTTTTGCGGCAATTGGCTCCGGTATTTGCTCACTCGGCATTTACTGGAGGGCGGCGACAACTAGCAATCACTGCAGTTTTCGCCTATTGCATTCAGGAAGGCAGAGCAGTCTTTCTGCGTGCATCACTCAAATCAACTTTCGCGTTTCCCAGGGCATTGCCTGCGGAAACCAGGAGTCTATTATGAAAAAGTACTTGTTACCTGCGGTCCTCGCAGTAGTTGTGGGTGCGGCTTTTTTGCGCATCCTCACGTTGCCTTCCGGCATCATCAGCGAAGGACCTCCCAAGCAGTTCAACAACACAACAGCGCCTAAAGACCAGGGTAATACTCAGCGCTTCAACAACACGGCCGACACTGTTTACGAAAATTTCCCGGTCAAGCAAAAGGCGGCGGCAACTTCTGCTATCGGCCAGTCCGCGCCAGTGGCAGCAGACGGCGGCAACACCAAAATTACCGCTGCCGATCCCACAACAGGAAAACCGCTGGAAATCGTCATCAAGCACGAACACACTAGAGATCACGGCGACGATCTTGAGAATAACCTTGGACAAGATCCGACCACGCTGGGATCCTTCTTTCAAGGCGTTCTGGCTGTCGTCACATACATCGCCAAATTAGCATTCGGCTTTTTTGTCATATGGTTTGCGTTTCTTCTCATTACCGGTCAGTGGCGTGGACTGTTGGGCGGTGGTGGCGGACGGGGATTGTTGGCTTCGAATAGAGGCGGCGCCGGCGATGCGCAAGGCATTGCCGACAAGGTCTTTGGTCAATGGGTCAACCCGGAAGACATAAAAGGAAATGGATTTTCAGATGTAGCCGGTGTGCCGGAAGCAATTGGGCAGATGAAAAAACTGAAGCTCAAAATTGTTGAGCAAGCGGAAGTAGTGAAGAAGATCCGCGCTGAGGAAGAAGAGAAAAAGGCGCAGGACAAAGATAAAGGTGCTGTGGCTGTAACGGCTGCTGAGTTGATGACCAGACTGCAGTCGATGACCAAGAAGTCAAAATTCGGCGGCAAGCTGCCCCAATGCGTTCTGCTTGAAGGTCCTCCGGGAACCGGCAAGACCCTTTTGATCACCGCACTGGCTAAGGAATGCAATGTTCCGGTCTTCGTTATCTCCGGTTCGGATTTTGTGGAGATGTTTGTTGGTCTGGGTGCTAACCGCGTCAGAGAAATGTTTGCTGATGCGCGCGACAAAAGACCTTGCATCATCTTCATCGACGAGTTGGATGCGGTTGGTCGCGCTCGTTCCAACGGGCCGGTTGCACATCCGGAAGCGGATCAAACATTGAACCAAATTCTTGTCGAGTTGCAAGGTTTGAACACCGGCAACCAGAACTTCGGTCTCTGGATATTCGGTGCCACCAACCGTGTAGACATTCTCGACAAAGCTCTTTTGCGTCCTGGTCGTTTCACCTGGAAAATCAAAGTCGATCCGCCTCACTTAGAAGGACGCGTGGCCATTTTGAAGGTGCACAGCGGCAAGCGGGAAGTGCCTCTGGCCAAGGATGTCGACTTCTATTCCATTGCCAGCGTGCTGGGCGGACTGACAGGAGCGGATCTGGAAAACGTAGTCAACGAGACGGCACTGTATGCCGATGAGCTGGCTGAGGCCGAAGCTGAAAAGCTTCGAGCTAAAGGTGAGCTGTCGGACGAAGAAATCAAAGGACTGGTCAAGGCAAGCGTCAGCCAAGAAGACTTCTTTGAGGGGCTTTTGCGCCATCTCATGGGCGTAAAGACTGAAGTTTCTCTGACTTTCGAGGAGATCTTCAACACTGTGGTGCACGAAGCTGGTCATGCCATTGGTATTGCCTATGAAGGATTCTTGGGCAGAACAGACGAGATCGTGCGCTTTATCGCAGTTGAACCTAGAGGCCGCTCCGGCGGATTGACTTTCAAAACACCAAGCCGGGATGCTTTCACAAAGACTCTCGACGACGTCGATGCGGACGCGGTTTGTGGATTTGGAGGCAGTGCTGCTCAGCTTGTTTTCTTGAACACTAAGGATTCCGGTCCCGATAATGACTTCGAGGTGGTAGCGGCAAATATCTACCGTGCAATCGGCCGCTGGTACGGTTCCGAAAAACTGGGGCCAATCTCTCTGGGGCAGCGCGGCATGACCAACTCTACAGAAATGGGCGCCGCTCAAAAGGACTTGATCGATGCTGAATGCAACCTCAAGACCAAGGTCCTTTACGCAAGAACCTGGTGGATAATGAATCTCTTTATCCGCTCAGAAAGCATTTGGACAATGTTCTGGGAATTGCTGGAAGGCAAGATCATGCGCGAAGATCGCTTTGCGGACTTGTTTGCAACGGCCATGAAGGAAGTCGAAGCTCACCCAGAGTGGGCGAACGGCAGACTGGACGCGCTGATGGATAAGGTCAAAAAGGATCCCTACGGTTGGTCGGCCGACCCGCTTGACGAGGGGACTCGCGCATACTTGACGCAACGCATCGACGAATTGCGCACGCGCTATTTAGCTCTTTGCCAGGCTTCTCAAGGCTGATAAAGATCAGGGATTTTAGATGGATTGATTTGGCGCCAGGGACGGCGCCTTTTCTTTAGCCATCGAAACCTGATTGCCTGTAGTAACGGGTCTGTGTGCTTTTCTTCTTTGCCCAAGCCAGCGTTAGTTCCTTATTGGCTAAGCCTTGTCCCTCTTCTCTTTCATCTCATTTTGGGTGTTCGTTCTATTATGCGAGATAGTAATATAAAGGGATTTGCAATTCGCATTTGAAATGTTTTGTCGAATCAACGCTGAAAGGTTGGCAGTCAGTGCTGCAGTGCAAATTTTGCATAGATTTGACGTGGACTGCGTCAGTGTATTGACACTACACTCTATTTTCGCCTTTATGGAAAACTTTGTCGTTTCTAAGTTCGATTCCAATCCGGATCTAAAGCCACAGCCATTCAGCCACGCTGAATCTGAGGAGCACACGCTGGGCGGCAAGCTTATTGGCGAAATTCGCACGCTATGGTCCGGCAAGCTGACATCAACCAAAGAGGCCAGCGAACGTGCAAGCGAAAACGACATGCTGGCGGGAAGCGCAGGTGATACTGTCGCATTGCTGTCCAGTCGATGGAAGTTTGCCGGCGCAGGTGTCAGAGCACTGCTTCTGGCAGATCCGCAACGCCTGCAAAACGCTCCCGAACAGTTTTTCCTTTATGGTGCAAAGGACTTTGCCGCTGGTCTGGCGCTCAATCGCCTGGGAAGATATGGGTTTGGCACAGGCTCACAATCTTTGCTTCCCTCAAGCGTGCGCATTGCCGTGATGGGAGGAGGAATGGGCGCCATCAAATCAGCCGAAACCACAAATTGGCTGAACGCGAATGGTCGCTTTACCTCATCAACATTTCTGGATGGCTTTTTTGATGTAGCTGAAGGAACAGTAATAGGCGCTGCAACGGCCCTGGTCGGCGCTCTGGCAGGCAAATACGCCGCCGGAGTGATGAAAGAGCGTTTTCTGCAGTCGGCAGCGCCTGGGCGGCTGGCAACGGTTCTTACTTCCACAGGGTCGGGCTATGGGTCAGGCTTCGCCTCAGCGGCTGTTGACTCCGGCTTGCATCGCCGGCAATTCAATCTGAGTGAGATTGGCACAGTCATTGGCGACGCGCACAAAGGCGGCTTATTTGGTGCGGCTACAGGAGGCGTCCTGGGAGCATTTGTGCCCAGGCTGGAAGCCAAAACAGCTCATCATGACGTTGAGAAAATTAACGACTCCGCAAAAAATGCAATCATAGCCGGCACGCAGAGACTGCCTTCTTGGGTGATAAGCTTCAGAGCCAGAGACGAGCTTGGAAAAATCATACCGGATGCGATTGCCGTAAATCCCACGCTATACCGATTTGGCAGCAAAGACCAGGTTTTCCCCAGAAGCCCTGAGAGATTGCTGAAAGAAATCGCGGCTGCGGCTAGAAGGGGAGACAATAACGTCATCATTTACAAGCATGGAGCTATGAACTCGCCCTTTGAAGCTGCGCAGGATGCTTCTCTAATAAGAGCAGGCGCAGCTTCTCACACAGGGGGAAAGGGCCCCGCAGTAGTGGCCATCGATGTGCCTACGAGCGACCATAAGGCGGTGGGCTATCTGGAATTTCTGCCCCGGATCATGGACGATCTTGAGAATTCCAGGCATCACAATTCCAAAATAATAGAAGCAGCCGGCGATGTAATTGAACTGATCCGCAGCAAAGAATTGAAGGCCATAGTAATCGGCCATAGTGTCGGTACCGAAGGAGCAGTCAAGCTGGCTGAGCATATGACCAAGAAGGGAATTAAGGTAGATGTTGTCACCGCCAATCCGCATTTGACCGACGGAACCATCGCCGGTCCTGCTGCTGGAATTTATGGTGAGATACACGTGTTAAATGGCAAGGACAACGCGGCCAGGCTGGCAGAGTTTGCACAAAACCGTCTCGTGCGAAGGTTTTTTGAACTTGCATACGGCAAACCCTGGACTACCTATTTAGACCCGAAGGAAATACTTCCTGAAAGAGCCATATTTAAATCGGCGCCAACAACGGATCGTCTCGGACACAGTCCTGATATGAATGCACTGGGAAGATATGCAGCGGCACTGCGCAACACTGGTGCATCTGGAAAACTGACCGTTGAAGTTACGACACAAACTCAGTGACGGCGAAAAGAATGGATAGAACTAAACACTCGAGGTCGCAGCGACGTTCCGGCTGGCGATGGCTCTGAGTCCTGAACGTCAGGAAGTTTGTTGAAAATTTTATGCTGCCTGGGTTTGGATATTAACACGGAGTTTCTCGCAGTGTTTCGTCATGCAATGAGTGGTTCCCACGGCACCAGTTTCAATAAAAAAGGGCGCAAATCGATCATCCGTATTAGGAGGTGTGTTTATAACGATCTCAAAGGCTAATTGCGAACCGATTGTAAATGGACGGACGCTTTGGAGGATGGTGTCCACCTGACTGACAGACGATTACTATCTTCACGCAGCCATGAGGCCTGAGGCCCGCTAAATGACAAACCACGGTTTTTCGCTTTTCAAGTCCGCTTTTACTTGCAACTCTCTTACCAACAACCGCAAAGCCGCCGGCCTAGGTCAAACGACCAGGGTTTTGGCGCTTTTATCGATTTTGTCAGTGATCTTCTGCGTTTCAACGACGGGAGGATCGGCCAAAACCGAAAAAACTTCCAACAAAGACCGACAGGAGCAGTGGAATAAAGACAATCCGCTTTCAAAACTGCACGATAGCCAGCCACGAGAAGACGCAAACTGCGACGGCGACCCCTACGTTCACGAATCTAAGCCGGCTCCGGACAGAACAAAGTTCAAAGACTACAAGCTGCAGATCGAGCTGAAAAAGCAACGCAAGAAAAACAAGGAAGGCAGCAACACAGGCAACAAAGGTTATCAAAATAACTTCGACCAAGAAAACCCGAAGCACAAGCCTGTTCCGCTCAACAACAAAAACATGGCCGACATGGCCATTAACTTCAACGACATGCTCGAGCAAATTGCCGGTGCGCCCCAGCAAGCTTTGCCGAATGC
>PNLN01000027.1 GCA_013823055.1 Cyanobacteria bacterium DS2.3.42
AGTTTCTTTGAAGTCGATTTCAGTTAGATCATCGGCGCGAAAGTTTTTCATAAACTGGGGATGTGTAAGAAACAAATTGTTAGGAACGAATGCCAAAGTACCCGTTGACGGCACTGTCACATCGCCCTGTGCCTTCACCTTAGTTAAGACACGGTTTCCATATCCTAACCTCCCCAGCGAAAAGTCTTTTGGAAAGCTGAAAGTTTTGGTTAGCTTGTCCTCAGATAGGGTGCTCCATTTTCCTGTGGGCAAATCGGGAGTATTTTCAATGGAGCGGATCGTCAGATTTTGCTGCTGATTGTAATAAATCAGTCCGAGCATGATGAGGACGCCGACTAGCAGTACGCATATTGCATAGCCGATGATCTTGTTGTGCTGAGTCTGTCTTTTTTGCTCCAGTTGATTAGGGACGCTTACTGTTTTGTTTAGAATCACACCGCCGGACAAACCCTTTTGAACACCAATGAGAAGCTGCGCTACGTCGAGCAAGCTCTGAATTCTGTCGTCAGGCTCTTTCGCCAGCATGCTTGCCACCAGATTTTCTATCTCGGGTGGATAGTCTCTGCCCATCGAAGCTTCTTTCAATGTAAGTGGCTTCTTTGACTGATGCATCATGATTGTCGCAATCGATGTTTCACCTGAAAATGGCGGCGCCCCTGTGAGCACTTCAAACATTACACAGCCCATGGAATAGATGTCTGAGCGGTGGTCGACCGGTTTTCCGGCGCACTGCTCAGGGCTCATGTAGAAAGGGCTTCCGAAGATTTCGCCGGTACGCGTTAATGAATCCGTTTCGTTTAAACCGCGGTGCAAAAGTTTTGCAATACCAAAGTCGAGCACTTTGACGTGCTCGTTTTCCGAGTCGAGCCCTGGTGTTGTGAGCATGATGTTGCTCGGCTTGATATCGCGGTGTACGATGTTTTTACTATGTGCATAGCCGAGCGCAAAGCAAAGTTCTACAAAGATTTTTATGGCAACATCAAGCTCCATCACGCCCGAGGTTTTGAGAACGGACGACAGGGTTCGACCCTGCACGAAATCCATGACCAGGAATGGTTTAACGTTGTCGATAAATCCGAAATCTTGGACCTTTACCAGCCCCGGATGGTCGAGTTTGGCCAACAATTTTGCTTCTGACTGAAAACGTCTGATCGAGGACTCCGAAAACTCGCTGCCGGTTAGTGTTTTCAAAGCCATGTGCCGATTAAGCAGCACTTGCTCGACTTTGTAAACTACACCCATGCCGCCTTCTCCAAGGCCTTCCATGAGGCGATATTTTCCTTCCACGAGGCTGCCGATTGAAAGGTGAGAACCAGAAACTGAGCCGATCGGATCCTCCGCGTTGAGTGTTACCTCCTCGCGCCATGAATCCATCCCCTCTTTGTTCGGTTCGTCGTTCGGCGTCATTGGGCCCCGAGTCGGAGTTTGCCTTTCGTGAGCAAAAGGCCTTCGAACAGTTGCTATATACCCGCCTCCCGGACTTTTCTTCGACCGGGGTGATGCCCTGAATGGCACGTGTTGTATGGTAGTTCTAGTGGCAGTTACCGGCGCTGGGGCGGAAATGAAGCTGATAATCAGACAGAATCATGCCGCCCTCGCGCCTGCGGCGTCTTTCCCTGCGCCGGTCGCGCCTTTGCTCGCTGTATTCGTTGCATCCCTGTTCTTTGCATTGCTAGCTATCTTCGTCGCTGTTCCGTCTGCCTATGCAGGCGGTGCGACAGTTATTCGTTTTCCTAACCAGTCGATTGGCCAATACAGCCTTGTTCGCCCGGATGATGATCCGGACAACGATGATGTATACAGCAAGGGAAATTCGGCTACTGGAGTGGTTAAGGTGCCTGCTGGATGCTTTCTCCGCTTACATCTAAACTACAACGGCAGTCAGAATTCCAAATTCATTCGACAGCTACCCCCTACGATCGTGCGCAATTTGACTTGCAGAGATCTTGAAATTGGAGATAAAGCTGTAGCTGATTTGTGCACTCAGCGAGACTTGAAAATGCTCAACTTGCAAGGAATTGATCTCACCGACGAAGGAATCAAGTCCTTGAGCCATTTGACTAAGTTGTGCAGATTGAATATCAGCGACACGCTAGTGTCGGAAAAGGGGCTCGCGGTGCTGCGAAATATGCCCGCATTGAATCACCTGAATTTATCGCGTATTACGCTTGGGGATGCTGTGGCTGAGCGTCTCTACCCGCTCAAGAATTTAAAGCATCTCGATCTTACCGGCACTCAATTGAAAGATAAGACTGTGATGAGATTTCCCCGATTCGAAAATTTGCATTCGCTTGTCTTGCGACGCAACAACCTCACGGATAATTGCATTGATACGCTGCGTGGGTATAAACGACTTATGTGGCTTGATATCACCGACACAAGGATTACAGTTGATGGACTGAGGAAACTGCGAGGAATGCCGGTGTTGCGAACAGTCATTTTTCGCAGCAGCTCTCTAAAGCCTGGTGATAAGGCGATGCTAAAAAAAGAGCTGCGAGGGGTCAAGATTCAGAATGGATCGCGAGAAACTGTCGTAGACCCAGAATTGTTTGCGCCGCTCCATTGAAGTAGAAATTTGTCTTTAAAAGTGCAACAATCTTGGCGGTTCGGTCCGTTGCATTTGTTCGACGAAGGTAGAGATGAGAAAAATTGTTCCCAGTGCGCTGTTGCCCATGCTGATTCTGTGCCAGTTTTCTTCCTGGCATTTGTGTTTGCCTTCTTGTGCTAAAGATACACCGGTCGAAGATCTTCCAGGCACCGCAAGTGGTGTCAAAATTAAAATGCAGCCGCAATTGCAAGAAGTGAATGACAAATTCCGGCAGATTTATGGTGAGACGAGGACCCGCACCATCAAAAAGTCTCAACCAATCATTGTCGCGGTCAATGACTTTCTGATATTGAATGACGGACCACGAAAGGAAACGACGCAGGTCATTTCGGATAAATATACGCTCCTTAAGTCGGTCGACCACATTGTTCTTGCTTCATTTGTTGTCCTTGTGTTGGACACCGATCAGATACTCAGTGAGGTGAAGTTGCAGCAGGTGCGCGAGTTGGAGTCTCTTTCAAAGAAAGCGCTAGCTTCACTGGACAATTGTGGATTGAAAGGCGAACTGCTTGATCGCCAGAAACAATTGATAAACATGGCTTTAACGATGCTGTCCACAACTAGCAAAGAGAAGAGGATCTCCTCTGAGGCGCTGACAGGCTTCTGCCGGAGTTCGGAAAAATTGGTAATGCAAAATGTCGATGACGGAATTGCCGATCAGCTAATGGCAATAAATACCCAAGTGAAGCAGTGGCGCAAGGAGCTTGGCCCGGAGAAGTGGGACCAACTAAATGTAGTTGTCGTGAGCGGGCATATGCCGCGCGAACGCAATTCTACGATGCAGTATTTTTCGAAATTGCTTAAACAGAAACGCGAGGGCGCGCGTCTTTTCTATTGCGAAGGGCTCTCTGAAGAGGCAGACGGATTAAACCTGGTTGGAACCCACATATTGGACAAAAAGATTGCTGTTGCTTTTTTCAAGGACGAATGGCGCATGCACAGAGACTTGCTAAGCGATGGCGCTGCTAAGTATTTGAGTAAACACCCGCCTTTGAAATGATCGCAATCAACTAAAATTGTGATTTGAAGAGGCTTAACGCCCTCTGCGTCTGCCGCCGAAGCGTCCGCCTTCAGCAGCTCCACCGCCAAATCGTCCAGCTTCACCGCCGCCGAAACGACCGCCTTCAGCAGCACCGCCGAAGCGTCCGCCTTCACCTGCAGCACCGCCGAAACGTCCGGCTTCGCCGCCTTGGTTCAATGCCGCACCAGCAGCAGCTTGTCCGCCGGACGCACCCTGATTGCCAAATCTACCGCCAAAGCGTCCACTTTCTTGTCCTTGCGCTCCGCCGGCAAAGCCAGCGGCTCCTTGCTGACTCTGGTTGCGATTGCGCAGTCCATGAGCGGCTGCGGCTTCCTGCTGGTTAGTAGCATTGCCCTGTTGGAAGTTTCCTGCCCGCTGTCCATTGGCTTGATTTGCCCATTGGTTTTTGTTTTGCCAGTCACCTTGCTGGTTCCACTGGTTCATTACAGCAGCGTTTTTCTCGCTGTTGTTGACATAAACATTGTTTCCGCTAGCGTTCCTGTAGTAGGCCTGGTTGTTTGATGCATTGCGGTACATCGGAACGCCGTATGGCACGCCGTGATAGTAGTCATTGTTGTTGTACATGGAGTTGGAAATTGCAGCGCCCGCCATAGCTCCACCGGCTGCCGCCATACTTGTTCCCAGCATGCCCATGCCGCTTGAGCCGCTGGAAGATCCTGAATTGTAGTTGTTGGTGACTTGCTGCGGTTGCTGCTGCTGCTGTTGCTGTTGAGGCTCTTGATGAGATGCGTACAGGCGATTGAGATAGCCCTGTAACTGCGCGGCTGTCACTTCGACCGGGCTGTTATTGCGGTCTGTGTACCAGTAGTTGTTAGCCTGGTCGCGATAAATAGCTACTTGCTGCGTGCCGGGTGGCAGTCCTGCGCCGGGAAGAGGGATTTTGGGACCAGCTTTGGTGACGACGAATTGCTGACCGGAATTGTCCGTAATCACCTGGTAGAGGGTCATGCTGGTCTGTCCGACTGGTTGAGCATCCTGCGTTTGCGCCTGAACATCAAAGGCAAATGTCAGGGAAAACGTTGCCGCGAGACTGATTGCCAGGAAAGTCGATTTGGTTATTCTTTGCATTGTCTTTCTCTTTTTGAAGGTGCAGACGGTGTTTCGACAGTCGACAATAGGCGACATGGCGCGAACAAGGCGGCTGTCTAGGACGCTCGGTTGGGTCATTATATCGCATATATATCTTCTCTTTGCTACCGGCTAGAGGGCGCCCGTTACGTTCTGTTTGAAGACGTCGACCAGATTATGAATCGGGACGTCCTTATTCTCGCCTGTCGCGCGTTCAACAAGCTCTACAATGCCGTCCTTCAACTTCTTGCCGATATTGACTCGAAGGGGAATACCAATCAGATCGTTGTCGGCAAATTTGAAGCCCGGGCGCTCGGCTCTGTCATCCAACAGCACCTCAATACCCGCCGCCCGAAGCTCCGCGTAGAGTTTTTCACCCGCCGCGAGCGCTTCTTCTTCGGCGCTGTTGATGACATTGACGATTACATCGTATGGTGCAAGCGACTTTGGCCAGATGATTCCTTTCTTGTCATGGCTGCGCTCCACAGCCGCAGCCATCAGCCGCTCGACACCGATGCCGTAACTGCCCATCATGATTGGTGTCTTCTCACCGGATGCAATAAGCACGTGAGCATTCATCGTGGTCGAATACCGTGTGCCGAGTTTGAAAATGTGTCCAATCTCGAGTGACTTTTCCACCGCCAATGCGCCACCGCATTTGATGCACATGTCTCCTGTTTTTACACCGCGGAAGTCACCCCATGCAGAAGCTTCGATGTCGCGCTCGATGCTCACTCCTTTGTAGTGAAAGTCGTCGTCATTGGCACCGGTGACCATGTTGCTGCGACCTTTTAAAGCGTTGTCGAGAAACACTTTTTTGATTTTGCCGCCGTTTGATGTTTTTACACCAACTCCTCCAAGCGAGCCTGCATGCGCTCCCATCGCTGAGAATATTTCCTGGTCTTCTGCTGCGCGCACGTTTTCCGCTCCCAGAAAATCTGTGAGCTTTGTTGTATTCAATTCGTGATCACCACGAAGTAGAACTAGAACCAACTCATCGTCGGCAGCGTAAACAAGGGTCTTAATCTGGTTTTTCGTAGCAGCGAAGTCAGCGAAATTTGCCAATTGTTCGACCGTTTTCAACCCTGGAGTTGGAAACTTTTCGAGCGATGCATGTGCATTTTTACTTTCGATTGTTTCGAACGCAGCAACTGCCTTCTCAACGTTTGCCGCATAACCGCAGCCTCTACAGAGAACGACCAGGTCTTCACCTGCGTCTGTGAGAACCATGAATTCTGTCGATGCACTTCCCCCCATTGCGCCCGAGCTTGCTTCCACCGCGACAAAATCCAGACCGGCGCGCGTGAATATCCGCTCGTACGCCGCTTTGTGCAGGTCAAAGCTCTTATCGAGCCCCTCGGCATCAACGTCGAATGAATAAGAGTCTTTCATGGTGAACTCTCTTACTCGTAGCAAACCTGATTTCGGACGAAGCTCATCGCGGAATTTGGTTTGAAACTGATACCAAATTTGCGGAACTTGCCTGTAAGAGCTCAGCGCATTGCGGGCTATTGACGTGAAGATCTCTTCGTGCGTAACGCCCAGCACAAGTTCCGCTCCTTTGCGATCCTTGAGACGGAACATGATATCGCCCATAGTGCCAAGTCTTCCCGATTCTTCCCAGAGTTCGGTCGGATGCAATGCCGGCAAGACAAATTCTTGCCCACCAATTGCATTCATTTCTTCTCTTATGATGTTTATGACCTTGAGCCGCACCTTCTGCGCGAGCGGCAAAAGGCTGTAAATACCGGAGCCTAGCGGGCGTATATAACCTGCTCGCATTAGCAACTTATGACTGGCTGTCTCAGCAGCAGCCGGATCTTCTTTCAATGTCGGAATGAAAAGCTGTGACCATCGCATAATGTGAAACCTCTGCGCGGAAGAATTGTATGGAAAAAAATGTTCTTGCAAAAGCGACCCCGTAACTCACGAGGTCGTGTCTTGTCGCATCGGAACGCAAAGACTAACCCGTGATGCGAGGTCGCGGGGTAGGGGGTGGTCCGAATGTGACGTGTATATGCATACGTTCAGTGTTGTCTAAGCAAAACCGTCTGTCAATACTTTTCTGCTGGTCGATAAAGTTAGTTGTTACAAAACAAACGGAGATGTTAACGCATCGCGTTGTCTAAATCAATGATTGTCAGCTCCAGGTCTTTGAGATCGCGACTTTCATCGTCAAGTTTTCGCTCCAAACTGCTGCGCGCGTTCTCCGCTTCCTGCGAGGTGTCGCGTTTCAATTCCGCGATTCGTTTCTTCAAATCGTCCGCATCTCGCGCTATGGCATCGTACTTAGCCGCAGCGTGCGACCTCTCCGTTTTCAATGTTGCGTACGTGTCGGAACTCAGTGAAGATGCAGACGCAGACTGAATTGCTACATTCGAAACAACGATGGTGGTGGCAACAATGGCGACGTATGTTTGCAGGACTTCTTTGAAGCGCTTGCGGAAATCCGGCGGCGCTACGGAACCCAGTCTTGCTTTCAGCACGTCGAGGTGGGCATGCCACCCGGCCATGACCTCTGCCATAGCTTCTGCCGGCAATTGACTGTGCGTGAGAACAAACGATGTCTGCTCGCCTACCGTCGATACCTGCATGGATACATTCGTCACTGCATCGCTGCCTGGTGCGCCCCATGAATACGCCAGAGCCCTTAATGGATCGATGAATGTAACCGCACCTTCAATGACCTCACCCTGACCGGCGCGCTCGGGAACCGCTTCGACGTCAAACTTGAGTTTTACTTTTCCGCCGAAGCGCTGGTCGATATTTCCTTCCGCAAGCCACTCCGGCAGGCATTCGGATGATGTGAGGTATTGCCAGACACGCTCGATTGGTGCCGGTAAGACGCGCTCGAATCGGACGGTGCTTTCGTCAATTATTTTGCCGAGTTCGTTAACCATCGGCGCGGATGTGCTCAAAAGTTTTGGTTCTTCTTTTGGTGGCGCGATGACGGTGACCTTTGTTGTGCCAGCTTCGTGCTTTGCGGTAGATAGAAGTTTTTGCGCCTGCGCGAGTTCATGGGCATTTTGTGTGAGGAGTTTGTGCGCTTCGGCAATTTGCTGCGCGCTGTCGATCATCAGTTTGTGCGCGAATTCGCTGGTATCTTTCATCTCCTGGATGTCTTTGCCCATCGTCACTACGGAGCCTTCGAGATTTTGCACGCGCTCGATGAAGTTTGCATCAAGGTCTGAAACACCCTTTGCCTTCTTGGTCTCGAGATAGGTCATGAGAGGTTTTTTCATCACAATTGCAAGCATGACTATCCAGAAGCCCGCAACAGCAAGAATGCCTTCCATGGATGTATCCTCCAACGCTCGATGCCCAGTGCTCAATGCCCAGCGCTCAATACCTGGCGCTCAATCTTCAATGCGCGGCGCTCAACGCACACGCGACACCCGCTCCTGCGATTATATGGATCCGGGCGTGATTGGAAAGTGAACTCTCTTCTTATGTAAAGGGGAAGGGTGGGAATTGCCACACTGATATGTCGGAATCGAAAGGCAAGCATACCCGTCAAAAAAACTTGCATTAAAGGAAAGCCCCACAGTGAACTGCGGGGCTTCCTTTCTAAACCAGGCACTTCGACCGCATAAATGCGATTGAGGCGACCTGAGACCTAATGCCGAATTGTTAAGCTGACTACCATAAGGTTGGTTTGTGTCTCCGGCAAATCTGTTACCTCCAGCTATTGTTCGTTGAGCTGGTTTGTATATTCGTGCGCAGCTCGGGCGGCAGCTGCTGCGGTATTGCGGCGGCGGAGAGCGTTGGTGAGGCTCCGATTTTTGCGGCAATGAGATTGAAAAGCCTGGTGCCACCGTTGGCATTGAGGTGCACGGTGTCGAGATAATCGGTGGTTATGAATCTGAAGTCGTCGGAGAGGTCCATGTAGTCTGCACCGTATTTGGTGCAGGAGGAGCTCAGGTAAGTCTTGAATTCATGCCAGAACGAATCAGGAAGTAGTGAGCGATTTGGGTATGTGGCGGGCATGTTTACAACAAGAACTTTGATATTTTCGTTCTTGAGTTTTGCAAGGAAAGCATTGAAGAATTTCTTTTCTTGAGCATAGAGCGCTGGTTTTGGGTTTTTATAGCGGCGCATGTATTCAGGCATGTTGTCCTGGAATCCATAAGGCATAGGATAAGGAATCAGCCACTCGCCCTTGCGAATGTCCATTCCGCCGCCCATGAAGACCTGCATGATGGAACGTTTTGTATTCAGGTGAGAGACCAATGTGCGCGGATGTCCGTCGCCCGGTTTTTGCCCGATTCGTGAAAGCTGCATTGCCACTTCGGACAATTTTGAATTCATTCGTTTGAGCGGAACATATTGATGAAACGTCCAATCCAGGTATGCAAATGGGTCGCTGAAGGCGGCCTTGGATAGATTGCCGAGATTGACATAGCGGGAGAAGAATTGGAACGGCTCCGTGTCAGCCGGTGCAGTGACTGTGTTGTCGATAAAATCGCGTGGATTGACGCCGATGATAACGAGCTGCGGTTTGTTGTCAGGTTTGAAGAGTGCGTTGGATAGGAAGAACGCATCAGACGCCATTGAACCTGGAATCGAAGCGTTGAACACTTCAGTGCGGGCGCCGAGCCTTTGTTTGAGGTCCTTTTCCAGGGTGGCAGCACGTCGATCGATAACGCAGTCTCGAAAATTCTTTACCGTTTGGGTGTCGGCTGAAAATGTTGCCGAGCCGATTAAGGAGCTGCCGAACATCACCACAGGTGGTGCTTTCTCTTTCATCAAATAATTGCGGGCAATCCAAAAAGACCAGGAACCTTCCTGGCTGGATTCCTCCGACCGTTGGGTGAGCGCGTCTCTTGTGAGACCGGATGCACGCTCTGAAAGGGTTCCAATTGCCAGCAAATTGATCAGAGCAAATGTCAGCACAGCGACTCCAAAACCGCAAGCAAGACTCTTGCGGTTGGATGGACCCTTAGGTTGCTCTGCAGTATTTCCCGGCGTTTGCAATTCTGTCATTGGGCGATCAGTCATAGGATTTCTGACTCCCATTACTGATACAGAGGTGTCTTAGTGTTGGCAACAGCCTGATGTCTTTCCAGGTCCTTACCTGAAAGCGTAAATGCCTGGCGTGTACGTCCGGACAGCGAAATGATATTGACTAGCTGATCGAAAAATTTCCTGCCGCCATAGGCATTCAAGTGAACTGAATCGTGGAAATCTTGCTGTGAATAATTGGACGGTGTGCACATGTCATAAAATGCGACGTTGTTCTTCAATGCAAATACATGAAGGTCGCCGACAAACGACATGTAGCGCGGCGGTCCGAGCAGGTGGATATTGTAGGACGTGAGCGGCATGTTGACTAACACCAACTCAATTCTCTCTTTCTTGCAGAATTTCGCGATTTCTTGAAGGAAATAGAACTGTGTTTGATAGACATGTTTGTCCGGGTGCTTGTAGCGCTCGAGGTATTCCGGTGCGTTGTTGATCCAGCGCTTGCGGGCGGCTGCCTCACTGATAGGACCGGTCATAACTGCCTGAGGGCGAATCTCGCCCGGCAAGTAGGAGGGCAGGAGCTTAATGCGGTCCCACCATGTAAATCGCGTGGTAGCTGGCGGGCAAGGCACTATTTCGCCAACAACCTTTTCCGTGGTTTCCTTGAAGAGAAGCTGGAAATCAGCAGCGTGCTGGCTTATGTAGAAGGTCCGGTTGATAAACCATTCGAGGCGGGCGATTGGTGTTCTAAAAACATGGCTGGCGACATCGTCGATATTGACGATGCGTCTCAGGAAACGAAACGCTTCAGTGTCTGCCGCGCTGGACATGGTGCTGTCAATGAAGTCTCTAGGCGCAATTCCATAGACAACGATGTCTGGACGGTTGGCCGTCGCTACCATTGCCTTCAGTGTCATGTATGCGTCGGAAGGCATCTGTCCTGGAATGGACAGGTTCAAAGATCTGAAATCGCCACCAAATCTGGTGATCAAATTGTCGTCCAGATATTTGGCTCGATGGTATTGAGAGAGGTCGAGGGTCTTGTTTAGGTAATTGGCGTCAACGCCGGCAACTGCACTGACCATCAAGGAAGAGCCGAGTAGAGCAACGTTGTGGACAAAATTGGTCTTCTTCATTTCGTCGAAGCCCCACCACGTCCAACCTTTGTAGAGGTATTTGTAGGGATCGAATTCAATCGGGTTGTAGAAGGAAAGTGCGAAATTGCCCAGGCAGAAAATCAGTATCGCCCATGTGGCAGCGGCTCTCATACCACTTCTGCGAGGCTCGAGTAGCGGAATTTTGTCGGTGGCGCGGCGTTTTGGTATGGTCGGATCCATTGCCGCCTTAATCACGAGGTCCGGGCTCACATAAGCCCTGCGCTCCGTTCTTTCTTGCGGAGCAGCCGTCATAGCTGACCTCCCTTCAATCCTGCAATGGAGCTGTTCGTTGCATCGAGCGCCGACATTACACGTCTGTCTTTGGCTGCTTGCGCAGCGACAATATCAAGCAGTTTCATGCCGCCGCCTGAATGCAAGTGCACGGTGTCCATGAAATCGCTAATTGCAAACTGTTTCGAATCGCCAAGATCGATAAAGGTCGCATCTTTTGATTGCGCCAGAACCTTGAGGCTTTTCTTGTATGAATCCCAGGTGCCTTTCTCCAAAAGGACGCGGTTTACGTCGGTGATTGGCATAGAAATCAAGATCACTTGGGTGCCGCGCTCGCGTGCCGTGTTCATCAAGTCGGCTAAAAACTTCATTTGGTGAGTGAATGTGCGCCAATTGAGACGCGCATAGCGCTTCTTATACTCATTGAGGTTGGCGTTGTCGAAGGTACGAGTTTCGGGAGTCGTCGGGCGGAAGAAAGCCTCGTTCGACGCAATCTCCATTTGTTTGTAATAGGGGAAAAGAGTTCTGCGATCTGTAATCGTGAAAGGTTTGTCCGTCTTGGGGGCTGGCAGTAGCTTGTTGAGGATGGAGGCGATAGTGCGTTCGCTGGTCACGCTCATATCAAACTTGTGACCGTATGGATAAACAAATTGAGCGAGCTCGAAATTGAGGCGTTGATCCCATTCCGGCGCAATCAAGTGGCGATGCGATGTGACGTCGCCGAAGCGACTCAAATATTGATAGGGATCGGTTGCCGCAGGGCTGGGCAAAAGACTATCCATGAAATCGCGAGGACCGACGCCGTATACGATCACATCAGGGCGTTTTTCCCCTTTGAGGAGAAACTTCGTGATCAGGTAAGCGTCAGACGGCATTTCGCCAGGCAGTCCGAAATTGAAGGTTTTCACCTGCATGCCGGACTTGCGTTTGAATTGATCTTCAAAATACTGAGACTGATGGTGGCGCGAACCATCGATCGGATGTTTCAAATAATCCGCATCAACACCGGCAACAGGCACGAGAACAAGCGAGGAGCCCATGAATACAACTTGCGGGCGTCCTTGTTTGTCGGAGAGAAAATCGTCCACAGCCCAACCTGTCCAAGTGCGAATTGGAAAGTCAGTGGGAGCGATGTTGCCCAGTCTTGTCATCGCGAAAAGCGAAGAGACTGCTGCAAACAGCACGACCGATATGAAGAATTTGCTTCTCAAGATACCCATTAACTCATTCCGTTTGCCTTTGTCCGGCTCTGTTCTATAGCTTCAGGCTGTAGAACTGAAATTAGACTTTAGAATTGGAAATAGATGAATCTGGGCGAGCTGTCCGGCGTGAAGATGGTGAGCAAGCACATCAAGGCGACCATGACAGTGACTTGCACTGCCCAGGGCGGGCTCTGGTAGAACTTCTTGTCGTTCAGCCAGTTGATGATAAAGGTCGAAGCCATCAGTACAGGCAAGATAAGCACGAGTGCCGGGAAGATGATCGGATCTCTGATTTGCAAAACTGCCAGTTGAGCTGCACTGAAGTGAAGCAGCGCAGTCGGTGCTTCGAACAGTTTGCTGAGCACTTGTCCGGCAATCTTCATGTCGTCGGCGCGGAAGAAAACCCAGCCGATGCAAACGACATGGAAGGTGAAGACGACTGATGCCCAGTGATAAACCTTGGATTTCAGCAGCTTTTCGTGAACGCCTATCTTTTGCATTGCTGCTTCGTATTCACGATGCAGGATCAAAACCAGACCTTGATATGCGCCCCATGCCAGGTAGTGGAATGCGGCTCCGTGCCACAGACCGCCCAGTGCCATGGTGATGAACAAGTTGCGATAAGTGAGCCACTTGCCGCCTCTAGATCCACCCAGTGGAATGAAGAGGTAATCACGCAGCCATGTGGAAAGGCTGATGTGCCAACGGCGCCAGAAATCGGCAACGTTGGAGGCGATGTAAGGCAGATTGAAGTTGATCGGCACTTTGTAGCCGAACAAGAGAGATGAGCCTCGGGCAATGTCGGTGTAGCCTGCAAAATCGAAGAAGATTTGGAAGGCGAAAGCGTAGGTGATCATCCACATATCTAAGGATGAGAATTGCTCTGGGTGAGCAAAGCCCGCTTGTACAACCAGTGCCAGGTTGTCGGCGATGAGAACTTTCTTGGCCAATCCCATCAATATAAGTTGCATGCCTTCGTCGACGTATTCCCATTTAAATTTGACGGGAATGTGCAGCTGCGGGACGAAGTCTTGATAGCGCTTGATAGGACCGGCGATTTGGGTTGGGAAAAACGACGGGAAAAGGGCGAAGTCGAGGAAGTTTTTGACGACTGGTTTGCCGCGATAAACTTCGACTGCGTAGTGAATGAATTCAAATACGAAGAACGAAATACCCAGCGGAAGAATGATGTGCAGGTGGGGTTCTTTCCAGTCGATGCCGGCGAAGCCAAGTCCTGTTTTGACAGCATCCATGGTGAAGTAGGCATACTTAAAGATGCCTAGTACGACCAGGTTGACCGCAACGGTGATGCCCAGTATGAGCTTCTTGTTGACGGTTGCTTTCTCGATGAATGGAACCAGAAGGAAGTTTGCCAGCGTCAATCCGAATATAAGGATGCCGTATATCGGACGCCATGACATATAGAAGACATAGCTAGCCACCAGTAGTAGTGGCACGCGGAATCTGTGGGGCGTCAACCAGAACAGAAGAAATACTGTTGGTAGGAACACCAGGTATTGCAGACTGTTGAATAGCAAGCTACTTCTCCTTAGTTTCCAGGAACCTTTAGATAACGGCGACTTTACGTTGGCTTATTTGCATCTGTTAGTCGCTCGGCGCAAATCCCAATATCTATGAGAGTTTTGCAAAGTTATCAATGGCAGGTGCCATTGTAAAAGCTGGATTTCAAGAATGTCTACCCGACACGTATTGTCTTAACCTAAAAAGGTTATAGGAACCTGCGCGAAGTGGTCCATCCCTGATCTTCTAAAGCCGCCACTGGCGGGAAAAACGAGCGCCTGACATCGGTGCGTTAAAGCTAGTTGCCAGGTGGTTGGTTGTAATGAGACTTGGTTGCAATGTGGTGTCGCTGTCTCATAATCCGCATCTAGTTTTTACAATGATGCGTACCATCACCCGTGATACCACTACAATCGCGCCTGTGCCTTAAGCAATTTGAATCTCGCCGCAAGCGCGCAAAATCGAGCGCGCGTTTGTTTTCGCGGTGTTGTCGGTTGTATCTCAATTGTATATCTTGCCTAAATGACGAAAAGCGAGCATTTTTCGTCATTTAGGCAAATGTCTTAAATCTGCGCCTGTGAGCGTTTTCGTCTTTTGTGTATCTTTGCATTCGTCAATCAAAATACACAAACGCCAGCCTGTGGGTATTTCGGATTGTGCTTTCATGACGAAAAATGCGCATTTTTCGTCATGCATGAAGAGTTCCTCTTCAAGACCTGTCACTCGAGATTGAATGCGCCGCGAGCGGGCGAATCTAGTCGCCGGCGCCTTTGGCAAAACCTTCCGGTATCAATTGATAGCCGCCGCCATAAACGGTTTTGATGTACTTACGATCCGGCGTTTCTAAACGCGTTCTAAGGTGCCTGATGTGCACGCGAATTGTATCCACGTCGTCGTCCGGTGCATAACCCCAGACTTCCTCCAGGAGCTTGCCTGTGGAGACTGTCTGACCGTGATGCTGCATCAGGCAATGGAGAATTTCAAATTCAGTAGGGGTGAGTTTGACCATCCGATCTTTCACCTTCGCTTGAAGGTTCTCCGGGATGAGAGTGATTTCACCTGCATGCAAGATTTCCGGCAAAGTTGCTGATTGCGGTACTCCGCCCGAGCGTCTGAGCAGGGCTCTGATGCGCACCTGCAGCTCTGGAATTTCGAACGGCTTGACCAAATAGTCATCGGCGCCGGAATCGAATCCCTGGACCTTATCCTTGGTCATACCAAGGGCTGTCAGCATCAGGATCGGAATTGGATGCGTCTGAGGATTTTGCCGAAGTCGCTGGCAGACAGTGAAGCCGTCCAGGTCAGGCATCATGACGTCAAGAACAACTAGATCAGGACGATTTTGTTGCGCAAGCGCCAATCCTTTGTGACCGTCGCTAGCGGTGGTTACTTGATGTCCCAATAGTTCCAGGTTGATTTTGACGAGTTCAGCGATTGCAGCATCGTCGTCAATAACTAGTATTCTTGACAACTTATTCTCCTCAGAATGGTCAGGCTTGACCTATGACCGACAATTTTACTGGAATTTTCATCGGCCGCCCGCCTCGTAAAATCTGGAGGTTCACGAGTTGCCCAGGTTTTTTTGACTCGATGACTGTCCACAATTCGTCCACAGTGCGGACAGTTCGGTCATCTATAGATTGAATGATGTCGGCTTGATTGACGTCAAGTGCTCGGAAAGTAAATGGTCCTTGTTGATAGACAACGATTTTCGGACCGGAAAGTCCGGCCTGTGCGGCTGGTCCTTTCGGATCGAGCTTGATAATTCGCAAGCCGGAATCGAGTGGGGCAACGAGAAGAATGCCCAGGTCTGGTCTGATCACGCGATGATGGGCAATCAATTCGGGCACGATACGTTTCGCCACATTTACCGGAATGGCCAGACCAATTCCTGCCGATTGTCCTGTACGCGAAAGTATTGCTGTGGTGATGCCGACCAATTTGCCGCTGGTATCGAGCAACGGTCCTCCGGAATTGCCTGGGTTGATCGCCGCATCAGTTTGAATGACGCCTTTGATCAATCGTCCATTTTCAGTACGCATCGTACGTCCCATGCTGGACACAATGCCTTGAGTGAGTGTTCTTTCCAGTCCAAACGGGTTGCCAATGGCAAATACGCGGCGACCTACTTCTAAAGTAGATGAATCGCCGAATGGAATTGGGGAAAGCTTTTTGTCGGACGGAACCGTCACTTTGAGCACAGCCAGATCGCTGTCAGGGTCGACGCCGACTACAGCTGCCGGCAAAACCGTTCCATCCCACAATGTGGCGCGAATATTTTTGAATCCTTCCACGACGTGATTATTGGTCAGAACAAGCCCGTCTTCTGCGATTATGATTCCTGAGCCGGCGCCCTCTTTCGGTGCCAGGTTGTAATAAATATCTTCTGATGCCGCGCTCGATGCGATGTTGACGACACCTTTGTTGGCGCTCTTGTACACTCGGATGGTGATGGCTTCATCAGGTGTCAAATTACTGGAATGCTGTGTCGAAACCCTTTTTAGATCGTGTGTTGGAGCGGCGCTTGAACTCGACGTGGATGCTACGGTCAAAGCTGACAGCGCTGCGAACATCAACCAATTCATTTGGGTTTTGAGTATTTTCTGCATTCTTTCCTCTGCATGGAGCGAATCTTTGTGTGCCCTGCGCTTCGTTTGGTTGCACATTTGCGATTTAGAGCACCTAACTTTGAAGACTCTCGCGCGAGCGATTTGAGTCCTCTGTTTCGTTAGATTCTTTTGATGACTGAGAGTCTCTCGAAGACTGCAATTCATCCGTCGTTTTTTTTTCGTCCGCGGCCGCGGACGCCGCATCCTTCGCTTTCTGACCTACTTTTGGCTCGGTTCCTTCCATCAATCTTTTAATATTGGCTTTGTGTCTTAAGGTCACATAGATCAGCGCCATGACGCCGTAAGCCACTTGGGCCGGCGGACATCCAAGCACAAAGAAATAGACTGGCAACATCCATACCGCAACGATCGATGCAACGGAAACAATTTTCGTCGCCCCCAAAACAAGAAGCCATGTGGCAAAGAGCAAGGCACCAACTGCATTGTTCAGCGCAATTACAGTGCCTAGTCCGGTAGCAGCACTTTTGCCGCCTTGAAAGCCGAGGAAGATTGACTTGCTGTGCCCGATCAATGCGGCTAAAGCGCAAAGAGGAGCACAAACGTGCGTCATGCCCAAGAGCGACCAATCTTGCCTGCCGCCGTCGAAGTAAGCTGCTGCAGCAACTGGAGCATAGCCTTTGAAAATGTCGAAGAGAAAAACAAAAAGCGCTGGACCTTTGCCGACACAGCGCAGAACATTAGTTGCACCTGTTGACTTGCTTCCATGCTCGCGGATGTCGATGCCTTTTACCGCCTTCGCCACCCAATATCCGGTAGGAATCGAGCCGGCTACATACGCGATTGCAATCATCAAAAGGAAGGTCGCCAAAGGATTTATTTCTCCTTCTTATCTCTGGTGGCGATGCGGATTGGTGTGCCGACGAATCCGAAGGACTCACGCAATTTTCGCTCTAAGTACACTTTATAACTGTTGGTCAACAATTTGCTGTCGTTGACGAACAAAATGAATGTAGGCGGTCCGACTGAAACTTGCGTCCCGTAATAGACTTTCAAGCGCTTGCCGCGTTTGCCTGACGGCGGTGGAACCAGAGCCACTGCTTCTGCCAGGACTTGATTGAGAAGGCCTGTCGAGATGCGCCGTTGTGTTTCCTCATAGGCAGCTTCTGCCACGTCGAGAATTTTAGTCAGTCTTTGTTTGGTTTCTGCACTTGTGAAAACTACAGATGCAAAGGCAAGCATGCGCAAATCGGTCTTTACCATTTCGGTAAATTCATTCATCAGCTTGGAAGTTTTGTTTTCGATCAAATCCCATTTGTTCACGACAACCACGCATGCACGCCCGGCTTCGTCAATTTTTGCGCCGATCTTTTGATCTTGATCGGAGATGTCTTGAGTGGCGTCCATGACAAAAACAACCACTTCCGAGCGTGATATCGCGCGCAAAGAACGCACCACTGAAAATGCTTCAACGCCATAATCCACTTTTGATTTGCGTCTTATGCCGGCGGTATCGACGAGTGTCAGTTCGCGACCTTTGTAAAATATGGTCGTGTCAATAGCATCGCGGGTGGTGCCAGGAACACTGTCGACAATTGAACGTTTCTCGCCTATCACGGCGTTGACTATCGAGGATTTGCCGACATTAGGCTTGCCGACGATAGCAATAGCAATCTTGCCTTTGATCTCGGAAAGTCTTGCCTCTTCTTCTTTCTTCTTAATTTCAGCAGATTCCGCATCAGCCAGGCGTGCGGTTTTTGACTTCTTGACCTTGCCGTTTTTCTTTTCGACTTCGTGATCTGGATTGAGCAATCTGACGATTTTGTCGAGGATATCGCCCACGTCGCCGGAGCCGCGCATTGCCGAAACCGGGACAGGTTCGCCCAGTCCAAGCGAGTAAAACTCAAGCACGTTGGGCGCGTCTTTTGGATCATCGATTTTGTTGACGGCAAGAATGATTGGTTTTTCAGAGCGGCGTAAAAGATTGGCCACGTCCTCGTCGGCGCCGTTAAGTCCGGCCTTGCCGTCGACCATAAAGATAATCAGGTCGGCCTCGCCTACAGCCATTCGCGCCTGGTCGTAGACTTGTGAAGTAATTTCATCAGTCGACTCGGTTAGGATGCCGCCCGTATCGACGAGCACGAATTCCTGCCCGCTCCATTCCGTTTCCCGGTAGAGGCGATCGCGCGTCACGCCAGGTTGGTCGTCGACAATGGCGTGCTTTGCGCCGACGCAGCGGTTGAAGAAAGTTGATTTACCGACGTTTGGTCGCCCAACTATGGCGACCACATGCTTGGTCATGGATGCCTCTCAGCGTCTGTTAGCTCGACAATCCGGGGTTGAGACCCCAAGAATAGTTCGCCTATTTCTCGGGTGTTGGACCCTTGCCTGGTGGTCCGGGCTTGCTGCCAGGACCGCTCTTGGGACCACCTGGACCCCATTTTTTGCCGAGCTTTGGCGCCTGATCATACAGCCATCTAAGAACAGTGTCCTTGGCAGTATTTAGGTAAATCGCTGATTCTGTGTCGCCACCTTGATCGGGATGCACACCAGGACTGGTTATTTGCCTCTTCCATGCTTCCGTAACGGATTCTATGGTCATTTCTTCAGGCCTGACTCCCAGGAGCATGCAGGCTTTGCGAATTTCGGGCGGTACTTGACGGACAAAACCCGGCGCGCCTGCCGATTGACCGGCCGCCGGCTGGGGTGGTGGAGGCGGTGGGGCGCTTCCTTGTGGGGGCGCTGCGCTTTGACCCGGGCTGGGAATTGGCACTTCCGCCGGCGCCTGTCCGGTTTCGCCCGGCTTCGGTCTGGCTTTGCCGCCAATAAACTTACTGCCCAATCCGCCTTTTCCTTCGTCCTTCGCGCCTACGGCCGGAGGGGCTTCCGCCACCACTTCCTTGGCTTGCCTGATGCGATTTTTAATTAAATCGCGCAGTTCGTCGTCTGATGGAGCATTGCCGTCGGCATTGAGCTGGACGTCCTGGATAATTTCGATGTCTTCCAGATTGCTGTAGTCGTCAAGTCCTTCAAAAATGTCCATCGAGTCGAGATCAAAACCGCCAGCGGCCGGTTCTTGTCCATAATCAACCTCTTGAGCACCTTGTTGGTATTCGTCTTGCGGAAATTCGCCTTGTTGGAATCCTGCTTGTTGGTATTCGCCTTGTTGAAATTCGCCTTGTTGAAACTCGCTTTGTTGGAATCCGGCTTGCTGGTAACCGGCTTGTTCGACATTCAGAGCCTCAGGTTCCTGGGTGGTCTCATCGGGACTCTGTATATATGATTCGCCGCCCAAAGATTGCGGCCTCTCCGGATCCTCGAAACGCTCCCAATTGTCTCCGGTTAAGGTCTCGGATGGCAAAGCGGTAAGTTCGTCGACGTGGCGCTCATCCATGTCTCCATTGGTCTCTAGAGGCACGCGCACCTTTTGCGTGGACGGCGCAGGAGGCGGAGGTGGAGGCGCGGGCTGGCTTTGCTGAATCTGCTTTGAAAAATCTTTCAAGGACTTTGCTCTGAAATGGTAGACGGTTTCTAGATCTTTCCAGGATAGCTCTAGCATCGGATTGAACTCGCTGGCCACGAAAGGCCCAGACCGTGCGGCATTGAACACTTTTTGCGAGTAGCTGTCACCGAAGGCCTCGCTTTGGTCCTCAACAGCGCTCAAGAACACCGCAGTGGGGATTCCGGCTTCCAACTCCTGGGCCGGTGCATTTGCTTCCGATTCCGCCTCCATAAGACTTTCCATGACCGCCGCCGGTTCATGATATGCGGCGACATCAGGTATTTCTGGCTGGCGCTCGTGAACATCCGCCAGCAATTCGGCTTCCCCGACCACATCCGGCGTATCCCAGCCTTCGTCTTCTCTGGGCTGCCGGGCCGCTGCAACCGGTTCCGGGGACTGACCAATCAATTCCGGAACATAGCTGTTTCCTGAAAGCTGGATGACGCCGGACTCGCCTGTTTCGGTTGACGACCGTCTGCTTTGCTTCCGTTCGATTTCCAGATCGATGTCGCCGTCGCCGGCCAGTGCCCTGGCTGCCTCTTGCGCAGCAATCTCCTGGGCCTTCAGCTTCTTACCTTCGATGACACCCAGCTTGTGACCCAGGTCGTACTGGGTTTGCTGTTGCATCGTCAAAACTTCATTTTGAATTTGCAGCTGGCGAACGCGGCTTTCCAGCCCTTTTATCGTTTTATTCAGTTCTGCGATTTCGTCGACATTGACCACGAGCGGACTTCCGCGCTCTTTGACAATCAATTCCATATACACGCTCTGGCTGTAAATCGCCTGCGCACCCACTTTCGCCTCATCGGCGACGGTGAAAGGATTGATGTCTAAGCCTTTGTCTTTGACTGCTTTAATCGCAGCCAGCAGGGTTTCTTTGTCGACTTCCATTTTGCCGATAGTTTCGTTCACCATTTGTTGCCAGTTTTTCCGTTCGCCAGTCAGGGCCAAAACAGATGCCATAAGCCCTAATGCTTAGATACCCCATTTCAAGGGAAATACAGAGGCCTTTCTCATATCTTAACTGCTTTTACTGGATGCTGAAAATTATTATTCTTGGGAGGCTGAAAGATCTGGCAGAT
>PNLN01000049.1 GCA_013823055.1 Cyanobacteria bacterium DS2.3.42
TGGCAGGGACTTGTACATCGAGTCCATCGATGGAAGGTGATGAGGATTATCCGTATTCATCAATGTATGAACAGCGCCGCGCCGATTCAGACCGGAGAGACGCTCACCTAAGCCGTAGCATCTGGTGTCTTCCGGAAGATGGAAAATGAAGTTAAAACGACTTTCGGCCGTACGCTGAAATTTCAAATCAAAAGGAAAGACCGCGTTTAGCTCTGACTCTTCCGCTTCCTGCCATTCCAATCGGCCGGCTTCGCCCGAGGAGAAAAATGACATTGCTTCGTCGTCTTCCGACGTGTCAAAGCCGCCTGAGCCTCCGTCTTCTTCAGCTTCAATATCGAGCGCGAAAGAAAAAGGCACACCGTCCTGGCCCTCAGGCCAGGCGCTCAGGCGCAGAACGGAAACACCGGCAATATCGCACTTGTGAAATGTGCACTGATAAGGCAAATTTGCCGCATCGCTGAAGGCAAGCGACGAGCTTCTCGGACTCTTCCTTGCCTCCAACCAATAATCGTTTTTCTTGACTTGTGCTGTTTGTTTAGCCACGCTCTAGCCCTTCGCGAGGATTTTCTTGATGCTGTCATCGATGCCTTTTTCGCCGGCAAAACCAATAGTGAAGGAAACAACCTCGCCTTCAGGATTGAGGAAAACCAAGGTGGGAATCGGGCTCACTTCGTATTGATCGATAATGCGTTCGTTATTGGGATCGTCAACGTCGATGCGCATAAAAGAAACGCGATCGCCGTACGCCTCTTTGAATTTATCGAGAGCGGTATTGGTCTGTTTGCATGGCTGGCACCAGGAAGCATAGAAATCAATAACGGTGGGCTTTGAAGCACCATCTGCGCCGCGTACACGAGACAATCCGAGCATCGAGGCAATCATGCGGGTGTCGGCTCCGGTTTTCGGACTCAAGATATTTTTCGGCAATAGCATCATCGCCTGATTGGCCATCTGTGCGTTTTTATTTCCCTTGCCGAGCCGGATCGCACGCCTGTATGCATCTTTTGCTTTGACGAATTGTTTCACTTTGCAGTATGACTGCCCGAGCAAATAATGCGCTTCACAGCTGGCGGGATTTTCTTTGACTGCAATTTCAAAATGTTGAACTGCCTGCTTCAGATCGCCTTTGGTCAAACAAGTTTTTCCTTGCGTCATACACTTTGTATATGGACTGGCCGTTGGAGTCGGAACAGCAGAAGCTTGCAGCACACCGAAAACAAACCCAGTCAACAATACTGATGCCGCTACTGCACCAATTGACTTTGAACTCTTACGCAACATAACGCCATAACCTCACAAACAGACTTTTAAAAGTCTTGGCTTACCTGGACCCTTGTACTCCCGACTCACTTGCTCCAATCTTCTTTTCAACTTCCGGTGCGATTTTTGTCGAGCTGAGATGTGAAAGTAGCCACTTGTTGACAATCTCCACCTCCCGATCAGTAAACTGCGCCTCTTCAAAAATTAGGTGCTCTGCTTTAGGGATCAATTCCATCTGCCGGTCACGAGTCGCCAATCTGTTGAAGAGTTCTACTGTGCCTTCCGGTCTGACTAACTTGTCATCGCAACCCTGCACAAAAAGCACGGGACGATCTTTGATCAAAACCGCCCACTTGTGGTTTTGGTTCATAAAATTCTGAAATTGAATCAACTCGTTTGCCGAGACCTTCAATCTCGACAAAGGGTTGTTGCCCCACGAATCTCTAAGCTCTGGCTTGGCAGTCGCCTGCTTGATAACCGAAGTGCCGATATCAAACGGTTGATTTGGAGCAGCAAGCAAATGAAATGCAACAGAAAGTTTTGCCTGTCCTTGCTTGAAGCGATCGCCGGCGGGTACTGAAGAAATCAAACCATCCACCAACTCGGGAAAGAGTGCACATGCCCGCAAAGCAATTGCACCGCCCATTGACTCGCCCAGTAAAAAGACGGGTAAGCCGGGATGGGCTCGGTGAACGACCTTAAGAGTGCCTTTCACATCATCCATGCAGCCGTCGAAGTCCACCTTCTCTCTGCCTTGTGCAGCCATCCACGAGCCAAAGCCGCGCACGTCGATTGCGTAGACGGCATAGCCCAATTTCGACATGCGTTTGCCAAACGCATCATATGTTCCATTGTGCAGTCCCAACCCGTGTACACAGACTATTACCGCTTGCACCGGTTGTTCCGTGTCCACCCAGGAAAGACAGGGGGCATTGCCGCGTCTCACCGCCTTGCCCTTTGATCTGCTTTTACTTTCCTGATTGTCAGGCGCAAAAGACTCAGAGCTGTTTTTTGATTTCGCAACCGGGGCTTTGGTTTCCGTATTGACGATTTCATTTTTTGCCGGAGCGGCCGCATCTATGACCGGTTGGCTGTCCTGAGCTTGAGAAGCTGCTGTGGACAGGGATAAGGACAGGATTAGAGCTAGGAGTGCTGAAATTGAGGTGCGCGACGCGACTGGCGCCATTTTTGTAGCCTCGCAAGCCTATAGAAGGTTGATTGTCTCACGTCCTTGCAATGTTCGCCCGCCGTTAACAAGAAGTCATTTTTTTGCACTCATATCAGCTTTGCGCCCAAATCCCAATCCTCTGATTCTTGTTTCATTTGACGACTGGAGGCACTAAGAAAGTAAGATTGACCAGCATGACGAAACAGCAACAACACGGCAGATAGATGTTCGATATGCAATGAACAAGCGAGGGAGAAAACTGCTAAGTTCTACCGGCTATGACTCAAATTGCGGCACAAGCAAGGCAAAATCGGACAAAAGCCCGGTTGTGGCGGTTTTGAACATGGATTCACTCCCGTTCGATGACGAGAATCAGTCCAGAATAGCTACGGGTCAGGCTCTCGAACGGCAATTGCAGGCACAAAAAAACGCCCGGCGCAATTTTGTCGCCGCTAATTTCTTTTCTCAGACAGCCGACAAACTGTCGATGCTCAGTCTTTTCTCTTTTATCATTCTGTTTGGACCGCAAGGAGAATTGCTCGGTCTTTCATCTTGCCTCCTGCTCTTGCCGGCAATTCTTTTTTCTTTTCCATCCGGCGTGTTGGCCGACAAGTTCAATGCATTTCGTTTGCTCAATCAATCGCTTTTGATGCGAGCCGGCATCGTGCTTGGACTGTCCATGCTCTTGCCGCAGATGCTTGATGAAATTCAAAGATGTTTCATTGTCGCCCTTCTCATGGCCGCCCTGGGTTCTGCATCAACACTATTCGATGTATGCCGCTTGAAAGTGACACCAAGAGTCGTGAAGCTGGCCGCTTCGACTAATCAAATCGAAAACACTCTGGCGCCTCTGGTGCGGCTGAATTCCCTTTTCTGGGCGAGTTTGGCGGCGGCGATTATGTCGTCGACACTGATTTGGCTGGCCACCGGCATGGAGTCACCCTGGATGCTCCTGCGCCTTTCGGTAGTGCTTTACGTCATTGCATACTTCGCCGGAATCAAGGTTGAAAGTATCTGTGCAAATGCTTTCCGTCGCAAAGACCCACCTGCAGAAATGTCCTTTCTGAAATATTTAAAACGGCACAAACGCGCGACAAAAACCCTGTTTGTCAGCGCCGGAGTTGGAACATTCTCGCTGGCTTTTTTTGTTTGCCTGACACTTTTCGCCTGGCAAGGTCATCGTCTCAGTTTGCCTCTGATGACAGAGCTTCTGCCGGCTCTGGCTCTCGGTCTTCTTTCAGGTGGACTGGCTGCGATCCATACCGTCAAGAAAGAAGGGTTGACAAAACTTACTGAAGGCCTGGCAATTGTTTTAGCGGTGGGCTCCATCGCCGCAGTCGTTACAGCTTCCACGAACCATCTTATCGTCGCTCAACTGGGAGTATTTGCTCTGGGCGCCTCGGCGAGCAAATCACAGTCGCTTCTCGATACACTCTGCCAGAGCATCTTCCCTCGTCAATATCGAGGACGAGCGCTAGGTTTGAGAGCATCACTGCAATTGTTGCCACTTTTGATTGCCGCCATTTATATGGAGCGCATTTTGCCTTCCGTTTCTATGCTTCCGGCCTTGAGGGTTCTTTCAATAACAGCTCTGGTTTTTGCAGTCTTAATGGCTTTCGTATGGAACGATCTGATTTTTTTATTGTGCCGATTATTTGCCCGGGCCGTTTTGAAAGTCTTCTTCAAATTTGAGGTAATTGACAAATCACATTCCGGCGATGATACCGTATCTGGTGCGCGCGACTGGGGGCGCAGAAAAACCGTGATCCTGGCAGGCAATCATACGGGCTGGCTCGATCCGCTGATTGTAGGCGCTATCTTCGAGCGCCGCACCCGATTTCTTGTCATGGAAGAAGCGATGAACTGGCCGGTGATAGGTCATTTGGCCTCTATGCTTGGCGCAATTCCTTTGAAACGCGGTAAAGGGCACGATGCTCTCAAAGCAGCAGAAGTATGCCTGTCGAAAGGCGAAAGCGTGCTTATTTTCCCTGAAGGAAAATTGACCAAAGACGGCAGTATAGGTGAATTTCAGTCCGGCGTCGGCAGACTTCAAAAAGATACCCAGTGCCCGATCGTGCCGTTTGCCATTGCGGGCGGATTTGAAGCCTGGCCTAAATGGAGAAAAACTCCACGTCCGGCCCAGATCCGCATCGCCATTGGACGACCGCTCCAGGTGAAGGAACTGAGTCACCTTTCAGTAGATGAAATCAGACAACTGCTGCACGATCGCGTTCAGGAGTTAAAGAGCAATGAGTGAAAGCGATCGCGAAGGCGTCGCTTTCGGCTCCGTTTTCAACAATATTGTTTTCGTCATAGTCAGACCCGTCTATCTCGGCAATATCGGTGCGGTTGCGCGCGCGATGAAAAACTTCCATTTGAGCGATCTTCGCCTTGTCAATCCGCCTAAGAATTACAAGGATGCCGAAGCGCGAAAAATGGCAGTCGGTGCCTTCGATATCCTCAAGCAAGCAAAAGTCTTCGACACATTGGAAGACGCGCTCAAAGATGTCGCTGTTTCCGTCGGCACCACTTCTGGCAAGCAACGAAAAGTAGACCCGAGTCTTTTGTCTGAAATTTCACCATCTTTGAAAGAATCGGCACAAAACAACAAAGTCGCATTCGTCCTGGGAGACGAACGCGACGGGTTGAGGCAAGAAGACTTAAACCGATGCCACCACATAGTCACCATTCCTACAGCCGAAGCGCTGCCTTCACTGAACCTGGCTCAAGCTGCCTGCATCATTGGTTATGAAATTTCGCGCCTTTCAACTGGCAGTGTCGATTTTCCACAAAAGGAATCATCAGCCCCGGGAGCCGAGCAAGAACTGTCAATGGGCCAATATGATGACTTGCTCCTTGACCTTTTCGGACATATTTCCGATTCAGTCAATTTCTCGCGCACTTTCAATCGTCAACAAGTGCTCACTGAATTCAGACAGCTATGGCAGCGCACAAAACCGACCAAACGCGAAGCCGACCTTCTCAAGGGAATTTTGATCAGGATTAATCAACATCTTGGATCGACAAAAAATCAAGACCAGAAAAACAGCGAACAATCTTCTTGAAAATTTCAGTATCTTCACGGTCGCATTTCATCGCAATTTCAACCTGTTGGTTATTGGTCGGATATAGCCGGCAGTAAATATTGGATGTAAAGCCCAGATAGACTTGTGTTTCATACATGATTGGAAGCACAACTGGTGTTAAGATGACTTTCAGTGATCTGGTCTGAGTCGAGTCAGGAGAGTTTTATGAGTTTGCGGGTGAGGACGGTCGGAAAAATCTGCGGGATCGCGGCGACGCTTCTCACATTAGCCACTTCCTTGCCTGTATACGCGGCAGATGCCAAACCGGCCACCCTTGAAGTCCCACCGGTCATTAAGAGGGGATACGAACAACTCAGGAAGGCGGATTACAGAGGCGCGATTACCACCTTCCGCGAAGCAGTCAAGCAGAATGCCAATGACCCGCTCGCTCGTCGCTGCCTGGCATATGCGCTTTTATGCAACGGAGCCGCAGAAGACGCCCTCACTCAGCTCATCCTCTTGACACGTTTGTCTCCGCCCGGTGCAGCCGACTGGTGCACTTTCGGCGAAGTCTATTTGATTGCCGGCAGCTACGGACAAGCGGAAGACGCCTTCAAAGAAGCGCTTAAGTTCAATCCCGAACTTTTCTGGGCGAAATGCGGCATCATCAGAGCCAAAGCCATGCAGCGCGATTTCAAATCGGCCTACCAACTGATTGCAGAGTTGATTGCCGATACGAACGACGACAAACTGAGACGCTATCTCTACAATTTGCGCCTCGGCATCCGCCGGCTCGAACTCACACCTGTGCCGATTCCTAAGGACATTGACCGTCCGGAATTGACGCCCGAAGATTTTAATAGTGGACCCACAGAAGACAGAGGCGCCTGAGACAGCGGTCTTAAGCTGCAGTCTTAAGCTGCGGTCTTGAGCTGCGGTCTTGAGCTGCCGCCTTCACGGTTCGCGGCACAGCGTTGCGAAATTCAGACTTCGCCTGAGTCCGTCAGCTGATTCCATTTCCTTTTCATATCCTTGTTTGTCACCCATGTCCTTTAGTACATAGGCAAGGTCCTGCCGAGCATTAGCTTCACGAATGGAGCCATGAGGATGTCTTTCCTTCAGCTCGGCAATTGCTTCGGCCAAAAGGCCGGCGGCAGACTTTTGATAAAACATTTTCTTTTCGGCAGCCTTTGCCGTTTTGCCGGCAAGAATAAGTACGACCGCCAGATTAGTCTTGTCTCTGGTCAGGCGTACATCCTTTTCAGGCAAGTGCTTCTTGTCATAAGCAAATGCCACTGAATAACAAGTAATTGCAGCGGCAATGTTGCTTGTGTCTCTGCGGAGCGAGGCCAGTCCCATGACTGCCTGAACGAAAGTATCGTCATAGGCGGCAGACGATTTCGACCTGGCTTGCCAGACTTCGCTATATATTCGATCGGATGATTGATATCTGCGCAAAACAGCCAGTGACTTCGCAACCTTCAACATTGCCCTGTGCACTTTCTCTTCTCCTGCAGAATTAGCCTTGAGCTGTTCCAATTCAGCCAGGCAATTGAAGTAATACTCCTTCTCTCCGGCACTATAAGGACGCCCGTAGTCGGTCAAGGACTGCATGCGAAAGGGCAGCAATGCCATGATGAAAAACAGACTGAGCGTCGAGAAAACTATAAGTCTTGTCATTTGGGGCCACCTGCCCTGGTGGCTCCGGAGTGAACGTCGCAGTATCCGTTGTCGCATCGCCCCAACAACAAATAACGATTGCGAGCGATCAACTTATAGAGAGAGTCACCAATAAAAGTCGCTCCCGGCAAGTGCAGGAAAGGAAGCAGCACCCACAGAAAAGGGAGGCTTGCAGCGATTTTCCTGAAGGCCCGAAAACCGCCTTCCCAGCCTCGATCGGTCGCCAGTAGCATTTCAGTGTCTGCTCGCGCAAAGTCATAATTTGTCAGACGTTTATGGTTTTCTTCCAGAGTGAAATCTACAAATTCCACTCGCCTGAAGACATCCAGGCGATGCAACACGCCTGTTGCCCTTACGCAAAGCAAACAATGTCCGTCAAACGTAAGCATCTTCGGCGGGCCGAACCAGAGCGTAAACTTACTTCTTACCCAGGCGGCAAACTTGGCCAGGTCTCGAGGATAAACAAAGAGCACCATCATCGAGATAAATACCCATTCAAAAACAGGAAGATTGATGAATAGGTCAATTCCAAGATGCAGGCACAGTCCCGCCAAGAGAACAACGTATCGTGTCTCTCTAAACCAGATCAATGTGGCCATGGAAAATTCAATAGCCATTGCCGCCCAAGAAAATACGCGCATGGAAATTGGGTTGTCCAGAAAATACGGTAAGGGAAATCGAATGAATTCGTGCATTCTGGTTGCCCAATAAACCGCAGATCCATCCAACCATTTGGCGCCGGTGAATTTCCATAGAAATGTATCGAGATAAGCCAGGCAAAATTGCATCTGTAGCATTCTGAGCGGCCATGCCGGTGATGGTTGGGGAGAAAATCCGACTTGACGCCAATCTTCTCTCAGGCTCTTCAGCAAATTGTCGAATGAAAGTGCGTCACCGCTGCGAGAAAAACTGAGCAGAAAAAGCGCCAGGAGCATCATGGCATCGCCGCCATTTATATTGAACGGACACTGGCGCTGGATCGAAAGAAGCATTAGAAAAGCAATCGGCACCGTGTAGGCCGTAAACAGACCGACGGTGACGAAAAAGGCAATCACACAGAAAAAAATGAAGAAATTAACTGCTGCATAAGGTCCGCCAGGCAGCAAAGCCATCACATCAAGTATTACATCGAAGCGCCACCAATTTAAGGCCACCGACGATAAAGGCAAGATGGCATTTGCTCCGTAGTATAGGAAAAAGTCGTCCAGCAAATGCAGAACTACTGTGTCCAGCATCAGAAGTCCGATCAAAATTCGAAAGATCGATAGCGGGTACGGCGAATAAGGCGCAAAGAAAAATCGATCGAGGTGGCGGAGCAAATCTCGGCTGGTCACTTAAGATCCTCCGGTTTTACTCTATAAATAAAGAATGTAAAACTCCGGTTTGGCTCTTTGAGGTCTGCCTGTTTCTCATAATGCTCCATGTCACAGACCGGCACCCAGTTGTATGCCAAAGAGACCTGCACAGGCGCGTTTGAATCAGTGCCGGTCGGATCAAAATTTGCTCGAGCCAGAAAACGACCGACGTCTGGCCAAAACGCAGAAAAATCCGGCCAGGGCATAGAATCTTGAAATATTTTGCAGAGCTTTTGTCTTCGATATGCTTCAAAGGCGCCCATCTGTTCGAGCCGTGGAAACTCGTACAACTTGGTGGTTCCATCGGCGAATTCGACCACAGCATGAGAACAAAAATTGATTTCGCGCAAATCAGGAGAAAACAATTTCCAGTTTTGAGACAGATTGAAGGCAGAGGCAAGAGGTGCAACAAGAACAATCAATCTGGATTGCAACGGGCTTTTTGGAAGAAGAGTGATGACGGCAATCGAGAAGTAAACTGCGACGAATAAGTAAACGCCGAATCGGTACGCAGCTGACAATTCGTTTTTGTTTTGCGGTGCTTTTTCCATGCGCCTTAAATCTAGCAGCCTTGCAGGCGCAGGCGGGTTTCAAAGATGGCTGGCGCTGATATAGAATTAGATCTGATAATGCCGGAAACCGGGAATTCTATGGAAAGCGCAAAAACTCTGGCAGCTGACAGTCTCTGGCTCAAACGCATCGACTTTGGCGGCAATTCTTATTTCACTCTCTTTTTCGTTGTTTTGGGAGCGCTGCCTCTTTACCTCCCCCTTGTAATCCTTTTAGGTGAAAAAGCAGCCGGGGCACAACAGCCAATTCCATGGGTTTTCTGGGCGAACCTTGTCGTCAGTATGCCGCACACTTGTGCGACCTATGCGCGTCTCTCGCGCAAAATTGCAGAAAAAAAAGTGAGCTATTGGTTCGGATTGCCTGCGTACGGAATTTGTCTTGCCTTTCTTTTAGTGGCCACGCTTCAGGGTTTTTTCCTGGAGGTTTTTACCCTCGTAAACGTCTGGCAGTCCTATCACTACCTGCGTCAGGTATATGGCGTCAGTAGATTTTTCGGCAGGCCAAAGGGCGAGTCTGAACTTTGTCGAAAACTTTCATTTTCTGCCTACCATTTAGCCATTCCGCTTTTTACCTTGGGCAGATGGGACCTGCTCTATACGGTCTGGCACGGCAAAGCATCCGAGTACATTATCCCGCTCAATATCCCCGACCCGATTATGAATGTGTGCTGGGTACTGGCTGCAGCCGGTCTGGCCGCCGGCATTGCCGCCGAAGTGCTCAAGTTCAATCAATCAAGAGAGTACGACGCTACCGGCCTGCTTATTTTGTGCATTTACTTTGCAATTCACTGGTTCGGCTTTCTGTCATACGAATTCTATGCACGCGGCTTTCTTGCCATAACCATTTTTCACGCCATCCAGTACGTCGCCATTGTTTTTCTACTTGAAGAAAAACAGCAAACGTCTCCGCGCTTTGCCACAAAACGCATTCTCGACCTGGCGCCTCATGGCTTGACCTTCGTTGGATTTTTCGGGCTGCTTTACCTTTTCGGTTCGACAATGCAGGACTATATCTTTACTTTGCCGAATTTTTTGTACGCTAAATTCAGTGCAGTCTGCCTTTCAACAGTTTCCGTTCACCATTATCTGGTGGACACGGTTATGTGGAGCAGAAAAACGGGGTCTTAAACCAGTCGCCTCGAATTTACCTCTTGGAAATACAATAGTTTCATATTTTGGCCAACAGCCGAATTCGGTTGTTGGCCAAAATATGCCTGGAGTAAGCGAAAACTGAATCACAGTGTTTTCATGGTGTTACTATTTGGCAAGGAACGTCCGCACGTTCACAACTATTCCGAGTCGGCAAGGAGTGCACTTGATGTCAGGCAGAAAAACAGCGATGTTTACCCTCTGTGCGATTATCGTAGCCTCCGGCATCTCATTTAATGTTGCTCAAGCGACAGCCTCGGCACCTGCTAAGCCGGTCAGGCAAAACATTGTCAGCAATACTGTCGGTCAGCTTTTGCAAAAAGGCTACGAACAAATGCGCAAAGGCAATTACGAGTTGGCTGTTCGCATCCTTGCGTCTGCGGTAAAGGCCGATCCTGACAGCGTGTCGGCTCGCCGCTACCTGGCATTCGCTTTGATGCGCAACGGTTCATTGCATGACGCAATCTACCAGCTTTTGATTATTCAGAGAATGGCAAAGGCCACTCCTTTCGATAATTACACTCTCGGCGAAGCCTACGCCAAGATGGGCAAGTTGGCAGAGGCAGAAGCTTGCTTCAAAGAAGCTTTGAAAGTAAATCCGAACTATGACCCTGCTCGGGCCAGCTTAATCAAGTCTCTAGCATCGACAGGCAAGTACGATGAAGCCTTCAGCGAGTGTTTGACCGGCTACAAGGCTGCAAAAACAGAGATGCTCACAAAGTATTACCGTATTTTGTATCAGCATGTACAAGAGCAAAAACTGTCTCTGCACAGAATGCAAGATCCTTCTGTGAGTGTGCCGGCATCCACAACGACGACTACGTCGCCGACGACAACAACACAAGTGCAGACACAGTCGCGCACTGTAGGCGAAACCAGAAAGTAGACCAAACTAGGTTGGTAGGTTGGCAGGTTCGCCTGCCACCACTGTTAGTGCTTTTAAACGCTAACCTCGGTTGGTGTTTTGTCTTTGCCTTTGTTCTTTGTCTTGCCCAAGTAATAAGGCGAAGTTCTCTTTATTGTCTCTGAAAACGGCGTGGCATGGAAATCTAACTCCTCCTCCGCCTTCTTTGAAGAAAAGAAAATCTTGTGCTGGCTAAGCCAGGCCACTTGCCTGGAGAGAGCCGGAGTCAAACCGAGTAGTGGAAAAATCGCTTCCACCATAGTGCCCAATCCGACCAAAAGCGGTCCAGGAATTTCCAGTACCGGAGCCCGTGTTCCAAATACCTTAGAGAAAATCGTACCGGCTTCGCGCATGGTCAAATTTGCACTGACTAGGACATAGCGCTCGCCGGTTCGTCCTTTCTCCAGTGCATTGACATGAGCTGCAACAACATCATTGATATCGGAAAACGGCACACCACCTGGTGGTACGCCCACTGCCCAGCCTTTGGCCATGGCCCCAAAAATTACATGGTGGTGCGGATGAGTGTCGCCTTCACCGAATATGATACCGGGATTGAGTGTGATCACAGGCAGACCTTGCCGGACAAAAGAGTTGACCTCAAGTTCGGCCTCATGCTTTGTGTCGCAATATGAAAGGCCCAATCCATGCAGGTTGTATTCAAATTCCTCGTCGCCGAGCTGACCTTCTGCAGGTATGCCCATAGCAGCGACAGAACTTGTATGAATGACGCGTTTTATATTGTTGCGCAGACATGCATCCATGACATTGCGCGTGCCCAGAACATTGACGGCATACTGCCTGTTTTGATCGCGTTTTTTGTAGGAAACGAGCCCAGCCAAGTGATAAACAACATCGCAGCCTTCTACCGCCTCTTGCACGTGTTCGGGATTGGTCACATCGCCGCGCTTATGCTCTAGAGCCAGACCTTGAAATGCTTTCGGTATGGAGCTGCTGCGCCCCATCGTGCGAACATGGTGTCCGGCCGCAACCAGCTTAGGCACAAGACTTGTGCCTATAAAACCGGAGGCGCCGGTGACCAAAATTTTCAAGGCACGCTGAGCTTCCATTGAATCCTACTTGGATGCATAAACCTGAAGAGCAGTACTCAAGGGCACGGGCTTAGTGCCCAAAAGCTCCTCAATGCGATTGTCGGTGCAGATATTATCGCGCATTGAAAGCTTGACTTGATCGCACGAAATCACCGGGACATCCTGAAAAAGCTGACAAACTGATGCGGCTGCCATAGCCAATGGGTACGGCAAAGTTACTATTGGCTTATCAACACCGAGGACGGCCATCAGCTCTCTTACAAGCGCATTCATGGTCAATACGTCGGAACCACCAAGTTCCAATGGCGTAGTCAACACTTCCGCCTTTTTAGAGGTGAGCTTATCGATTGATGCAACTGCTGCCATTGCCATGTCGCCTATGAAAAGCGGCTGCAGCTTATTGACACCACCGTTTACTAGAGGCACAGCTTTCTTCTCGGAGATAACCTTGAGAAGACGCTCCACCAATTTGCTGTTTCTTCGACCAACCTGCCTACCAATCAAAAGTGACGGTCGCAGTATCGAGCTTGTCAGGCCGCTTTCAACAAGCTCGCGCTCAGCCAACCATTTACTGGAATGATATGAACTGGGTGCGTCGGCTCTGGTACCGAGAGCCGTGACCATAAGTGCACGTTGCACGCCGCCGGCTTTTGCCTTTTGAACGAATGCGCGGGTCATTTCAACATGCAGTACTTCGTGAGTGACGCCTCGTTTTGGTGCAATACTGCCAATCAAGTGAACAGCCACTCGTGCATCTTTGAAGGCTTGGTCTGAAGCGCTGTCCGAGCCGATCAGATCGCCTACATGAACATTGGCGCCAAGGTTTTTGAGAACATTTATATCTTCGGACTTGGCACCCTTATGAACCAGACAGCGAATTTCGGCTCCGGAAGCAGCAAGAGCTGCGACTAAATGGCTACCAAGGTAACCGGTGGCACCATCAACTAAAATCGGGCCTCGACCGCTCAAATTAAACTGTGACTTCAATTCCTTGGGCTGTATTACTAATTCACTCATTTGTAGTTTTCGAATTCCTTGGGGTGCTCATCCTCTTCCAAATATGTTTTATCAAAGTCACTTCACCGACTTCATTGCCCTGCGCTTTATGTCCTAAATATTGAAGAAAGTAGCCGGCAACAGTCAATGCAGAGCCCCAGGCAAATTGACCGGTGATAAGCAAAAACATTCCGTAAAAGGCAGCCGGCACACCGACAATGTGCAAGCAGGCATTGACTGGATGTTTGTGTCTTCCAATGTAGTCAATTACAAACTCTTTGGCATTCATCATCAGCGAGCCACCGCCTCTTTCTCAGCCCTATTTGTGCGCTCCGCTTTGAAATACTCAAGGGTCTTGGCCATGCCATCTTCAAAAGAAACGCGATTAACGTAATTCAAATCTCTTTCAGCCTTTTTAACAGAAAAGCCCTGATTGACTCCAGCCAATCGAAAAGCAGCTCTGGAAAAACGCGCCAGCCCACGTTGTTTCTCCACAGGCAAAAATGGTGCAAAAGAAGAAATCATTTCGCAGGCAAAACGAGCAACACCAACTGGAATCTGCTTTGTCACCCTGGGCAGGCCCAGACCATCTGCAATTGCATCGAAGAGTTGCTTTTTAGTGATGCGCTCGCCGTCTGTCAGATTGAAAACTTGCCCGTACGCTTTTGGATTCAGCAAAGCATTTTCAATGGCCTGGCTTAAATTGCCCACATAAATAACATTAGTCTCCTTAACGCCGCCACCAATAAGCATTGCTTTACCGGTGCCGATTGAATTGATCAAACGCGGCATCCAGGCTTTCTCTCTAGGTCCGTAGATGAAGCCGGGGCGTACTGCCGTTACTTTCAATGAAGAAGTATCCGGTTCACTCATGGTCAAGCGCTCTGCTTCAACTTTTGAATCAGCATATGATTCACCGCACGGTTTCAGTTCTGCCGATTCATCGACGTCGAATTGATCTCCCTGTCCTGTAATGACAGACAAACTGCTGACAAAGATGAATTGTTGGACAGATGCTTTTCTGGCCGCTGCCAGAGCCGTTCGCGTGCCATCCACGTTGGTTTTGAAAATCGATTCGCGTGAGCCGTAGGGATCGACTGTTCCAGCGGCGTGCACCACAACATCGAATCCGGAAAATGCATTTACTAACGCCGCTTCATCGTTGACGTCGACTTGTTTCAAAGTCAAATTGCCTGGTCCTGAAATTGAGGTCAGACACTTTTCCGTCGTGGCGCTGCGCGACATTGCCACCACCGTATAACCGTTTTGCACGAGGTGCTCTGCCAGGTGACTACCTACAAGCCCAGAGGCACCTGTGATCGCCACCTTCGCTTTTCCTGTCATTGACTTTATCCTTTATGTAGAGAACGATTTAACGCACCGATTATGGTGCTTGAATTTGCGCCAGCTGTCCAGTGAAGGAGCTGTGAGCACTGAGTAGCGGTATTTTTACTTGGGCCTCCGGAGCACCTTCAGAGACACGCTGCTGTCTCAGTTTCATATACGTCCCTGATGGCAACGTGCGCATCACCGGCTCCCCGAGCCGTTTCGTTGCGCGTTTGTCTTGATACTCAGGATTTTGATTTTTCAAAGAATCATCAAATATACGAATGAATTGATTTTTCACAGAATCAGGCAGGTCATTGCTCACTTCTGCAAATGCGACATAAAATGGCGGGTTGCCCAGTTCTACTTCGACTGTGCAATGCTCGACTTCGGAAAGTCCCAGCTGAGTCTTTGCCATCGTCAAAGCCACGAGCACTTGTTCTTCCGTAAGTTTTTCACCGGTGATAGAACTAACGCCCATACCTTTTCTAACGAAGCGAATCACCGGCGTATTGTCCTGATAGTCGACTACTTCAATCAAGTCATTGATGTTATAGCGATAAAGTCCTGCCGCCGTCGTAAAGTAAATGTAGTAGCGACCACCTTTTCTCAACTGGTGAGCAAGCAGAAATTTCGGATTGGGCAGATCGTGCCCATCTTCTTCGACAAATTCATAGAAGTGACTGGTCAAAGCCAGCACACCTCCTGATCCGTCGCTTGTTATCGGTATTGAACCACGTCCTTCGCTGGCCATATAACCGAAATCGCGCACCGGCATATTGCCGTACAACTCAGGTAATTTGTCCAGATAGAAAGCCATCGGGCCGCCTTTCCAGCTAACAAGAATCTCCAGATTAGACCAAACAGTGCGCGGCAGAAGTGTGCCCTCTTTCTCGAGGATTTTGTCGAGCTGGCGAGCACGTTCTTTATTGGCTATGAAGAATTTGCCGAAGGCGTCACCATAGATAGCGGGCGGCCTATGAGCGTTTTTAACTGTCCCGTCGAAAAGGTCGGCAACCAGATCGCCTGCATGCTCTCTCATTTGATCGGCAAGCAAAAGCAAACTGGACGGATTACAACAGATAAGCGCGGTGACATCCAATCCCAGTGCTGAGCGCAGCATCAAGTAATACTTAGTGTCGACATTTTTGATCTTGCATAACTCATAAGGTGTAGCGAAGTGTTTGCGAATCACTTCCGGCTGGCGACGATTGAGCATGCCTGAGACGGCACCATATGGAATATCGGATTCGGTGCGTCCTTCTTCATCATTGCTGGTGATCAAAAGAAAACGTCCATCTGCAGCGCGCGGATAATCTTTGATCAAATGATAATTGTGCACCTGAAAAGCGTGCGTGTAATCGCGAATGTGGCTGGCAGTAATAGGAATGAATTTAGGCAGAGCCGTCGTGCCGCTTGTTGTCGCGAACATGAAGGGATTTTCTCTGGTTAGCTGATTAGTTGCGCCTGCCCTGACTCTATCGATATAAGGCTCAAGGTCCTCATATTTACAGGGAGGGACGTAGCGCTGATAGTCCTCGACCGAGCGGATTCTATCGAAGTTGAAGGCTTTTCCGAAGGCGCTATTTTCATTGGCGCGTATGTAGCCGAGCAACTTTTCAGCTTGCACTGCTTGAGGATTCTTCACCGCCTTGAAAAAGCGACGTATGTGCGTGAAGCGCCTGTATATCTGGCCCAGATGTATCAAACCGGGACGTTTATACATGAAGACCTCTCCCCGTTGCCTCAATTGCAGCCGACCCCGGTTGAGCATTAGTCCCTTTAGATTTCACTATGAGGCGACTCAAATTCCGTTCGTCAGCTGTCACGCCCAAACCATAACCTTGCGGCATCTTTCCTCTTCCGCCCAATCCGGCGGTCATGTTTTCTCTTGTCAGATCTTCTTTGAGAAGGAAAAAATTAGCGGCGCCTTCGTAATTTTCAAAATTCGGATTGGCACAAGCCAAGGCCCGTCCAGCGGCGGTCAAGATTCCGCTTTCGCCTACCTGTGCACCGAGATGAATTTTAATTCCGTTTTTCAAAGCGATATCGACAATTTTCTGGGCGGCTAACAAACCGCCCACTTTGGAAATTCTAATGTTGAAACCGCCGCAGGCTTTTATGCTCGCCAAATTTTCTGCTTCCTCTACTGTGCACAGTGATTCGTCTACAACAATTTGAGGTTCCACTGTTTTCGTCAGCTCGACCAACTCTTCCAGATGGTCGAAAGGAACCGGCTGCTCAATCGATGCGACGTTAAAAGCCTTCACGCTCCTGGAAAACTCGACCGTTCGATCGAAATCCCAAGCGCAATTGGCGTCTACGCGTATGACGATAGAATTTCCTAGAAGTTCGCGTGCTTTGCGGACTGTAAAGATATCCAAATCGGGATCGTCTCCGACTTTCAACTTTACGGTCTTGTATCCGTACAACTTATAAAAATAAAGCAGCGCTGCCAGCGTATTGCGCTTGCCGAAAGGAACGACGCCACCGTAGTTAATGGAATCAGAGGCAGTTCTGCAGTTTCTCGCCGCCAGCCAATGGCAAACTGAAGTTTTCTCCAATTTAGCCGCCGCATCAAGAAGCGCCAGCTCCAAAGCACAAAATGAGGCACCGACGCGGCGCCCATAGACATTCAGGACCGTGGCGGTTTGCTCAATTAGACGGCAAATCGAGTCGGTAGGCTTATTTTCGTCAACCAATGTTTGCCCAAGCAGGGCGGCCGCGAAATTATTTTTTATTTCGGCGACGGCACCTTCGCAAGTTTCTCCGGTCACATATTCTCTCGGAACGCTTTCGCCCAAACCAAATACGGTGGCACCGGTAAGAGTATTCTCCAGAGTGACGCGAACAATAACGTTGGTCGAATAAGACCTTGATGCCAGGCTGTGCTTGAAGGCAAAGCGAAATGGCAAAAGTACAGTGCTGACGTGAATGTCGGCAATTTTTATCATTGACTCGGTCCTCGCTTTTCACTGTGAGCGATGATCCAAGTGCTTAAATCGCTGGCATACTCTGCAAACTGGCGCTTATCGAAATCCATGCTGTGAGCGGCGCCTGGATATTTTTTCAGTTCTTTGTCTGTTTGGTCAATGCGAGAGAACCAGGTGTCGATGCCTTGCACATCTACAATGGCGTCGTTTCCTGATTGCAGGATCAAGGTCGAGACTTTGATGCTGGAAGCAATTGCCGCGGAGCGAATGCCCAAGATAAAACTAGCAAAATAAAAGGCTTTGCTTGCTGAAGTAAGTCTGAGCGGATCATTATCGATGTAAGTGAGAAAGACAGGATTGTCGGTAAACATCGGACAAGTGAGTGGAATAGGCAGTTGACTTTGCAATGCTGAGCGGCCGCAAACCAAGGCTAAAGCGATGGAAAGCTTGTCCGTCAGCGAGAGATCTGGCTTCGTTTTAATAGCCGGGCAAATCAAAACGAGTCCGGTCAAGCTGGGCTGATTGCCTGTGGTCGACCATTTGTGCTTCTCTGATGCGATAATTGCGGCCAGTTTGGCACCCCAACAATTGCCAATCAGAAAAAGTGGCGTATTCGGATGCCTTTCGGCAACAAGCTTGAGAAAAAACTCCACGTCCAACATCAAGGCGCGTTCGCTTTCCACGTGCCCGCGCTCGAAAAAATTAAGGCCGGCGCCGCGCCTGTCGGGTGCGTAGACTGAAATGCCTGCACTTACGAGCTGCTGGGCTGTATTAGCAAACCAAAGTGAATGTCCTTCAATGCCATGCAGGTAAAGCGCCACAGGACCCGGCCCCGGGGCAATGAACTTGCGCATGTGAATGTCAGAACCGCGCAAACTGACGACTTCGACTTCCCCATCGCCACTTCGCTTCAACTTTTCGCCTGAGGGCAGCGCCTGCAGAGGCAAAGGCGCAGAAGAAGCAATGCGCCCTTCTTCCGGTTGTCGCTTATGACTGGAGTCGACTGAATGCATTGAGCTGGTGACGATTCCCTAATTATGAAAGCTAAGAATATATGTTTTGGCTTGAATATAGCGATATTTCGGGGCCGACCTGCGTAAAAATCCGCAAATGTGCACCAGCGCTTGAGTCTAGCACCGCTTGAGATCCCTGCATCCCCCTGATAACGCAGTTTCCCAGACTTTTAGGGGAATTTTGACCCGCGCTTAACATTCATTAGTTAGATTACACAGGACTGTCTAGTTTGCGTAGTAAAGTATATGACTGGGGTTTTACAGGTTATTGGAATCTAATATGTCGCGTAAATCGGGGTGGATGCCAACCCTTATCGAGAGAATAACGATTGGATGCAAGACTAGCCCGTTCAGCGGCGGCATCCAGGATGTTACGGTCATTCCTTTGGGAAGCGAAATCTGCCTCAGCCTCTGGCCTTTTATCAGAGAATTGCCGCGCAACATTGCACTGGTCAGAGATTCACTGCCTGAAAACATGGATGCAGGAAAAAAACTGTTCAGCCAATTGGCTGACGATGAACTCACGTACCAGCAGATGTACGTGAAACAATGCCATCTGGCCGGTATCACCGATGAGCAATTGAAGACCGATATTTTGAACGAAGCCAGCCATCACCTCTGCCACGTCATGCGCAGATGGTGCGAAAGTCCGAATCATAAGGACGGCGTGCTTGCAGTCGTCACTGCAGAATTAGCCGCCACCGCCTATGCGCGCCAAACCCTGGAGATTTTCGAAAAATACTTTAGCGACCACGCCGCCGAGTACACGAAAGAAGAAGTGGAAGACGGTCTGGAATGGTTGAGGCATCACTCTCGCCCGCATACTCGTCATGCTCTGTGGATGCGTCGCATGCTAGACGATATCGAGGTGGCACCAGGCGATACATTGCCGCCGCCCGCCGAGACTGTTCTCAATGCTCTGTACAAACTTTGGAAATGTGAGATGGACGAGCCGCTTCTTGAAGGTGCTCTCTAGTATTCTTCTGGTAGCACAAGTTTCAGAACTTTGAGGCCACTATGCTTTTGAAAAATTCCGGCAATAGACCGTTGCTGACAGTGTTTTGTTTGATAGCAATCATTTGCTCCAGCGCGATCAATGTTTCGGCTGCAAACGACCAGAGCCACAGCGCCAGCCATCATCTGTTGAGTTCGGCATCCGACGCAAAAGCGACTCCTGTTGCCACGTTCACAGACGCTCATAGTTTTGTCCAACATATGATGAATGCTGCCGATTCGCTGGATAGCTACTCGTTCAATTACAAAATGAGCGCCCTCAAAGACAACAAGACGCTTGTTGAACAAGGTGATTTCTATTTCAAGAAACCAAAATTGATGCGACTGGAAGTTACCGAAGGCAAGAGAAAGGGCTCAGTTGCCGTACTTCAGGCTGACGGTCGTGTGCACGGCAAAGCCCCTGGTCTGGGTTTTCTTGCATCGATGATCACTCTGGCACCAGACAGCAAATTTCTCAGATCCGTAAACGGCTATCCCATGGTGGATTCAGATTTCTGCTCGCTGGCACGCGCTTTGAAGAAATTTCTCGACGATGGTGCGACTGCGAAAATCACAACGCATACTGTCTCGGAGCGACTTGCACACCAGCCCTCGCACCTGATTGAGGTATACACAGACAAGACGCAGACTCAATTGTTCAAACGCGTTTTCGTTGACGCAAACAGCTACCTGCCTGTAGAGTGGTACGACTATGAAGATGGCAAGCTATCTTCAGAAAGCTCCTGGCAAAATATCAAAAACGATCCCGGCATTCCCGCCACTCTATTCTCTTTAAAGGGAGACAACTAAGTGAGTTTCAACCTGCCAACTGTAGTGACCGTCGCATTGGTGACGGTGGGAGCGGTAATCGCCGCGCCAGTCCTTACAAAGGCATTCATGCGTCGCGGTACCGGTGTCAAATACGAGAAGAACTTCATTATTCAGCGTGCACCTCAATTCGCATCGGTTGCCACCATCTTTGCTTTGGTGCCGGCCTTTCTGATGTATTCGGATGTAATCAAAGCTGACTGGGCTCATCCCATCATTACGCTCGGACAGGGCGAACCACAGGGAATCACAATGATCATTTCCTGGTTGGGCATCGCTATCCTCATCAGTGGCTTGATCTTCATGATCGGAGGATGGATTTCTCTGGGAGAAGCTTTCACTACGGATGCGGAAATTCTGCAAGACCACAAAGTCAAAAGCGACGGCTTGCTGAAATTCGTCATGCACCCTGCTTATTCGGGCATCATCCAGTCTTTATTGGGTGCATCGATTGCCTGCACGTCAATACCTCTGGCACTATTTGTTGTCGGCGTGGTCGCACCACTCTGGCTCAACAGAGCAAAATACGAAGAAAAAATTCTCCTCGAAAGCTTGGGCGATGGTTACCGAGAATACGCC
>PNLN01000035.1 GCA_013823055.1 Cyanobacteria bacterium DS2.3.42
TTAAAGGCATACGCAGAGAAGAACCCAGAGCAGAAGTGGATTCTCGGTGGCAATTGGGCTTTGACTTTATTTCCGAATGCAAATCCGAAGAAAGAAACGCTCGATGAAGTCGTTAATGACAGGCCGGTGTTTCTGATTTCAAATGACGGACATTCTGCTTGGGCAAATTCAAAGGCTATTCAATTATCTGGCGTCACTGCCAAAACCGAAAATCCTCCGCTGGGCAGGATTGAGCGAGACGAAAAAACTGGCGAGCCTAGCGGCGCATTTCGCGAAGCAGCTATGGATTTGATCCGCCGTAAGTCACCTAAAGTCACCGAAGCTCAGATGCTTGAAGGCACGACCAATGCAGTTAAGTATGCTAATTCCTTTGGGATAACACATGTTACTGAAGCAAACTCTGGCGAGGACATACTTAAGGCATACAAGAAACTTGTAGATGGAAACGCGCTCAACCTGAAAGTGAGGGCGGCAGTTGAAACAGATCCACAAGGAAATGAAAAACAGGTAAATCGTTCTCGATGGCTAAAGAAAAAGTATGAGGGCGGGCGGCTTTGTGTTGGTGAGGCAAAGTTTTTCGCTGACGGCGTTGTGGAAACGCACACTGCTTCGCTGTTAACCCCATATGTCGACAAGAAAGAAGAGACTGGAATCAGCAATTGGACCGATGAGAAATTTGCAAAGTTGGCCACCGAATTTGAAAGAGCTGGATTTCAAATTCATATTCATGCCATCGGTGATAAAGCAGTCAGACAAGCTTTGAATTCGATTGAGGCAGCACGCAAAGCCAACGGAGATCTTGATCTGCGTCCGCACATAGCGCACCTGCAATTGATTGATAAGGCTGATTTACCGCGTTTTCGTAAGCTGGGTGTGACTGCCACTTTCCAGCCGCTCTGGGCGTATCGCGATGTTTTTGTGAAGGATCTTACTGTTCCAGTGCTCGGCGAAGAGCGGACAAACAGCATGTATCCGATCAACAGTTTGCTCAGGCAAGGCACAGTATTGTCTGGAGGCAGTGATTGGACTGTGAGTTCATTGAATCCGCTTGATGCCATAGAAGTTGCTGTTACTCGAAAAGGGCTTGCCGAGAAGCCTGAGGACAATAAGGACGAACCTCTAAATCTGGATGAACGCGTCAACTTGATGGACATTCTTGCTGCATACACTTGTGGTGGCGCCTATGTCGATCACTCTGATCTCCAGTCCGGTTCGCTGGAGCCTGGCAAAGCTGCAGATTTGATCGTCCTGGACAAAAACTTGTTCGACGTTCCAAACACAGATATCCACAAAGTCAAAGTCTTGCAGACCATGATTGACGGCGAGATTGTGTTCGACCGCGAGCGCCAAAACGCTGACCCCGAGGCGTCCCAAAAGTCATTTTGATAGCTTGTTAGATTTTCTCGATTTTAACTCACAAACGTCCGAAATGCCCTGAAAACAGGCCTTTTGAGACATGTTAGGATCTTTGGAGAAAATCTAACAAGCAACTTGAACCTTGCTTGCCCCCCCCCTAAACCGTCAGCCAGTAAGGCTTTTACTGCAGTCCTTCCGGATGCTCAACATTTGAATTGGCTGTGTAGGCGCAGCCGGCTGGTTTACCGACAATTGGAACGGAACCGATAAACGGCATACCAGACATGTTCAACCATGGATTTATCATGAATTGAGTTCTGATCTGGTATTCGAAAATGTTGTTTTGCGTATCTGCAGCGGCGCCCAAGCCGGAATTCTTGGCTGAATAGGTGGTGCTTCCGGAGGAGAGATTAGTCGTTGCAATAAGCATGTCAGCGCCACTGCCGTTGTAGCCGCCGATGGGTGTTATGCTGGCAAACTTGCCAAAGCCGGAATTCTTCCACTTTTGCGTTTCCTGCTCCATGCCGGCAAGAGCTTCTTGCCAGGTCGTTGAAGACCCGGCAATGCTTGCCGCTTGGCGCGTGATCATTAGAACTGTTGCCGAGCTTGTGGCAAAGCCAATCAAATTGATAAGCGGAAACAAAATAACGAGAAAGAAGATAAAAAGAACTGGCGCGAACTCGGCTATTGCGCCGCTGCCAGTTGAACGTCGTATTTTTATTTTAGTTCGAACCCGGTGACCCATAGCCATTCAAACCCCCCGGTCGAATTGGGCAAGGAAACCCCACTAATATTATTCCCTGTAAAATTAACTTCGCTCTCCCCCTTCCGGGTGACGACACAAAGGGAAATATTAATGAACGACTGTCAGGACAAGCTTTCCGGGATTATCGGAGCAAAAATTATACGTGCTAGCAGCAGCCTGCACCAGTTTGCAATCGAGCTTTCAGGCGATCAATGTTTGATTCTCGATGCGGCTGCAGGAAAATCAGGCCCAGCAATTGAACCTTTAGTAGCTGACGCGGGGAAATTTCCATCCTCCGGCGATGCTGTATGTGCGGTCGATTGGAGCTGGATTTCTGGTGGCGAACTGACAGCAATCAAAGCTAGCAGTGATCAGGTGAAACTAACGCTGACCCCGCAGGGGCCAATAACTGTTTCGGTGGCGGTATGGCAGGGTAAGCCGTTTCTTTCGTTCATGCCCTACAAGGCGCCAGCAAAGTAAGAATGGCTCTGCCGAATTCGACCATTCGGGTCCATTTTTCGTAGTTTCCGCACTTTTTGTCGTCAAATCATGGGAATAACCGGGGCCTGGTGGGATTTCCACCAATCGATTATTTGATTGGAAAAGACTAATATTCAGACATCGAAAGGGAAACCCCAGTGTAGAACGGAGATTCGACCATGAATCCGACCACGATAAATAACAAGAACGAAGTTGCTGAAGCCACTGAGCAAAGCGAAACTCGCCAAGCACAATCAGCAGTACCTTTGACTTCAAATCAAAACGCCACTCCCGTTTGCAAGAATGGAGTCTGCATGGTCACCTGGAAGCCTGCGAAGCCGCAAGCCGCATAAGACCAAAGTTAAAGCGCCAAATTTGCGCTATCTTGCTTCAACAACCGCTCGTTTCCGCGTTTTAGTCGAAACGGGCGTTTCTGTATTCAGAGCTTTTGCCTTCATTCTCTTCTCGAGTTGGGCAACCGAAAACGGATAAGGACACCATCCAGCTCCGTTTACAGGACAAGTTGCAAGCGCAGCACTGGAAACTTTTGCTCTGCTTCGTGCTTTCGTGCGCTTTGGAGCCGTCTTTGTGATCGGTTTTTTCATGCCGCCTCCTAATGAGTCTATATTTGGTATACCACCAAATGTAGATTTGGCGCGCACCTCACTTTAATTTGCTGGAAATTTTTTGTGTTCTGCGTGCTTTGAAATGCCCCAAAAGTAAGACTGATTCAATGTTTTCGAGTTCCGTGCGAACGCGAAAAATTTATCTTTCTCAGTGATCAATTCTTGCATTCGGCATCAAAAGCAAGTCCGAATCATGCATGATTTTGTGCGAAAACTATTGCCAGAAATTGGGAGCGCCATTATTGAGGCAACATCTGCATTCTCAATGAGGCAGCGATATGAAGTAGAAGAATTCGCATCTAGGCGACGGTAAATCAGTTCAAATCCAAGCCGCCTGAATGCTGCTACTGTGTATGTGCGTGTCGAGATGACTTATCACGATCGTAAAATTCGAAGTTAAATGCGGGGCAGAGTGTCGATGCAAAGCGAAGGCGGAGAAGCAGGCCGGGGCGAGCCTAAGGCCGATCATTCAATAAGTCAAGCAGGCGGAACAGTCGACAATCGAACGACTGCACAGGTCGAGCACACTGATGGTCGCGTCGAATTGCAGGATTCGTCAGTAATCGAATCGAGTCCGATTTACAATCACGACCTTGCTCCTATTCCGGTTTCAAAACGCAACTGGTCGACCTATAACTACGCAGCCCTCTGGGTGAGTATGTCGGCATGCATTCCCACATACATGCTTTCATCTAGTTTGATCGCAAACGGAATGAATTGGTGGCAGGCGATTATCACGATTTTGCTCGGCAATATCATCGTCTTGGCTCCAATCTTGCTGAATTCACATCCTGGCACCAAATACGGTATCCCTTTTCCTGTTTTTGCCCGGGCGGCTTATGGCACGATAGGCTCTAACTTGCCGGCACTAATGCGCGCTGTAGTTGCCTGTGGATGGTTCGGAATTCAAGCTTGGATCGGCGGTCAAGCGCTGCACGTATTGTTCAAATCAGTGTTTCCCGGGTGGGAAACAGTTCTGGGCGGACCAATCGGCGGACACTTGCCGGGAGAGTGGATCGGCTTTGCGCTCTTTTGGGCTCTGAATATTCTGATTATTTATCGCGGTATGGATTTGCTTAAGAAGGTAGAAGGATTAGCGGCTCCCTTTGTGATGATCATGTGTTTTTGCATGGTTGTTTGGGCGGTTTCATCGGCTCATGGATTTGGCGGAATGCTCGGTGACGGCGGCAAATTTCCGACTCTGTCGGCGTTTCTGCCAGTGTTCATTCCTAATTTGACGGCTATGATCGGATTTTGGGCGACGCTTTCACTCAACATGCCTGACTTCACTCGCTTTGGTAGAAGCCAGAAAGAGCAAACAATTGGGCAGGTCGTTGCTTTGCCAACGGCCATGACCGTTTTTGCCTCCATGGGTATAGTGGTCACTTCATGCGCCATGGTTATTTATCCAGGAGTGAGCGGTCAAGAACTTTGGGACCCAACCAAATTAATTGGTCACTTCACTAGTCCGCTTGTCGTTGCTGTGGCGATGTTTACGGTTGCTGTGGCGACCCTTGCTGTTAATATTGCCGCTAACGTCGTGTCACCCGCCAACGATTTCGCTAACGCATTTCCTCGATGGATCAGCTTTCGCACTGGCGGATTGATCACGGGTATTTTGGGGATTCTGATGCAACCCTGGTTGCTCATCGCTGATCCATCAGCCTACATCTATAAGTGGTTGGGGGGGTATTCAGGCGGACTGGGTGCGATTGGCGGAGTGCTGATTGTCGATTACTGGATTGTACGCAAACGTAAGCTCAATCTGGCAGATCTTTACTTGCTCGAGGGCGAATACAAGTATAAGAACGGTTGGAACTGGAAAGCGGTCGTTGCGACTTTCATAGGTTGTTTCTTTGCCTGGATAGGCGTGGTGGTCGAAGAAATGAAGCCACTTTATGATTATGGTTGGTTCGTCGGGTTTGCGATGGCCGGTGTCAGCTATCTGTTGATGATGAAGAGCGCTATTCCAAAAGGCGATCAATAGCTGAAAACGCCCTCCAGGGCGGCGTTGACGGGGCACGAAAATCGACTTTGGCAGCTTGTTAGATTTTCTCGATTTTGCCTAACAAAAATTTTGTTAGATACCGGCGAGAAAATCTAACAAGCTGCTTTGATCGTCAAATAGAGGTACTCCGTCTCCTGAAAGGCTTACGGGGTGGGCACTTCGGGGTGGGGCTTGAAAACTAAGGCGAAATGATACAGTCGGCAAACTGTTAGGCGTGATGATTTGCGCTGCGTTCGAAGTTGTAATTTAGAGATGTAAGCCGCGGCAAGAAACCAATTTGGAGGAGGGGCGATTCAACTCGCTTTGGATTTAGCATGCAAGAATTTCGCATCAAAAAGAAGATAGTAGACAAAAAGAACTGGTTGGGCGCCCTGTTTATGTGGATCATCAACGAGATCGTCCTACTGTACAAATTCCGCAAAATTGAAGTCTACGGAAGGGAAAATGTCCCAGCCACCGAGCCATTTATCCTGGTAAGCAATCACTCATCGAGATTCGACGGGCTCATGGTTTTGCGAGCACTTAGAAGAAGGGCAAACTACATGGTTTCGCCGGCTGAATTGAAAGGCTATCAGGGAGTCACATTACCCTGGCTGGGAGCATTCCCTGCCGATCCCAGACATGACTTGATTGGCTTTGCAGAAGAAGGATTTCGTAAAGGCGACGGTTTGGTCGTCTTTCCTGAAGGCACCGTGTATTACGATGGCGTGCTGCATAAATTCAAACCTGGTGCTGCGAGAATCGCTCTCGCTGCACATCACGACGGTATTCCAGTCAAAGTAATCCCCGCGTCCATAGTGTACGAATGGGATGCGCCCGCCGTCGCGAAGATAGTTTTTGGACCGCCGGTTGATCTATCCAGCTACAACGAAAGATATGAAGCTGAGCCGCAGTCCGTTGCAAGAAATCTCACTGAATGCTTGCATCGCGAAGTTTCTGCGTTGAGAGCCGAGTTATCGGGGATGCCGAACGATTGCCTGGATACACAAGAAAAGCCGAGCAGATGCTGGGCGCAACAAATTGATCGAGTGGCATAACGCGTGTAGAATCGACAAGCTCCAACAGAACTGAAGATTTGTCGCCTTGCCTTACTCGATTCCAACCCCTAAGACTTAGTCCCAGACTTTGTCGCTACTAAAAGCTCGCCGGCAAGCCAGAGTTTGACTAGATTATCGAGAATGTTTTCCACGCGCACTGCGCCTTTCAAAATTGGATAGTCTCTCGATTCGACGACCGGCAATTTTTTCAAGCCGTGTTCGCGCATGGTTGAAAGTGCAAGGCTGGTGCTTTCCCCTTCAGAGATGAAGATTGGCTCGTGGACCATGATATCGCGCACACAGACACGCAGACTGCGATCCTGAACGGCTAGTTCGATAGCGCGGAAAAGATCGGAGCGCGAAACTATTCCGACAAGCAAATCTTTGTCGTTTACAACACAAAGAAAATCCAACTTGTGGATGTTAATCAGTTCAATTGCTGATTCCACAGCATCGGTCGGCTTCAGTGGCGGGTGTGTCAAAGGCTCTATAAGGCACGAAAGTGGAATGGCCTCAAGAATTTCTTTGGCTTCCGGCAAGTTCTTCCAGATGTTTGTCCGCCGCTTCATTGCATTTGCCACGGCGTCGCGTAGCGGAGCAAGGCAGGAAGATATTTGAGTAAACACGTTTCGTCCAAGGACAGTCACTTCAACATTGGAGCGCGCTCTAATTGACGCACTGCGAGCGCCGCTATCAAGCAAGGCTCCTTCGCCGAAGAAATCGCCAGGTCCTAAAATTGCCAAAATCTCTTCGCCGTCATTGGCCAGATTCCCTTTGACGACTTCAACTTGACCTTGCTGTATGACATAAAATTCCGTTGCCGGATCGCCTTCATGGAAAATGTAATCGCCGGTGGGATGGTACGCGCGTCCGACTCTTCTGGAGCGATCGGCTTTCATGTGCGCAAGCGTGCGTGGGAAAACCAGATCACACATCCATTCAATGCCTACCTTGATCTTTTGAGTAAAAGAAGGCAATTTCATTAGATATACGCCGCGCCAAACAAACCAGGCCGGCATGCCGCTGACTCGCAGTCCCATCACTTCGGCAATGGCATTGCGCCCGCCAATAGAGCACATGGCGCCCATCATCTTGAAAGAGAAGGGTTTTGTCTCTTCGCCTTTCAATCGGCGAATGATATTTAGTGCAACTTGCGTTCCTTGCCTTTCAGCAAATTGCGCAACTGGTGGGCAGAGCTTTCCGTCTTCTGCGTTTATGACTGCCGCGCAATCGCCTATCGCCCAGGTATGCGGATAGCCTGGCAAACTCATGTCCGCTTCTGTCTTCAGTCTGCCGCGTTCTTTAGGTAAGTCGATCCGGTTTATAACCGGAAGAGTGGTAGTACCGATGGTGCAGACAATGGTCGCCCCTTCTAGCATTGTTCCATCTTTCAGCATCACGCCGTCGGGAGTCGCAGCGGCAGCCATGGCGTTCAAAACCATTGAAACACCCGCTTCCTTCATCTTTCGCTCTGCAAAAGTTCTCAGCGTGATCGTCACTTCCGGCAAAATGTGTTCGCCCGAATGCACAACGGTTACGGTAATGTCCTTTTCGCTAATCGTCGGGAAGAATTGGCGACTTTTTCTGACCAGGTCGTTGATTTCGCCGGCTACTTCCACACCTGAGAAGCCTCCGCCGACCACGATAAACGAGAGGTAATAACGTTTCATCGCTTCGTCTTCGCAGACTTCTGCCTTCTCAAGCATCTCCATAATGTGCGCCTGCAAAGCCAGCGCGTCACCGACTGTTTTTAATCCAAAGGCGTGATCGTCCATGCCGGGAATGAGCGACAGATTTGCAGTGTTTCCGCAACTGATGACAACATGGTCGTATTCCATTTGTCGCCGCTTGCCGTCATAGCCTTCGTATTCAATCAGTTTGTTGGCGATATCAATGGAGAGCACATCTTCAGTGCGGCACTTGACTCCGCGCAAAAGTTGCCTCAGAGGCGCTGCTACATCCTTCGGCTGCACAGCGGCGCTTGCCACCTCGGCGAGCAGAGGGTGGAAAACCATGTGGTTCTCACGATTGAAAAGGATGAACTCGTACTCAGTGGTCGACAGATGCTTCGTCAAGGTCTGCGCGCACTTAACTCCGGCGAATCCTCCGCCTAAGATCAATATTCGTTTGCGGCTGCGTTGTTCTGTCATACCGTCAAGGCAGTAAGAGATACGCGATGATTATATATGGAATATCTGGTTATTTCTCTTCCCAGAAGCCGCCTTCGCCTCTGGTGTAGTTGAGAACCGCCGCCATCTTGGACATATCGCTCAAGATGCGCCGTTCTTTGACGCCTGTGGTGTTTTGCCGGATGTCGGCAATCAGGTCGTTGTTCTTGATGGCGCTGTCTACCGAAAATTCGCTCACCGCCAGGTGACCGCCCTCTAAAAATTTGAAATGCCGTCTGGCAATTCCGTCCTTGGGACGCAGGTCAGCCCCGCCCAGCTTACGATCGCCGGCCACAAATTCAAAACCTGGAGCCAGTTGTATGGTCTTCATCTCGGTGCCCGGAGGCTGTACCTGTGCACAAACGCTTTTGCCCAAGCCATCGAGGTTTTGCACCCGCAAAACGCCATTGTTGAACGTGACCACGGCATCGCCATCGGCTGCAATTGAAACTTTGCCGTAAGGAATTGTCACGATTGCCAGATTGGACGGGCGTTTAACAGTCACCAGAATATCGCCCTGCTTCAAAGTGACTGAATAGACAGATGGTCTGTCGTAAGCTGCAGCCGGCCGAGAGCGCACTAAAATCCACTCGGAAGAACCTTTAAGCTCGTCATCTTTGGGAAACTGATTGTTGGGGATTTGCTGAATACCGGACAGGGCAAAGAGAGCAGGAACGCTCAGTTGCACATTCGGGCTGGTCACATCCGTCGGCACAAATACCGGCACCTTCGGGTTGAAAGGCGTGCGTGGTATCTGTGGTATCACGGGCGGTAGCATCCCGTACGGGCCGCCTATAGCGGCCAGTTGCGGAGATGACGCAGCCAAAGCAAAGCAACCGATAGCGATTGCTGCCATGACGACAGTGGACAAAGTTATTTTGCCGTCAGTTGTTCGCTTATTCGCCGACATGCATTCCTCAGAAGCAAGAAGTCCACTAAAAGTTTGGCTAGCATGACTAGTTCGACCAGTATGACTTATTGACTTCCGCCCACAGGTGGAGCCACGTGCGGGTTACGAGTTGAATGCCAAGTTCGCGCACCAGACCATGCGTTCACAAAGATCTGGAGCGAGCAATTGTTTAGCCTAAGGACACGAGAATAAAGAGGATGCTGACGCGATTGGACTGCCGAGAAGTACAGAAGATGCTGATTTAATCGTCGATTGAATTATTGAAAATGATTTTCTCCGATTGTCGATGTGATTGAGATTGCAGTTATGCACTCGCCGCCAGGCGGCACTTCAAATCTTGCATAAATACTTGCCCGAGCAAAGTATCGATGCGCGCAATTTCGTAAATCACTGAACATTTGCCAGGAGTCTCCAATTGATCAAGCTGCAAAACAATGCTCTCGTCTCCGAACGAGTTGTTGTCTTGAGAAGCCTGTATGTATCTCTCATGTTTCATGGAAGCTTCCCCCATCGAAAATTAGTGATGCAAGCCGCCAGCCGCCACGAGGAGAACTGTGACAGCGATATAAATTCTTGACATCCCCATGTTAGGTTTCCAACAACTCAAATGCAAGGGGTAAACAATTAAGCTAAACTTTGAAGAAATGGGCTTGCCATCCCAATTTGCTCTGTAGGAAAAGCTTTCCAGTTTCGCCTCACAAAGCAGATGAAAAACGATTCAAGGGGGGACTTTCCCCATGCAGTGGAAAACGGTAAAAACTCGACAATTCTCGCGCTCGATTTTTCGCTGAAAACCAGCATTGAACGAACGTTCAGCGAATCACAGAAAGGACAGAAAGTGACGTCAGAAACACAACCTGTAAATGATTTCGAGAAGCTAGGCGTTTTCTATTTGGGAAAACCATTTGATCTGGAGAGCGAAAAAGAAGAGCCTGGCTATGTTCTGTATGAATCAAAACATCTGACCACACATGCCGTAGTTGTCGGCATGACCGGCTCCGGAAAAACAGGCCTTTGTATCGACCTGATCGAAGAGGCCGCAATCGACAATATTCCTGTCCTGGCGATCGATCCGAAAGGCGATATCTCGAATTTATTACTCGCGTTTGAAAACCTCTCTCCGTCAGAGTTTCAGCCATGGGTGAGTGCTGAAGAAGCGTCATTGAATGGCCAATCGGTCGACGAATTCGCTGCCGCACAAGCGAAACTTTGGCGCGACGGAATTGGTTCGTACGGACAAGACATAAATAGAATCAAACGGCTGAAAGAAAGTGCTGATTTTTCCATATACACACCATTCAGTTCTGCAGGAATTCAGCTCTCTGTTTTGAAATCATTTGCCTGTCCGCCGGCTGAAGTTTTGGAAGACGGAGAAAGCCTGCGCGAGCGCGTCAACGTGTCCACACAGAGCCTGCTTAATCTGGCTGGAGTGACGTCCGATCAGCTGCGCGGCAGAGAGAGTATATATCTTGGAAGCATCATTCAAAACGCCTGGCAAAACGGGAAAGATTTGTCATTGATCGATCTTGTGCGTTTAATCCAAACTCCACCTTTCGCTCAAGTCGGCGCACTGGATCTAGAATCGTTTTTTCCAAAGAAAGAACGCTTCGAACTGGCAATGGCGATTAATAATCTCATCGCCGCACCTGGCTTCGAAACCTGGATGCAGGGCGAGTCGCTCGATATCGGAAAGCTCCTCTATACGGACTCCGGAAAGCCCAGAGTTTCAATCATGTCGATTGCTCACCTGGAAGATAACGAGCGAATGTTTTTTGTGGCGCTGCTTCTCAATCAGGTTATTTCTTGGATGCGCGGTCAGACCGGCACTTCGAGTTTGCGTGCCATCCTCTATATGGATGAGATTTTTGGCTATTTCCCGCCTGTCGCAAATCCGCCCAGCAAACAGCCACTTTTGACGTTACTGAAGCAGGCTCGAGCATACGGATTGGGTGTCGTCCTCGCTACGCAAAACCCTGTCGACCTCGATTACAAAGGTCTGGCTAACTGCGGCACCTGGTTCGTCGGTCGCTTACAGACTGAGCGCGACAAGATGAGACTGCTCGATGGACTTGAAGGCGTTGCAAGCGAGAAGGGTTCCAGTTTCGATCGACAAGAATTGGACAAGATGATGGCGTCTTTGAAAAAACGCACTTTCTTGTTGCACAACACGCAAGGCGAAGGATTAAGCGCTTTCAAGACGCGCTTTAGCCTGTCGTACCTGCGCGGACCACTTTCTCGCAATCAAATAAAAACGTTGATGGACGCGAAGAAAAAAGCCGTGGCAGAAAAGTCAGCAACAGCGCTGGCGCCTTCTGCAAGTTCTGCGGCGACTCCTGCACCTGCAACCACTGCAAACGCCAGTTCTGCGGCGACTCCTGCACCTGCAACCACTGCAAACGCCAGTTCTGCACAGATAACTTCTGCTCCTTCATCTATGAACGCGTCGCCTGCACCTGCTGCGACGTCTCCTGAGTCTTCTGCTAGTGGTTCGGCCACCACAGCGAAATCAGCAAAACCTTCAACAGGTGTTTCTACTTCAGCGCCGATTCTTCCGCCAGACGTCCCTCAGTATGTACTGCCGATTAAGGGCGCAGTTGGTGCCAACAACAATGTCATTTATGCACCTTGCATTCTTGCAGTCAGCCAGGTTCGTTTCCTGGATACGAAATCGAAACTCGACCACTCCGTAGCCCGTACATGGGTGTTACCTGTTCGAGAAGATCCTATCTTTGTGATGATGGACGACGGCACTGAAGAAAAAGTCAAAGTCACAGACCTGGAGTCGACCCCTGTCGCGCAGGCGGAGTTCATTCGACCACCAGAGTGGGTTTTTCAGGCGAAACAATACAAGGTCTGGACGAAAAAATTTCAAGACTGGCTGGTACTCAAAGAAAAACACTACCTTCTCTCTAGCCCGGCATTTAAACTTTCGTCTCACAAAGGCGAGTCGGAAAAAGATTTTCGAATTCGGGTGCGCGAAACAGCGCGAGAGCAAAGAGATGCAGCGGTCGCCAAACTAAAAGCGAAGTATCAGGAGAAACTCTCGACGCTCGAAAGTAAGATTCGACTTGCCGAACAAGCTGTCGAACGCGAACAGGAACAAGTGAAAGCTCAGGATATGCAGACGGCTATCTCGGTTGGAGCGACTGTTTTGGGCGCGTTCCTCGGTCGACGTAGAGTTTCATCCAACACACTCGGACGAGCGACAACAGCCGCCCGAGCGGCCAACAGATCGGCATCAACAAGAGCTGATGTCGAGCGAGCCAATGAGAATCTCGAGGCGCTCAATCAAAAAATGGAAGATATCGAACAACAGTTTCAATCTGAAGTTTCCGCTATCCAGGTGGAACTAGATAAAGCTGCAGAATCTGTCGAAGTCGTTAACATCGCCGCGAAAAAGACAAATGTTAGCGTAGATGTTTTTTCATTCGCATGGGCACCATATCAAGTTTCTAACGGCAAATACGTTCCACTCTGGCGGCAATAAGTGCAAGTCTATCGCCCCTTTTCTCGATATATGATGATTAGGGTAGTAGGCGTGCAAAAACCGGCTGAAGTCTTTATACAGTGATTGAACTTGAAACGAATCAATCTGTGTCGCAAATGGCGCCTCTGCCTTATTTGAAGGTGGCGATTCTTTCGATATTGGTCTCGTCTGTTTCCGTTCTTGTGTGCATATTCTTTTACACAACGCCTATCTATTTCGCTACTTCGGATCTCGCTAAAAATGTAGCTCTGCCGAATGTCGATCGAGCTCGAATGGTTTGTCTGCAATATTTATTGTGCGTTTGTTTTGCTCAACTAACTTATCTAGGACCAACAGCTGCTTTGGCCTCTGCTGCCTTTTGCTGTCTTTGCCAACGGTATAAACGAACAGGAGCGGAGTTTTTCAATTCTCTGTATCTCGTCCCCGTGGTATCGCTCGTTGTATTCTCGATAAATCCGCCAGCCCAGATTTTGGTTCCGTTTGATGCTGCTATTTGGCGAACTTTCTATTTACCTGCATCAAGAAGCCACATGGTTAAACCCTTGCTCGACTCTGTTGCTTATAAGGGAATGGATTCAGCAGCATTAATAGCCTTGCTTGGCTCGCCGGATTACGAAAAGACAAATTTAGATGCATCTGGCAAGTTTGGCTATTCAGTAGGTGAAAATAACGCGAAGCAATTATATTTCTATTTTGATAAAAACGAAAAAGTATTTGATTCAAAGGTAGAAGAAAACGGAGTTGATTGGTTCGACGGCGGGTATGGCAAGTGATCAGCCGGCCATCGCGTTTCTAAAGTCGCGCGAGAATTTCTCGATTGTTTGATGCCGCTTGTCCGGAGATTTTTCCAGAGCTTTGAGAACGACAGCATCCACGTATTGAGGTAGCCGGACACCTGGTGTCACCGTCGATGGTGGCAGCGGTTTTTTCGCTAAATGTTTTTGCCTAATCTCGACACCGTTGGCACCTTCAAAAGGAGCCACGCCTGTAAGCGCCTCGTAGAGAATGCAACCAAGTGAGTAAATGTCGGAGCGGTCATCGAGCGCCTCGCCGGTCATTTGCTCGGGGCTTGCGTACAAAACACCTTTTGCTGAGTCGCCGAAATAATCCAACTCGGGCGGGTCTTCTTGCTTAACTCCCAGGGATTGGGAACGCGAGAAATCAATGAGCGTGACGATGTCTGCACTTCCTGTCGGGGTAAGCATCAGATGGTGAGGATAGACAGCACCATGGATTTTCATAAGCTGGTGGACGGCCGACAGCCCGTCGCAAATTTGGGAGAACAGAACTCCCATTCGCTTTGGATCCACTTTCTTGTCTTGCTTCATCACATCGCCCAGACTCATGCCCTCAATATATTTGAGAGCCATAAATTGCATGCCTTCTTTCGTGATGCCGAAGTCGTGAATGCTTATGATGTGAGGATGTGTGAGCGAACTGAGCAAATATCCTTCGTTTTGAAATCGCGTGTTTACGCCTTTGTCCGTTTTATGATCGGCGTGCAAAACTTTCAGTGCCACAACCCGGTTTGCCTGAACGTCGCGAGCTTTATAAACTGCACAATGACGGCCAGTTTTGGGCGGCGCCAAAATTGTATATTTATCGGCAACTGTTTGACCGACCGAATAGCCGCTTTGGGCGACTTTTGCCCCAGCGGCCGAAGGCGATACCAGTGTCCCGCCGTCGAACGGACAATAGTCGAGCCCCGCGCCGTACACGCGCTCGCAGTTTGGGCACTTCTTTTCCTGACCCTGTTCAACTGACAAAACTAATCAACCTCTAGCCAACGCTCTCTTATATTCTCAAAGAGAGATCACTAAATGAATTCCCCGAATTAGAAGTTTTAATCGAACCGGATATAGAAATTAGGGTTAGAGGGATTCGAACCCTCTTCTCCAGCTTGAAAGACTGGCGTCCTGCCGGGTAGACGATAACCCCGAACGGCCTTATGGTTTTCCAGTCGGCGCGGGCTTTTCAGCCTCAAGTGATGAAAGCAAGTGCCGGAGGCATTTGCTTTCATGCGGGCTGATGAAACTTACGCACTGAAAACCACGCGTAAAACGCGGGCTAGTTATTTAGCTGACGACCTTGTCTTTTTTAGGTTCCCAGGTTGCTTGCTTGGTAGGCTGAACGGCCAGGTTGGAAACCGCCGGCAAATCGTGGATTGTTTTTTGAATTTGTCGCTTTGCTTGGGTATTCCAGCCGAACTTTTGAATAATCTCCGGCAGACTTGAGCCACTCCATTGCCAGTGGTGAAGTGCGACAATTGCTTGTTCCACTGATAGGCTGCTGTCGTCAATCATAGATTGGCAACGCACGGCAATGTGCAGAGTTGCTTCCGAGATTTGTCCGGCGTTGAGAAGGACTTCGTCAAATGGTTTGACTTTTCGGTCATCACTTATGATTGCTCTTCTAAGTGCGTCATCGCTCAAGAGACCTGCCAGTTTAAGCAAATCGACAAGTCCGATCAAATTGGTCGTCTTGAATTGAGCATGGTTCATTTCACTCATGCATGTTTCGGCATTCCAGCCGTGTTGATGGATCAAGTTCAAAGCTTCGGCAGCTTCGTCCGTCGTCATGTTTTCCGAGCGGACCATCTCTTGCAGTCCGAGCGCGGCGTCCAGGACGGCTTCGTTTATAAAGCCGGATTGCATCAAGGCCTGACCGATGAGCATGTCGACTGACAGAGCGAATTCGAGCGCGGTGATCAAGTCGGTTTCGGAAACCACGCCGCCAAGTACGAGCAGTTCTCCGAGGCGAATATTCGGTCTTTCCGGCATTTTGTAACCGGCGGCGAGCAAGGCTGCATCCAAATTAAAGTCAGGAGCTTTAGCAGATCGAAGGATAACCACGGCGTCTTCACGCTCAACCAAGCCATCGCGCACCAGAGATTGCATTGTTAGAGCCGCTTGCACAACACTGCTCTTCAAGAAGTTCTTCAAGACGAGAATACGTCCCAGAGGCAACCCCAGGTGTTGGCTGGTATGCAAAGCATCTTCCACTTGCTTGCTGGTAATCAGGTTGGCACCGACGAGCAGGTCACCTAGTTTGTTTGTGTTCTCACAAACATCGTCCAGGCAGCCGAGATATTCCAGCGAGTCGGTCAGACTTAGTCGGCGCGCCGCGGCGACTTCAACAGCTTTGACTGCTGTTTCCAGCGTCAGCAGTTTGTCTCGCACTAATGATTGCGCGAGAATTGCCGCTTTGAGCGTGTCATTGCGGATGATGTCCAACATCACCAAAACTCTTCCAATCGGCAGTCCGCTATTTGCGGAGACCTTCATGGCATTGGCAAGATCCTCTACTGTGACGAGTTTTGCTCGTCTGAGAAGTTCGCCGATTAACATTGATTCGCCTGGTTTTATCATGATCAACTCTTCCTGGGGGCACGGAGAGACAAATACAGCGCCAGTTACTAAGTTCCTAACGGCTGTCCGCATGACATTTAGGAATGACAATCGGATAAATTCTGCAAAGCGCAGTTGCCGTACTACAATCATGCGTGGCTTTGGGCAAGGCTCACTATAGCCTTGCATGTAATTCGTATAGGGCTCCCCTATATTTACGTCACGCTTTCCAGAGCGTTTTTCATGGCAATCGCTGCTGCATCGGTCGGATCGGCCTCCAGGGCCCGTTTGACGCACTCTTTGGCGCCATTAAAATCCAGGTCCATGCCTTTGGCGGCAGCCAGGTGTAACCAACCGTTGACGTAGTCGGGATTGATTTCGAGCGCTCTGGATAAGAGATCTCTTGCTTCTTTAGTTTGATTGTCTTGAAGGTAGAGAACCGACAAATTGCCGTAAGGCCATTCAAAATCGGGAAATTCTTTAATTAAGGACTTAAATGTCTCTTTCGCGCCGTCGCAATCGCCCAGCGCCATCTGATTAAAACCTTCGATATTACGTTGCTCGGCTAAAAGTGGAACAGGAAATCTAGGCAGCTTGGTTTTGAGAAAACGGTTGGCAGTTTTTGCCACTTCGGATTCTGGTTCGAGCTCTTGCGCCATAACGAGGGCGTCTCGCGCCTGTTCCGTCCAGCCCATGGACTTATATTTGATTCCCAGCTCGTAGTATTCGGGGGCTGAAAGTCCTTCTGGGACTTCTCTTGGCGGTAGTTCCATTAATCTATTTCCGTTATCAGGCCGGGACGCCGCCCATCAGCCGTAATGTCAATTGTAATGTCTAAACTCTTTCTTTGGCCCAGTTCAAAGCCGCCTATCTAAATTAAGGCTTGGTCGGGCTTGTTTTGAGGATGTATCGCAAACTTTTGCAAACCTCCTCCATTTGTTCTTCTTTTAATCCAGGCTCAACTGGATATGACATGATTCCGCGCCCGCGGTAATAGCGAGGCAGGCTGTCTGTGCGGGGAATGACATGGACATGAAAATGAGGTACGGCCTCACCCAGAGAAAAGGTGTAAATGCGCTCTGCGCCTGTTAGTTTGCGAATCAGCGACATCACTTGTTTGAGCAAACTGCCGTAGCTTACCGCCTCTTCCTCAGTCCCCTCGGTCAAGTCGAGAATGTGGCGACGGGATTCGATGACAAGATAGCCGAAAATATTCGTTTCCCGGGAATGGCGCACGACGAACGCGTCTGTAGTCAGAATAATGTCGCGTTCCGGTTCGTCTTCTTGTCTTTTGCAGATCAGACATTGTGTGTCTTTGGTCATCTCGAGGCGTCCATATAAGGGGGCAGAAGAGACTCTATAATATGGGGTCAACTAAAACACATAAAATCGTCGGCCCGTAAAATCGGTAGCTAATAGAAATATATGCCAGTTTGTTTTCAAGAAGCGCGCCTTTGCAGAATCTTTTCCGTGATACTACTGGTGGTGCTGCTTTGGGCTGCTTCTGGAAACGTTGCCGCGCTTGCTGACGAAGTCACTAGTTTTGCCGCCAACATTCAAGTCAATCCGGATGCTTCGATAGACGTCAATGAAGATCTGATTGTCAGGTTCGATACGCCAAACAGGCACGGCATCAATCGTTTCATTCCTGTGGTTTATGACCGCTATGGCAACAATTACACTGTTGATTTGAAAGTGAAGCAAGTGACGACCACAGGTGGTCAGTATGTGCCAGTCAATGCAAGCCGCTTGGGCCGCGACTTCCACATGAAAATTGGTGATCCCAAGAAATCGATAATGGGATTGCACCAGTACCACATTCATTACACAGTCAGGCGGGCAATCAATTTCTTTCATGATGCGCCTGAAATCTACTGGAATGTAACCGGCAACGAGTCTCATATGCCGATTGATAAGGTGGTAGCGCATGTGGTGTTTCCGCCCGTCAAGGATAAGAGCGAGGTGCGCGCCGAAGCCTTTGTCGGAGAGGAAGGATCCACCAAGACTGTTCCACATTCGATTGATTCGACTAGTGTCACATTCACATCTGGAAAGCTCTCACCTGGAGAAGGGTTGACTGTTGTGGTCGGATTGCCGAAGGGACTGATTCAGAAGCCAACAGAGTGGCAAGAGTTTCTTTACCTGGCTGCAGACTGGTGGCCGCTGGTGGTTTTGCCTGCTTTGACTTTCTCCATTTGCTTTAATATGTGGTGGTTCTTGGGACGTGATGCCATTAAAAGGCCTGCCATAGCAGTTGACTGGGAGCCGCCCAAAGATCTTTCACCTGCAGAAGTAGGAACTCTCGTCGACGAGTCTTGTGACCTCTCGGACATGGTTTCGACAGTGATAGACTTGGCTGCCAGAGGCTATCTCACAATTCGCGAATTCAAAACGGAATCGCTTTTCTTCTTGCGCAACAAAGATTATGAATTTACGCGCCTGCCCGAAAGTGCCTTGCAGGCAAAGTCTCCACTTAGTGTTTTTGAGCGACGTTTTCTTGATGCCATGTTCATTTATGGAAATACCAGTGCGCGGACGGTGAAGCTATCGGAGCTCAAATACAAGTTCCACAGTAAGATGCAACAGATCGAAAAAGATATTTATAAATCGCTTATTGATAAAGGCATGTTTTTGCAGAACCCTGATGATGTGAGACAGAGCTGGATTTGCATTGGTGTCGGACTTTTCATTTCGTCATTCATTGTCGGACCGATTCAGACTTCATATGGTGTCGGTCTGATTCTCTCCTCCTTGATCGTCCTTAGCTTTTCGCGCACGATGCCGGCGCGCACTCGCAAAGGCTGCGAGGCGCTCAATCAGTGTCTAGGTTTTCAGCGTTTTGTGAAACTGGCGGAGAAGGACAGAATCAGAAAGTTGGTCGTTGACGATCCGACCATATTTGGAAGATTGCTGCCATACGCGATGGTCTTGGGAGCAGCAGACCAATGGGCCGAGGCGTTTCGCGACCTGGTGAAGTCCCCGCCGGACTGGTACATCTCGAACGATTCCGGATTTCAAACCTACACATTTGTGCGCGATATCGGAGACGGCACACGCACGATGGGGCAGACATTCACGTCGACGCGTTCTTCTTCATCCTCAGCCGGTTCCGGAGGCAGTGGCTTTGATGGTGGCTCGTCCGGAGGCGGATTCGGCGGCGGCGGCACGGACAGTTGGTAGTCTTATAAGTGTTCAAAAAACTGGAAGAAAGCACAAAATTCTGCAGATTTATCGGCAGCTGAAATTTCCAGAATTGGCAGTCAAGCGCGTAAACGTGCTATACGGGGTTAATAGCGGGTTTTTTTCGACCTGTTTATTGGGGATGTCAGTGTAAACAAGCATTGTTTAGAAAGTCCCAGTAAGATGGAAAAAAGCTATAGGTACTCTGGGTGTGACTTAACCCGGAATGGAAACATGGACGTTTGCGGTTAGGAGCGCTTAGTAACGATGGTGAATGAAAGAAAGCTGCCCACCTTGAAGGTAGGTTTGATCCTGTTGTCCTTTGGTTTGGCGTTCTTGCCGTCTGCAATTGCGCAAGACGAAGGACCGTCCGTCACCTTGATGAAATATGTCAGCAAGGCTCAGGAGGCGATGCGTTCCGGGCGCAATCAAGAAGCTCGCGACGAATTTCGAAAAGCGATTGGTCTGGCTCCTAAGACCCCTGAGTATTACCTCGGGTTATCTAATGCTTGTTATCAGATGAAAGAGTACGACCAGGTCGCCTTTGCTTTGCAGAAAGTAATTGAGCTGAATCCGGCAATGAAAGACGAATGCTCCGGTGAATACGGAGAAGCGCTCTTTCACTTAGGACGATACGACGAGGCAATTCCTCATTTGAAGGCCGGTCTCAGGTACATAGACTCACCGGCTGCAAAAGCAAGAAAGACAGCTATTGCTTCTTTGCCGTCGATTCCAACTACGCCTACAGCTCCGCCGGAATCCGTGCTGCGCGCCAGTTCTGCACCGGTCGAGAAGAAAGAAGCAATTCCTTTGCCCACTCACGATCCGGCATCATCAGCGGGTTGGCATTCTATTCATGCAGAAAAGAAAGAAGTTGATATCAACAAAGCCAATCAAACACTTGCCGGTGCAATTCGCTCTGAAGGGATTGTGATCGCCGAATATCAAGGATATGAAAAATCTCCCAACATCAACTTCTTCCATCCGCCCAAAGCCAAATTTCGCATTACGAAAATCTTGAAGGGACCGCCCCTCAACAAAGACATGCCGGTTCGCTTCGAATTCAAAGAACGCTCCACTGCAACTCCGGCTCCTGCCGGTTGGAAGTTTTCTGATGACAAAATGCCTGCAAAAGGCAGCCAGTGGATTATCTTCTTAGAGTGGTGCACTCCTCGTGAAGGCATGTTTGATACATATGAAGGTTCGTTTGGCAGACTTCCTGCAGACGACGAAAAC
>PNLN01000054.1 GCA_013823055.1 Cyanobacteria bacterium DS2.3.42
AATTGCGAGCAGACCAGGTCACGGCACACTTTATCGCTCAGGGCACGGCTATCAATATTTTGAATAACACTTGCGCCGCGGACTCGTTCGGAAACCATTTTTAGCGCATTGGACAAAACAGTTTCATTTGGCTTTTGCCACAATCCAACCAGAGCGTTTCCGCGCCGAAGGTTTGGAAATCCATCAGCAGAAGAGGGAAGTCCGCAACGTTTTAACATTCCAATCCGAACCAATTCCACGGCAGCATCATCCACATCAAGTCCGTACAAACATTTGCTTGCTACCGTCCGCAGTACCAGGACTTTCAGTTCATCAGAATCAAGCGTTCTCAATTTTGCGGGCTCACCAGGGAAATCAGTCGACGACGCAATGTGATTAAAGAGAGCAGTCCACTGACTGGCATCCCTGTCGTCCTTGAGTTTTTCCAATATGCAGTCTGTCAAAATCTCCAGTGCCATAAACAAGAAAGAACCAGCTCCCATAGCCGGATCCACTATTTTGAGAGAGAGAATCTTATCCACCACAGACTGGTTATCCGTCGAAATCAACGGCCGCATCGCATTCAGTGTCAAGTCTCTGGCAAGATCATCTGGTGTATAGAAAACACCGCGTTTGCGTTTTTCTGTTTGTGATGAGACCAGTCTGAAACAACCAGCACTTCCTGAGAGTCTTTGCTCAAGGAGAAATTCGTAGGCTTCGACAAACTCGGCGAAATCTACAGAATTATCGGCATTGCGGGCAATCAGCCTGATTACCTGCGTTCTAATCGCCTCAAAGATCTGAACCGATGAGAGTCGACCACAGCACTCTTCCAAATGGTGCGAATCTTTATTGATCGAATCCACAAACGCCGTCGCAAGTCGAAGTACATTCTCAACAATCGAGCTTCTTATTTCAAATCGGTTTCTGACTTCCGCAGAAGAGCTCTCCAGAAATGACTGAAGTGTTGCGTGAGGATTTCGAGATTTAGACTCCGCTCTTTTCAAAGAGATTCTCCATGTCTTTAACTAGTGTACACGGGACTTTGATATTCTTTGATTGAAAGATAAGTCAGCCGTCAATATTTACAACAGACCCCATGGCATATACAAGCAACAGCCCAACGACACAATCAGTAAAGAACAAGAGGTAAGTCCTTGTCCGAAACACAGGTAGCCGAAAAAGAACCACTGCTTCAAGGATTGGGCGTGAAGTTGGTTGCTGCATCTGCCGCATGCGTTGGACTGCTGGACATATGGCTGGGTATCACGGGCGATATTTCAGACAATCCGTTGTCGTCATACCTGCCGTTTCAAAGTCACCTGACCAAAAGCCTGATTATTTGCTTTGGGCTTATCCTCACCTATCTCGCAGTGAATTTGAGAGAACGCAAGAAAACGGCATGGATTCTAGCGCTATCAATCACTGTTCTCTCGCTGGCTACTCACCTCATTCACAAGGATCTGGGTGCTGGCGTCTGGGCGCTGGGAGGACTGACCATTTTGCTGATTGCTCTCCGTGCTGACTTCTCAGTGAAAAGTGAACGCCAGTCAATAAGCAAAGGCATCTACGTTTCGGTGGGCACCATTCTTCTCACTCTCGTCTACGGCACAGTCGGCTTTTTCGTAATGGACAAGCGCGACTTCGGTATCGATTTCAGTGTTATGGATTCGATCCAGCGAACGCTAAATGAGTTTTTCCTGATGGGAAATAGTGACTTGGTACCGGCGACTCATCACGCAAAATGGTTTCTCAAGTCACTCAACATCGCCGGTGCCACCACCATTTTTCTGATTGTCACGAGTCTGTTCAAACCTCTCAAATATCATTTTGATACGCAAGAGAAAGAGAGAAAATTGGCCTTATCAATTGCAGAAAAAGACGGTAGATCGTCAATTGATTTTTACAAGACGATGCCTGACAAATCACTCTTTTTCTCACAATCAAAAAACTGCTTCGTTTCATACGGAATCGCTAACGATGTTGTAGTTGTGCTGGCAGACCCGGTCGGTCCTGAAAGTGAACTAAAAACGGCCCTTCAAGAATTCGTCAATTGGGTGACTGACAGTGGCTGGTTGCTTTGCTTTTTGCAGGCGGAACCTGAATATTTAGAACTCTACAAATCACTCGGGTTTGACGAAGTAAAAATCGGCGAAGAAGCGCGAGTGGATATCGATAAATTCACAACAGAAACCATTAAGAAAAAAGACTTCAAAGGAAAAGAAAACAAATTCAAAGGCTTCAGCCTGATGCGCCACGAACCGCCCCATGCGCCAGAGCTGATGGACACAGTGGAATCCATCTCGAATGAATGGCTGGCGTTACCAGGTCGAGGAGAACACCGATTTACTCTCGGACAATTTGAACGATCATACATACAAACCACACCCCTCATTTGCTTGAACAACGCAGAAGGTAAATCTATAGCATTCGTCAATGAAGCACGCTCGTACTATCCAGGAGAAATCACGATCGACCTCATGCGGCACAGGAATGAAGTTCCGTCCGGCACGATGGATTACTTGTTCCTAAAACTTCTGCAGTCCTACAAGGAAAGAGGCTATCGCTACTTCAATTTAGGATTGGCTGCGCTATCGGGAGTCGGGGATGACCCTGATGCATCACTTAAGGAACGCGCTCTTTTCCAGCTCTGCGAACACCTCAACAAAGGCTTTTCGTACAAAGGGCTGCAAAAATACAAACAAAAATTTGACCCAACTTGGGAAGCGCGATATTTCGTATATCGAGGCGGGCCGGCAAAACTCTTGAAGTGCGTGTTAGCTTTCAAGAAAGTTACTGGCTATTGAAAAACATATCTACAGCGGAGTTCTACTGACTATGTCTGTTCCAACAATTGAAAGCGGAATATCAATCGATCTGATCGACACACCTTGTCTCATTGTCGATATGGACCTTGTGGATAAAAATCTGAACACTCTATTTTCCAAATTCCGCGAGAGAAAAGTGAATGTTCGCCCACATCTGAAAACAGTCAAAAGTCCTGAATTTGCAAAACTGCTGCTTGCAGCCGGTGCCAGAGGTGTCTGCGTGGCGAAAGTCGCGGAGGCAGAAGTGATGGCCGAAGCAGGAATTGAAGACATCTTAATCACGACGGAAATTATTGGCAGACCCAAACTTGAGCGATTGACCAGACTGATCTCAAAACATCCGGAAGTAAAAGTTGTCGTGGATAGCATACTCGGTGTGGAGGCAATGCAGGAAGCCGCAAGCAATGCAAATGTGAAACTCAACGTCTTAATTGAGCTAAATGTGGGGCAGAATCGAGCTGGTGTTGAACCCGGTGAACCCGCACTCAAAGTAGCAAATGAAATCACAAAACAGGGAAATCTCAATTTTCTTGGAGTGCAAGGTTATGAAGGTCATGTGCAATTGCTGACGGATGAAAGCGAGAGAAAGCGCTTGTGCTGCGAAGCAATGGAAAAACTGATGAGCACGGTCGCATTGCTGAGAGAAAACGGCCATTCAATTCCGGTGATAACTACCGGCGGCACCGGAACTTCAGAATACTGTGCAGACGCAGGAGCGACAGAGCTGCAGCCAGGTAGCTTTATCTTCATGGACGGTGCTTACAATCGTGCCATCGGCAATCGCTATGAAACTGCATTGACGCTCGTTTCCACCATCATAAGCAAACCTGCCAAAAATAGATGCGTGATTGATGCAGGATTCAAATCACTTTCCACCGACAGTGGCAATGCACAGTTAAAGGCGTTTCCAGACATATCCTATCGACCGGCCGGAGACGAACACGGCATCTTAGAAAGCTCGACGGAGTCGATCGCGCTCAACATCGGCGATCGAGTGGAATTGATTCCCAGCCACATTGATACAACCGTGAATTTGCACGACTATTATTACTGCCACCGGTCCGGCAAAATTGAAAACGTCTGGCGATTAGAAGCACGCGGAAAAGTGCAATAGGCGAGCGTAACGGCAATTATCACGTATTTTTTATGTGTTTAAGGCTACGCTCCTAGAACCCGCCCCTGCCTATTCTGCTCTTAAAGGAGCTTCCATGACTCATAACCAAACGCCTATTGAGTCCTATCCTGATTTCGACGCAAATGCTAACGCACAGTCAGCCAACTGGGCCGAGATTGCCGCCGACGCTTACAGTGGCTCATTTGCTACGAACCGGCAGGCTCGCACGGAGAACGAACTCAGCGGCTACATACAGGTAGCTCGCGCTGAATACCATCCAGACGGAAGGCCAATTGTCGTAGACGCTGGTCCACCAATGGTCGAAGAAACACAGGCGGCCGATGCTTTAGAGCCAGTAATCAGGTCCTTGAGCGCCGGACAGCCGCTGAATGTAAATGAACTGGCCAACCACACTCGCAATGCAATCGACGGAAAGACCAACCCTGATTCTGTAGAAAACGCAGTCGCATGGCTTGAAGACTTCCTTGGCGATCGCCTGCACAAGCCCAGAAACAGAGACAATTTCGTAGACAGTCCTTGGAATGTGAGATTCCGCTATAAGAATGACGAGATTACGGTAAAAATCACTCACGACTATGACAAAAACCTGGGCACCACCGTGATGTTTCCGCGCGATCCGAGCCGGGGACCCATAAGGGTAGTAGGAAAATGAGCACTGGTGAAATTATTTGCCTTATTTGTCTTTTTCTTTACCGAGTTGGTTGAAATCAGGACACGAGCCCAATTCACAAAGAAGTGACACCACAGCCGGTGCCACTTCCGCGAGTAAATAAGACTCTCCCTTTCAGGATGAAAGTATAAATCTACTTATGATTCAATTGCCCTAGAAGTTCACGTTCGGCCTGCAGCCAATGTTGCTGGTCCTCTCCGTGACGGCAGCCGTTCTTCTGCCAAATTTCATAGGCCCTTATCGCTATTTGATTTGCGGAAACTGTCTTCGCCTTAGGGGCAGGTGCGACTTCTTTTTTGACGGACTGCCGCTGATGGTCAATTGCAACTCCGTTTCCATTGGTGCCTCTTTTTAATTGAATTGTCATAGAAATTAGACCTCCCCTTGATTGGTCTGCTTATCTTAGAACAGGTTTCAAACATATGCAGATTTACGCAATTGCGTAGTTATAGAATCGCAACAGAACAGCAAAATGAAAGCGAAAGTGCTACCAGTTCAAGCATTTAAGAATTTGTGCTTTGAAATCCGATAACGGAACGTGGTAGAATCATATACAAGATTACGCAATTGCGTAATTGTTTAACTAAAGAGCAAGCATACGAATTTGGTTGGATGGCACACAACATCCAACATGATTTTCCTTTCTCCCACACTCCGCCCAAATAACGAGGACTCAACCCCCCTCGTTGTTTGGGTTAGCTATTGTGAGGGACCACAATTACAAACGTGATGCATTTGCAAACACAATGACAGCAGCGTATAAGGAAAACGCCACCCTCTCTCTACTTCCGACGTCTAGCAGTAGACTTCCTTGCGGGTTTAGAACTTACTTTGCTGCCGACAAAAATCACTAAAGGCGTCAAACGAACACTGAATTCAGCCTGCAAATTTAGATCCGTCAAACATTGCTCCAATTCATTTGCAGTGAATAGTTTGATAGCTCGCTTGTCGCCACGCCCAGTCAAGACCAATTGATATGTTTTGCCACCATCTCCAGTGCCGCATATATCCCATTTCCAGCTGTCAATTTCTAACGCGACAGATTCAGCTATGCTCGTGAGGAGATTCTCGATCCATATCATTGCCTCCGTCCTTGAATCGCATTCCGTTGATTCGCCTCTGATCAATTTTTGCACTGCAACTATTCCTCAGCATGAGTGACTAGCAAGTCGAGTTTGCCTCAAGTCGCGTTTACCGCAAGTCGCATTTGCACAGAAGAGTCGCATTGCGCCTTGCTTTCCTCTGAATTCAAAATTGGTGAAAAAGCCGAGAGACAAGCCTCTCTCTTTAGCGGTAAAGCAAACTGAGTTTCACGTCTTATGATCTTAATTAGCCTTTGCTTTTGCAAAGCGCAGTTTCGGCTATTACGTCGGTAGACAATCCCGAGATTCTCTAGCTGTTTGAGATCACCATGGTGTTCTTGCGGCAAATCAGAAGCACTTATAGGCTCAAGTTTCGCAAGTAAATTCACTAATGGTGCCAGTTTAAGAAGGACATCCAATATGTCATTAGTCACAATCAAACCTCACGGTTTCAAGACGATAAGGCATGGCAAGGCAACCGTTCAGAGCCGGCACAACCAATAAGAAACTACGCACATGCACAAATGCGTAATTCCTCATATGCTATCCTACATCAGGTTACTCGTGACTGCAAATCCAGAAATGCACTGGAACCTTGACTTGAAAGATTTTGAGAACCAAAATTGGATATGACTCGCAATTCAGTGCTTACTGAAATGGCAATATGACGGACCAAACAGAGCAACTCGTTAAATTCAAAGCTGAGTTTTTCAAAGCATTAGCCAGTCCTTTGCGAATCCGCATCCTGGATGAACTTAGAGATGGTGAACTGACGGTTACAGAGCTTCGTCTAAGACTTCAGGTCGAGCCGACAAACATCTCGCAACAGTTGGCCGTTCTCCGGTCGAAAAACATCATTTCCGGCCGAAAGCAAGGCAGCAACATCTACTATTCATGCCGCGATCCAGCGATATTTAATTTCCTGGATGCAGCCAAAGAAATCTTCAATAACCACCTTGTCGACATAAAAGGCATGCTGGAAGCGCTTTAGTCCAACAAGTTGCATAATCGACTGGGAGTTAATGCCCTCCAGGAGCGGTTTAGTGCGCCTGTCAGGTTCTTGACGCACTTGCAATCCTATGAGATGATACGCATTAGCAATTACGCAATTACGTAATTGCTAAAATATCGAATATATGTAGGGGCAATGAAATTCATTGCCCTGCGACAGCTATTCGGCGGGAAATTGAGCTGGAAGAAAGTCTCGATTACACATGAGGTTTCTTCAAATCTGGAATCGTACAACTGGGAATTAGGAATTTAAATGATGAGCAAAAGACTTCTCATTGGAAATCTTTCGCTGGAAACTGAGGAAGGCGCTATTGTTTCGCTGTTTTCAAAAGCAGGATCAGTTCAACTTGTTGAACTAGTAACCGATCCGGGCACCGGCAGAAAAAAGGGATTTGCCTTTGTAGAAATGTCTACCAAGGCTGAGGCGCAAAGGGCAATGAGGCAACTTGAAGGACTAGAAATCAACGGACGAAACATTACGATCAATCGATCGGAGCCCCTTCAAGAAAAAGCTGCTGCATCTCTAATAGCGAGGTTTTTAAAGAGTCTCGGCGCGTGATCTGAATTCAATGGTCACAAATTATTCGCATTCGAACGGTCAGCAATTGAATTGGTAGGTGACGTAAAAAAGGTATCCGTCGTGGAGGAAATCGAAGTTGGTAAGCAACATTTTGAGCGTCTGATCAAATGCTGCAGCAAAGAACTAGAAATAAGCGAACCGGTGATTAATTGGGGTGTTGAATACTACGGATCTAAAACTCGTTATATCGCTTTCCTATTCTTTAAGACAACACATGAACGCTTTCACTTAGACAGCCTGGAGCTGTCTTCGTTGATCACAGATTCATCAAAGAAGGAAGATCTCGCTCAGAAAATAAAGATGGCATTTGAGAAGTTCGACAAATCATCTCTGTGAGGCTTTATGTTCAGTTGGCGGCAGATTTCTCTTGGAAAACACTGGGTCGAAACAGAAGCAATAACTTTGTTTCCAGAAAGTGATTGGGAAACACTCAAAACCTGTTGGACATCGGAAAAAAACGAGAGCACAGTCGTCCACAATTTCACACTTTCAACCGGATTGGTAGACACCACAATTCCATTTCCAGCAAAGGTTTTGAAAGTCGCCAACAAGGACAATTATGTACAAAGACGCATACGACGGAAACTCAAGAAAACATTTCGGTTTCTCGTCTGACCAACTAACAGCTTTGCTCAGAATTCTGTCTTTTTTGTCCGTGTTCGTATTTCTTTTCGTGCTAAGTTCTGCGTTATGCCATGACAGAGTACTCAGCATGACCGTATCCTTGGTGCTAGCAGCCATACAAGCGATTTGGACTGGAGAGTTTTGAACCACTCGGGGTTTCAACAGTTCTGAAGTTCGAAACCGATGAACGTATGACGTCGCCCGTAGAAGAGTAGAAAGCTAAGGAAGCGATCGAGCAGCATTCTGCGAAATAGAGCGGCGGAGAATTGCTTGAGCAGTGCTGTCCATTGTCTCAGCATCGCTTTGGCGCCCAGTGCTGCGCAACACTCGGCTAAAGTCGAACAAACTCGCAGCCGATAACAAACTTTGTTCACCAGAAGCTTTTGCCGTGCTGGCAACAGCCCATGAATAGATCTTCTCCGCATTGCTCATTTTGCCCTGGCAATAGCAGAGGAATGCTAGATAGTTCAATCTAACGGCAACTTCCAATTTTTGCGCCGCCAAGGGTATTGTCGGCAACGAAGAAACGTACTCAGCAATCACTGATGAGTTAGCAGGAGACTGCGGATTTTGCTCATCTTCAATCAATTGCAACAGCGCCTGTGTTTTCTTGATCATGCTGGATTCAGGCGTGTACGATTTCTCGTAAATTGCCAACGACTTTTGAAGTAATGGTTTCGCCTCTGCGAATTTCCTCTGCGACAAATAAAGCGATGCCAGTCCATTCAAATCACGCGCGACGCTTGGATGTTCCGGTCCCAGTGAAAGAATGTCTGTTGAAATCATGCGTTCATAAAAGTCGACTCGCTGCTTATTGATGGCTTCCAACGCAACAAAATCAGGCATTTGTCTGTCAGTAACTATCGAAGATGAAGGCGCACCGCTTTGTCCGGATGACGTTGCTCCGGCTCCTGCAATATCGGCAAGTCCATTCGGAAAAATCCTGTCTTCCTCAGAACTTGTATTGCCGGGGGCAAATCGCACCGATACTTCTTTGTTGAACGTCGAAGCGGCGACACCCTGCGTTCTGTTGAACGAGCTGGCAGAGTCTTTCAGCAATTCCTTTTGAAATGCCGAAGCAAGGCTCTTACCACGATTTTCAGCTTTGCTTAAAAGGTCAATGTAATCAGCAAGATGTTGTTCGAGCATTTCGCTAGACGGTAAAACTTTCTGTTGCATCACGACAAGTAAAGACGTGTAATACATGTCTTCGGCTTTGCGAGGAAAGCCAAGTTTGAAATTGACACGACCCAGTCTGTGCAGATAGTCACCATAAGTAAGGCTAGACTTTCCATCAGCTCTCTCAACGATCGCAATTGCTCTCGTCAAGAGTTTTGATGCAACTTTGTAATCACCTTCGTCCTCCCGAACTCCAGCAAGTGCAACAAGAGGCGACACCAATTTTGGGCTTTCTTTGCCATACGCTTTCTCCAGCGTGGAAATTGCTTTTTTGTACAAAGGCAAGACTTGCTCGTAAAATCTGTCGCGCATATAGTGGGCGCTTGCCAAACTTTGATAGCAAAGTGCAACGTCAGCAGCGGTGCTGTTCTTATTGCTTTTGACGTTTCTCAAGGCTTCAGCAAAAGCAGCCTCGGCGGCTTCGAGTTCCTGCGTTTTCAGCTTACGCTCACCTTCGACATATGGTGTTCGCCAATCAGGATTTGCCTGCTGTTTTTCCTTTGCCATCGCCATTGGTGAGATAGCTACCGACAAAGCCACAGAAAGAGTCACAGACAAAGCCAGCACTCCAGGCGATGCCACAGCGATCAGTGATGCCAGCGCAACAACTGTTTTCAACTTGCAGTAATTTGATCTACTGATGCGCATCCGACTCACTCTGCCCAGGGTAATTTACGCTGAAAATCCGGGTGTCCATTCAAATGATAGGGCACCGGATGTCCGTTGTCGGACTCTCTTTCAAATCCACCATTATGTATCGGATCAGCAGGACGCGGAACCCAATCCATAAGCACATAAGGAATTGGTTTTCTCAAATCGAACATGATCTTCTTATCGCGCTCTTTCTCGCGAAGATCACGCCGTTCTTTCGCGCGAGCGTAAAATTCTACTGTTCGATCATCGTCACTCTTACCAAATAAATCTCTCGTTCTCGGTCCGTCATCATCAGCTCTCGTGTCGACCTTGCGCCTGGACAAATCCGAAAAGCTTTGCTTACGAAAATCCGTATCCATGAAGGTTTTCTTCGCGAACTCAGAACCATCGAGCGGATCATAGAGGCTGCGTTTTTGCCTCGCTTTTAAATCCAGTTCTGCATCTTTTTCTTCGCGTTTATCTCGAAGTTTTTTGATCTCTTTATCGTCGTCGCGACGGACGTCCAGCTTACTTTGAGTATCAATTCCTGGATCTGAAGCAGAATATTCGTCGTCTTTGTCTTTTGTCATCAAATCATCGAAAGGATCAGCCGAGGCACCATTTGCGGTGCCGAGCAAAAGCAACAAGGCAAGGGCTGCTATTTTTTTCTCTTGACTGCGACGTTTCATTCTGGTGATTCTACTCTCCCAACCCCGCATTGCAAACGGCTTGACGCTGAAGAAGGACTGGCTCAGCGCCCGACGATATCAAGAACTTGGGACTACATGTCTTATCAGGATGACGGGCGGAATTTCTAGTAATATATACGCCGCTGCGCACAGGATCCGATCACAACCTCAAGGCCTCACATGCAGTGTGCCTTATGTGATTTAAGCTCCCTCAGACAATTCGGCTTCTAGAAAATGACCTCACGGAAACCAGGGCAGAGCATATTAGCTATCCTGCTTTTCGCCGTCGTCTTACTGACAAGCTTCAACTTACCCACCCTCGCAGCCGGCCGGGAAGTCGATGTGCCGGAGATGCAGTTTCAACCAATCAGACCGACCCAAGCAATTACTATTCGCGAAGCCGTTGATGTTTCTCTCCGAAACTATCCGCAAATAACCTCAAAACTGTTCAAGCTCAGAGCCGCCAAAGCCAATGTAACTCTGGCGAAAACACAGTATTTGCCTAACTTGAACATTGACACACAAGTCTCGGGCGTGACGCCCAACCGCATCGCCAGCGTTGTTATGAACAACGTATCCGGCTTCGATACTGTGCCTGTTGATTCCGGACCGCCGGCCAAGAGTGCGACCTTGAAGCCCGAATGCAACAACCTGCAAGGTCTCAACTTGAACTGGTTGCTGGTCGACTATGGCATGCGCAAAGCCAACGACAAATTCGCATACGCCGATGCGCGTACCGCTCGCGCCGATTTGGCTCTCACAAAGCTGGACGTCGCCTTTCATGCCGCTGACGCGTTCCTTGATGCGGTTGCCGCAAAACAAATCATCAAATCGACCAACGCCGCGCTCGAACATATGGAAGCCGCAAATCTGCGCGCCAAGACGCTTGTCGCCGAAGGCCTGCGCCCCGGTGTGGACGCCGCCGATTGGGATTACGAGGTTGCTAAAACCAAAATAGGCTTGATCAAAGCAGAAAAAAATACGCGCATGGCGCTGGTCGACCTTGCAGAAAAAATGGGCACGGCCGCCACCGACATCGACATAGTCTCCGACCCATTAGTGCGCAGACCGCTAGTCGTCAACTATATTGCACCGGTCGATTTGACGTCACACCCTTTGGCACGAATGAAGGAAGCTGAAGTCTACAGATGGAAAGCCAAGTGGGACGTCCTCGACAAAGCATGGCGCCCGCACTTATGGTTGAACGCCTCAGTGTGGGGCCGGGGCAGTGGTGCCGGTAAGGATGTGAATCCACTTGGCCCGGTAGCGGGTGGCTTTCTTCCTCAGGTTTTTAACTACATGGTCGGTGTCTCCTATAGCTTTCCGGTTCTTGAATACTTTCCCCTGAAGGCGCAAAAGGAGATGGCGCGCAGCAATCAGATGGCTGCCAAGGCCGACTTCGAGCTAGCTATGCAGGTGCTGGAACGCAAGGATGCGCGCGCAAGAATTCAGCTGGAAATGACACGCAAGGTCGCCCAGCAAACCCCGACTCTGGTCGAATCGGCGCGCGTGCGGGAAATCAAGGTTTTGAAACGATACAGCGCTGGACTGACCAACATGGTGTCGCTTGCTGATGCTGAGAAAGCTTTGGCGGAAGCTGAGGTGGAAGACGCCCTGGCGCAGATTGACGTATGGCGCTCAATTTTGCACCTTGGCTACGTGCAAGGAGATCTGGGACCTTTTCTTCAACTCGTGGACATCGTTGAAGGCAACAACAAAGGCAATCAGGGATAAAGAAACGCTATGTGGATAATCGCCTTTGCAATGAAACGACCGATCACCGTGATAGCGGCGGTTGTGAGCATCGTGCTTATCTCCGTAATGGCGACAATGAGCATGAAGCGCGACATCTTCCCGGATTTAAAGATTCCCGCCATTTACGTGATTCAAGGATACGGCGGCATGTCGCCGGAACAAATCGAAGGTTACATCACTTCGACCTACGAATTGTATTTCTTGTACGTGCCGGGTATCGAACACATCGAATCGAAAACGATTCAGAACCTTGCGCTCATCAAGGTTTATTTCCAGCCCGACACCGATATGGCCAGCGCCATGTCCGCCATCGTCGCCATGTCCAACCGCGCCACCAGCTTGATGCCAAAGGGCACGTACAACCCGTTTGTGCTCAGATTCGACCCTGGGAGCTTGCCGGTCGGACAGCTGGTTTTGTCTTCCGACACGAAGACAGTAAAAGAGTTGGAAGATTTGGCCTACACGCGAATCAGGCCAATGTTAGCTACCGTACCTGGGGCTGAAGCGCCTCCACCCTTTGGCGGCAACGTCCGTAGTATCGTCATCAGTGTCGACGCCGACAAATTGAGACGCTACAACATATCCGGCGATGAAGTAATTGCGGCACTGGAAGCAGGCAACCAGGTCTTACCGGCAGGCAACGTACGCACAGGCGACTACATGCGCATCGCGCCGGTCAACACGGATTTGCCTGATATTCATCAGCTCGACTATATGCCGATACGAACCGGACACGGACCTCAGATCTTCATAAAAGACATCGGCGTAGTTCAAGATTCTTCCGACATTCTTGCCGGGTATGCGCTGTTCCAGGGCAAGCAAACCGTCTACATTCCAGCCGTAAAACGCGCCGACGCATCGACGGTTTCAGTGGTTGATGCGCTGAAAGGTTCGCTGCCTCGAATGCAGTCAGTACTTCCATCTGACGTAAAAATCAGCTACGAGTTCGACCAATCCAAGTATGTTCGCGAAGCCATCGACGACGTGTTTCACGAAGGTGTGATGGGCACGATCCTACCTGGATTGATGATTTTGCTCTTCCTGAAAGACTTCCGCAGCACCCTGATTGTCGTCACCACAATTCCTATTTCTTTGATGTCTGCAATCGTCGGTTTGTGGCTCTGTGGGCAAACATTCAATATTCAGACCTTGAGCGGTCTGGCACTGGCAATCGGTATTCTCGTGGACGAAGCGACCGTTTGTATTGAAAACATTCACAGTCACCTGGCAAATCATGTTGCATTGCATAGGGCTGTTTTCGACGCCTGCGTAGAAACAATGGTGCCGAGACTTCTTGCCATGTTGTCCGTGGTGGCAGTATTCGTGCCTTCATTTTTCATGACCGGCATCACTCGTGAATTGTTTATTCCGCTGTCCTTGGCTGTCGGTTTCGCCATGATTGCTTCCACGACTCTGGCATCAACCCTAGTACCAATTTTGGGTGTTTGGCTAATCAAACCCGAGCACGAAAAGGAAGGCGAACATAAAGAGAAAAAACCAGACTGGATTGAAGGCGTAAAAGACAAGCTTGGCGCTCTTTTGAAAATGGTGATGCCGCTTCGATACGTGATTGTTGCAGCCTATTTGGGAGTGGCAATAACGCTCGTCATTTTCCTTTACGGCAATATCGGTAAACAACTTTTCCCTGACTCGGGCAGCAGCCAATTCAGAGTGAGAATTTCGGCTCCCACAGGCATGCGCGTTGAAGCGCTTGAAAAACGGGTTTTGCGAACTCTAGCGGAAATTAAAGATCTGGTCGGCAAGGAGAATGTCGAGAAGACTCTGGGCTATGCCGGTCAACAACCGCCGTTTTTCGTAATCAGCTCTGCCTTTCTCTGGACAAGCGGACCGCACCAGGCGGTCATGGACGTTCAATTGCGAGAAGGGGCAAAAATCGACATGCCCAAGTTCAAAGAGGACCTTAGAAACCGTCTGGCGAAGGCAATTCCTGACACCAGTTTTTCCTTTGAACCTGGCGATCTCGTCAGCCAGATTATGAACCTCGGTTCTCCAACACCGATCACTGTGCAAGTGACCGGACACAATTTGATTGCAGACAAAGTGTTCGCAGGCAAAATTCTGAAAGAAATGAAGAAGATTCCGGAACTCCGCGATTTGGGCTGGGGTCAACCTCTCGACTATCCTTCGGTGCAAATCGAGATAGACCGAGAATTAGCTGGACAGCTCGGGGTAACACCCCTGGACATCGGAAGATCGTTGCAACCTGCGTTCTTCTCAAGCCGATTTGTGCACCTTAGCCTCTGGCGCGATAAGGACAGCGGCTTCTCGTACCAGGTCCAGGTGCAGGTGCCGCAAGATCAAATTCGCTCCAAAGACGACATCATGAAATTCCCGACCATGAACAGTCGCAAACGAATTGAAATGGCGGAGTACAAAGATCAACTAGAAGATCCGTCAACCAATCGTTCTTACCCGGATCACAAAACTCGCTACCCACAACATCCGTTGATTCAAGATGTTGCCAGTGTCGAATACGGTGTCACCCCGGGCGAGTTCGACCGCTACAACATGATGCGCATGGTATCGCTCACAGCCAATTTGCAAGGCAATGACCTTGGCCGCGTAGGCGACAAGGTAAAAGAAGCCGTCAAGCGAGCAGGAAAGCCTCCTGCCGGCGTGTTCGTCGACGTCATGGGACAGGTTCCACTTCTGGAAGACACATTCTTCCACCTCCTGTCAGGATTGGTTCTTGCCGTCGTTGTAATCACACTGATGCTGCTGGCTTACTTCCAGGCAGCTAGAGTTGTACTCATCGTTATGTCCACAACACCTGCGATTTTGCTCGGTGTTTTGACAATACTCACCGTCACAGGCACCACATTGAATGTGCAATCTTTCATGGGCGCCATCATGTGTATCGGTGTCGGAATCGCAAACGCGATCCTGATGGTTGTATTTGCCGAAGAAAGTCGAGCCAAAGGAATGGACGCGGAGCAAGCGGCGATTCACGGCGCTCAGCAGCGAATGCGGCCAATCTTAATGACCTCAATTGCCATGATCGCGGGCATGGTGCCCATGGCAATGTCAACGACCCAGAGCGCACCTCTCGGTCGCGCCGTAATCGGCGGACTGACGATGTCCACCCTATCAGTACTTACGCTGCTACCGCTAGTGTTCGCAATCATTCAGAAGAAAGCAACACTGGCTTCTAGATCACTTCATCCCGAAGACCTCGGGCTTTAAGGAACGAAAAGGACCAAGATCATGATGGACAGTCAAAGCGGGAAATCATCAATTTTCAGTGCGAAGAACATGATATTCGTTCTTATCGTGGTGGCACTTGCCGGTGGTGCATTCTTCCTCCTGCAAATGAAACACAATCAGCCGCTCGTTTCCACAGAAGAATCTCAAACAATCGTTTCGGTTCCTACAGTGAAAGTGGTATCAAAAACACTATTTCGCGAAGATCAATTGCCTGGTGAAATCAACGCCTATCAGGATGTTCTGATCTATCCGAAAGTCCCCGGCTTCATCAAATGGCTGGGCGTAGACCGCGGCTCCATTGTGAAACAAGGACAGCCGATGGTGAAGATGTACGCCCCCGAATATCTCGCCCGCAGAACGGAAGCGATGGCCAAAGTCGCCGCCGTGAAAGCCGAATTGTCGGCAGAAGAATCAAGATTGAGTGATTTGAAGGCCGAACTAAAAAAACATCAAGCCACCTTACTTGCCGATCAATCGACTTACCAACGCGTCTACACAGCATCGCTCGTACCCGGTGTTATCGCCGACAACGATGTTGTCCAGTGGGCACAGACAGTGGAAGCCGACCGGGAAGACGTCAACACGTTCATGAAACGCGTCAACGCAAAAGCTCATGAAGTAACAGCGAAGAAACAACAAGTCGATGCAATGGCGAAGTCATTCGAAAACTATGCAGACTTTGCCTCTTACCTCGAAATTCCCGCTCCCTTCGATGGCTACGTCACGGAAAGAAAAATGCACGTAGGTAGCTTCGTCGGTCCGGACGGAACCGGTGCCTATCCGCCGATCTGCAGATTGAAACAGCTGGATCTTTTGCGTATCGTCGCTCCGGTCCCTGAAGTAGATGCAGCAGGCGTGGTGATGGGTTCTGAAGTTCAATTTACAGTATCTTCATTTCCGGACAAACGTTTCACAGGAACCGTCGCACGTATAAGCAACGATCTGGATAAAGAAACGAGAACGATGCCTGTTGAATTGAACTTCCTCAATCCCGATTTCAAAGTCCTGCCAGGCATGTTCTGCAAAGTCTACTGGCCGACACGCAGGCGTGATTCGTCACTGTTCGTCCCCATTTCTGCAGTAGTATCGACACCTCTCAACACTTTCGTCTGCAAAATCAAAAACGATGTGGTCGAATGGGTCACCGTCCGTAAAGGTCAAATCATGGACGGTATGGTCGAAGTGTTCGGCGACTTACACGAAGGCGATCTGGTTGCACAAGAAGGCAGCGAAGAGTTGGACAATCAATCCAGGGTAAACCCTGTCGGCAAACAGGCAAGCAAAAGCTAAGATCAAATAGTGGCGCTGTCGGATGATCAATTTTATGCTCGCAAGAATTTCATTTTTCCTTTGTTTGTTCCTGTTCTTGATGGCAGTGGATAGCCAACCTGTGTATTCTCAAGGTTTAAAATCTGAGCTTGAACGTTCGGCACCAAAGCAAACTAAATGCTTCAAGGGTGTGGAGCTGTATTGCTGGAAATTAGACGGTAAGCCTGTTTACACAATTTTTCACGGCACCAACCGGCTCAAAACAGAACAAGAGATTCACAATCCGAAAGAAGCGATCAAGTCGTTTTCAGAACTCGAGAAACTTCTTGGAAAACTGGCACCGGGAGAATATGTGTTTTTCACGAGTGGCACTCAAACAAGTGGAAAACCCACTCCTTCAGCTAAAAGTGAAGAAAGCGTGGCAGTCAAAAATCTCTGCGTAAAACTTGGACTGAATTACGGCGGCGACTAAAGCGTAGTGGCGCATTGCATGCGCCTCTACCAAGCTCCGGATAGTTACTTCGCTTCTGCGAGAATTTTGGCAGCGCGACTCTCTGCCTCTGTCGCATCATTTACTCTACCAAGGCTGCGAAGCACTTGCGCATAATCTCTCAAACAGGCGGCAAGCAGCGCGTCCTTGTCACCGACTGCACCTTCAGTGCTGGCAATTGCCCACTCGTAAAAAGTGCGAGCTTCCTCAAGATTTCCCTGCTTGTATTTCAAATATGCCAGGTTGTTTAGAATGCGTGCAGTTTCAATACTATTTGGTCCAAGAGTGGTGCGCCCCTGCGTAAGGGCATTGCGAAACAATTCAGCAGCCTTATCGGAGTTGCCCAATTGCAGCTCAACAGAAGCAAGCGATGCACGCGTGTTTACCGTCAGTAGGTTGTTGGTACCATAGGTTTGATCGTAAATCGATAGTGCGCGGATCAGCAGAGGTTGCGCCTCCTTAAAGCGCTTTTGCGCGATGTACAACTGCGCCAATCCATTCAAGTCGTTGGCAACAGATGGATGACTTGGTCCAAGTGCATCAATGTCGATCGCAATCATGCGCTGATAATAGGACTCACCTTTCTCATAGCGATTCTGCTTGAAGATTGAGTCACTGAGTACCTTATATGCAGGTGCCAGCGTTCTGTCAGAGGAAGGATCTATCAATCCGCGAAGTGCAATATTGCTGTTTGCATCAGTTTGCGCCTGCCTCGAAGAACTCAATTGGTTTTGACTGACAATCTGAAATTGCGACTGCGATCCAGATGGGGGAGTAATCGGCTGTCGCAATTCAACCTTATCGGCATCAGTATGAACGCCGCCTTCTATGCGTTTCTCCGGCTGTCTATTCAAAGTGCTCTTACTATTGAGAATGTCTTGTTGAAAGTCCTTGATCAAGTCTTTGTTGGACGTATCGTTACCCTTCAACAAATCTCCATAGTCTTGCATGACACCTTGAAGTTGCGTGGCAGCGTCAGAATTTGGATCACTTGAAAGAATAGAAATTGAGCGTTTGTAGTGCGCTTCGGCGTCTTTGATGTTTCCAGCCTTCTTACTAGCCCGCCCCATTCGATGCAATGAGCCCGCAACATAAGGACTGTATGGACCGTAATTCTTTTCGTTGATGGCGAGCGCCTGGCGATAGTAATTCATTGCGGTGGTATGGTCCCCCTCCGCTTCTTGCAACGAACCAAGCGCCATCAAAACAGGCGCAACTTGCGAACTGTTTCCGCCGTAGCGGCTCGTCAGTAGCCCCAAAAGCTTTTGATAAAGCGATTGCGCTTCACCCGTCTTGTCTTCCAAAGCCAAAGTTGCAGCTAACTTAAGCATGCACTTCTCTTCATCTGCAGGACTTTTCGACTGCTTCTGTACGAGCGCGTAAGCCTTTCGGAATTTGCTTTCTGCCAGCGACAAACTTTGTTGGTCGAGAGCTTTCTGTCCGTCGGCATACAGGTCAGACCAGGCAACAGGGGCAGCAAACCCAGCGGGGCAAAATAGCACGCCGCCTTGCATGCTCACCAGAACAGCAAGAACTGCCAGCCGGTGCTGGAAAGTAGGCTTCTGAACTCGGTTGTTGTGGCTAGTCAATACCTTCACAGGCTTCTCCGCCTCGGGTTCCGTCGAAGGAATATATTTTAACCGGTTTTGGGATCTCAAAATGGTAGATGAAGCCGTTGCAAAGTGATTGGCATTCACTTTTCATATCGGCGCACCTTACCTGGAGCGGAACGGAGTGCATGTTAAGATGGCGCGCAACAAACAGGAGTTATTCAGTTGAATGTTTTTGCTGTCTTGCTGTCTGTGTTCTTGCTGACCAATTGCCCCGCCTCAGCATCTCCCAACGATGCTATGCGCGCGTTCAATTTATACAAGCAATCACAAAAAAACTATAGCAATCCCAAACTCCATGCAGTTGCAGTCGAGCAAATCAATGAAGCGCTCCGCATGTTTCCTCAAAACAGTCTTTTCTTGTTTCAAAAAGGGCTTTGCCTCTCTGTTTCCGAAGAAGAAGATGATGCAGCTCTGAATTGTGTGGAGAAGGCGTTGGCACTCACTCCCACCTTAGGATGCGCGTGGTGCTTAAAAGCAGGACTTCTATTGCGCAATAAGAAACCGGAGTTAGCTATTCAGTGCGCAGACAAAGCAATAAAGTACGATTCTCCTTGCCACATGGTGCGACTGCACTGCCTGCAGAAAATGGAGCGCTTTCCTGAAGCGCTAAAAGAAACCGAAGCGCAATTACGGAAAACCCCGTCGCAGGCCTTGCTCCTCTCTCTACATGCCGATTTGTCACGACAACAAAAGCACTGGCAAGCGGTAGTTGACGATACTACAAAATTACTCAAAATCACCAATACAAAAGATGCCAGTTATCTGTCTCACTTAAAGGCTAGAGCTGAGGCGTACATCGTGACACACCAAGACGATAGAGCATTGCCTGATTTGGAAGCAGTTGCGAAGAGATCATCGCTCGACAGACAGGTTCATATTGAAATGCTGAAGATTTATAAGAGAAAGAAGGATTTGAAAAACATTGAAAAGGAAGAGGCATACATCAAAAAGATGGATCAAGACCTAAGCCCATAGCCAGCTTAGGTTGCCGTTTCAGCAGATTGCTCTACCGATTGATCCATCGCGCTCGGCCAATCAATGTTGTACGGCTCGACTATTCGGCCTTGTTCATCAAAATAACCTTCCTGCGTGAAGAACTGACTGCGGTCGGACGATATGTTATCGACCCATCGGTAAGCGACGCACGCTGATTTTATGATTACGGGACCGAATACGGCCTCCGCTTGCCGTTTCTTTATTGTCGCTTTAGGAACACTGTCATCAAGCCATTCGGCCATCGAATAGTGCGCCACATCATAGGCAATGAACTCAAGCGCCTGATTTGCCAACTCACAAGGCAACATGAATAATACGCGCAATATCGGCTGCTCTTTAAAGATTGCACCATTGGGCGCTTGCCAATGCGCAACTACAAAATGCGACTCTTTGACGTAGGCGCACTCCCACATAAGCGATGAGAAGAAATCATCAAACGCTTTCTGTGAAGTAACAAGTGTGACGGACGATTCCATTACGGCAACTTCGGGATTGCTGAAGCAAAGATTCCACTCAAGATTAAACCACAATTGTCTGAGCGGCTAAACGCCGAAGCACCGGAATCAGTTG
>PNLN01000063.1 GCA_013823055.1 Cyanobacteria bacterium DS2.3.42
AGCAGCGAGATCACGATGATTACAAGGTACGTGAAAAGAAGCTGGTTGGCCAGACTTCTAAACATCCACTTGTAGATTCGCTCCAGGAGCCCCATTTGAAATTGCTCGATCCGGCGGAGAAGCTAAGGCACTAGAAAAATACTTAGGATGTTAAACACGCTCAAGGCGTATCGCTGTCCGTGATCTAATTAAATAACGATTTCAACGAAAAAAATCGTTTCTCTTTCGATATCCAATTGACATTTGGATAGCCGCCAGTATGGTGTCACCACTGTCTTATCAGTCACAGAGAGGACGTAGAGACCGCACGCCGCGCGCTATGCCGCGGTACGCACGCCGCTTGACATCAACACTAACAGTTAAGACAAATTGTTCTATCTGTGCGAAACTAAGTTGCGAGTCTATATAATGCGGAAGCGTAGAAGTTTGATAACGACTGCTTCTCTAGCCCGCCAAATGGGAGGTCCATACCGAAGATGTCTGCTGTGTTGAACGTAACCGACGCCACGTTTGAGCAAGAAGTTTTGAAGGCTGAGATTCCAGTCTTGGTCGACTTCTGGGCTCCCTGGTGTGGTCCTTGCAAAGCAATCGCTCCTGTAGTGGAAGACCTTTCAAAAGAATACGAAGGTCGTCTCAAGGTTGTGAAGCTGAACACGGACGAAAATCCAAAAACAGCCCAAGCCTATTCTATTCGCGGCATTCCTAGCCTCTATGTCTTCAAGACGGGCCAGGTTGTCGAGCAGGTAGTCGGCGCTGTGCCCAAATCAGCTCTTGCAACGGCAATTAACAAGCACGTATAAAAGGTGGATCAGGTAACCTGATCTTTTTACGGGCACTTAACTTAGATCCGGCATAATTTAGGCATTCAGGACATGGTCTGGCGTGCTTTCGCGACAGCTATGAGTAAGGGTTGACAGGATCGTTCGATCATTAGGATCGCGACAGGCAAAGGAGATCGTGATGCAGTTGGCGCAATCGAAAAAGGTAGCCGCAGTTGTTGTAGCAATGACACTGGCGGTGATTAGTTCTTCTCAGCTCTCGGCTGACGCAAAAAAACACCATAGAAAAGGTAGCGGCAAGCCCACAGTTGCATGCTCTGCAGCAAGCTGCAAGGACTTGAAGACACTCAACACCGCATTGAATAAGACTGGTCTGTCGAGAACACTCAGCAACAGTGGCAGCTACACCTTGTTCGCACCAAGCGACGCTGCTTTTCAAAAGATTCCGAAAGCAGACAGAGATGCTCTCATGGCTGACAAAGAAAAACTTACAACAGTACTCAAGTACCACGTTCTCCCCAAGAAGTACTCAGCAAGCGACCTTTCCAGCCGTCGCTCGCTCGTGACATTGGAAGGCGAATCGGTGATGCTCAACAACAAAGACGGCTCACAAACCGTTGACGGAGCAATCGTCACCAAAGCAGATTGCGATTGCAGCAATGGCACCGTTCATGTCATCGACACAGTTTTGATTCCAGAGCGCGGCAAATAAGTCGTCCTGACTCAATAAATACGTAGGGGCGATGCCATGCATCGCCCTTATTTTTTTGAGAATCCGCCCGGTAGGGAAAGTCAGGACTAGATTAATCCCTAGTGCGCGGCGGAATGGGGTGTGCCAATATATAGGTAATCGAACGCATATATCGGAAGCCGGGGCAGCGGAGTTAGCACCTTGAAAGAAGCCTTCATCGTATTTGTAATCGCGCTCATCATTGGAAGCATTTTTAACGGCTCCCAGCAATCAGGCGCGACTCCGGACTCGACTCAGCAGTCCTCAACTGAGCAATCGGGCCCCACCGCAGAGGCACTGAACAGAATGGCATCGGTGGATGAAAGCAACTTCGAAAGTGAAGTAATCGACAGCCAGACGCCTGTTTTAGTAGATTTCTACTCAGAAACTTGCGGACCTTGCAAGAAGATGGAGCCAATACTCGCCGAGGTAGCCACAGAGTATCAGGGTTCTTTGAAAGTGGCACGAGTTGACGTTTTGCGGGCGCCGCATCTGGCTCAGAAGTATCAAATTTCATCGATTCCGGTGTATATGGTCTTCAAAGAAGGCAAGTGCGAGCTTTCGACCTCTGGCGCAATGCCAAAAAACCAGGTAGTTGCTATGGTTAAACCTTATCTGAGTGAACCGCCGACCGGCAGCTTGCAAAAGGCAGATTAAGCAACCAAAATCGCTACAACGGCTGTCTAGCAAGCGTCTTCGGATGCATGGCTCTAATCAGCAGCGTAAAAGACATGCCGGGTTAACCCTAGAAAGCCACCCGGCAAAAGGAATTGGCAGTTCCTCTCCAAAAAATATAGAATGCCGGTAGATAGAGGGAATATTAGATAAGTAGCCACTCGGTGCCGGTTTAGCGAGCGAAAATGAGACCATTCATAATCAGTTTCTTTGCCATTATGGCCGGCAGCCTTCTGCTCAATGGCTTCGATGCGGGAAAATCTGAGCAGATGACCGGTGTGTCTGACGTAACAACGCCGGGCTTTCCCTGAAGTTTGGATAAAAAAGACGGTGTCATTCCAGAAGTCTGTTACACCGATAACAACCGCCGGGTGCGGTTGCTGACTGAAGTAAGTGATGGTAAGAGTTGTTCTATCGAACCGGGAAGCAAGACAGAATTCCCATTCTGGGGCAACAACTGATAAACACGGAAGTTTAGCGAAATGAAAAATTGGGCGAGATGGACGGTTTTGATTCTGTGGATGGCGATTCTGCTCGCCACTTCCGTGTACTGGAACCCATTTGCCTCTTTCCCAGCGTTGCTTAAATACTCCGTCACATCAGTGTTTGCTGCCGCGGTATTTGGCGCAATCATGATCTTGATGCAATATTACATATTGCTCTCCATCATTTTTCCCTTGCCACCGCGCGCCGATTCCAAAGCCCCGAAGCCTATTTTGCTTCGAATATTTCCATTCATGTTCGAAAAACCCAGAATCAATCCCAAAGCCCCAGCGACTTTGGACGAGCTGATTGGCAACGAACAAGCAAAACTGGAAATCAAAGAAGTCATCGACATGCTTGCCAATCCAGACAAGTATGTCGCATCAGGAGCGGAACTACCGAAAGGAATGCTTTTCGTGGGTGCGCCCGGAGTAGGCAAAACCCTGTTTGCAAGAGCCATTGCTAATGAAGTTGGAACACCGTTCTACGTAGTCGAAGGTGGTGGTATCAGCGGATTGATTTTCGGCTTGGGTGTCTTGAAGTTGAAAACGCTCTTCTCCAAATTGAAACGCCACGATCGGGCAATCTTGTTCATCGACGAAATCGACTCAATGGCGACAAGACGAGTGCAGGACAAGGGTTTTGGCGGGCAAGCGGACATGAACATGACGCTAAATACGCTGCTTACTCAGATGGATGGATTTCACGCGTCCAGGTTACTTGTTATAGGTGCCACCAACAGTGATGGCGCATTAGATCCGGCACTGACACGCGCAGGGCGCATGGACAGACGCATCTACTTCCAAATTCCAGATCCCCCAGAACGCAAGAAAATATTCCAGTATTATCTCGACAAAGTTGCGTACGCGCCGGACGTCGACATTGATCACATCGTCGGACTAACGCAAGGCTATTCTCCTGCCGATATCTATCAAATCGTCAACGAAGCTGCATTGGTGAGCACTCGTCCAGGTGGGCCAAACAGGGTTACAACGGACGTTCTGGAACAAGCTTTAGATCGCATCTCAGTCGGTCTAGAACGAGTCATGGTGGATAGCGGAATTGAAATTCCAAACCCAGATCCCACTGTTCGCCTCGATCATGTGATCGGCATAGACCAAGAAAAACAAGACGTTGCCGAGATTATCGACTTTCTCAAGCAAGGCGCGGATTTGCGCTCAATCGGCGCGAGAATTCCTCGCGGGATAATTCTGGTTGGACCTCCAGGTGTCGGAAAAACGCTTCTTGCAAAAGCAATAGCTAACGAAGCTGGTGTTCCCTTTTACGGGCTCTCTGCCTCTTACTTCAAGAGTGCAATGGAAGGAGCTGGTGCTTCACGATTGAGAGCACTCTATCGCCAGGCGAGAAAGAGTCCTGCAGCTATCGTATTTATCGACGAAATCGATGCAATCGGAGGATCGCAGGGAGCACACGGCGAGACCCTGAGAACAAGCGAATTGAATGAGATCCTCGTACAACTTGACGGGTTTGCGAGAAGCAATGTAATCACCATCGGCGCCACCAACAATGAACAAGTCTTAGATCCTGCCTTCTATCGCGCCGGCAGATTTGATCGCAAAGTATACATCGGGCTTCCGGATTCAGATGCGCGCAAGAAGATGCTGGAACTATACATGAAGAAGGTCCAGGTAGAAGGCGACTTCGACCTTGATCGATTAGCGAAGGAGAGCATTAACTTTACGGGCGCTGATATTTCTGCTGCAGTTAACGAAGCGGCAATTCTTGCGGTTCGCAATGGCAGAAAAAAAGTCATTAATGACGATCTAAGAGAAGCCATCAAGAAGACTTCAGCAACGGCTGGACACAAACTAAATACAAGCGGAATGAACTTCAATCGCGTTCCTGATGTAGACGTGAAGCTCGACAGCATCAAAGGAATGGAAGAAGCAAAAGGAGAAGCTTCTGAAGTAGTTGCCTTGCTGAAGGCAGCGGACCTCGTAGAGGATATGGGGCTTAAAGCTCCCAGAGGACTTCTTCTGGTCGGTAAGCCTGGAACCGGCAAAACAATGTTAGCCAAAGCAATTGCTAACGAAGCAGGCGTACCGTTCTACTACGCATCTGGAGCCGAGTTTGTCCAAGTCTGGGTTGGACTCGGCGCGCAACGGGTCAGGGCTCTGTACGAGCAGGCGAGACGCAGCGGCAAACCAGCAATCGTATTCATTGACGAGATTGACGCTCTTGGAGCAAAGCGCCATGCCGATATGGGTTCGGGAGGCCAAACGGAGTTCAATAACACGCTAAACCAGCTGCTTGCAGAAATGGACGGATTTGGAAAACATAAAGTATTGACGGTAGGCGCTTGCAATAACCCGGAGATGCTCGATCCTGCGCTTTTGCGTCCGGGCAGATTTGATCGAATGATTGAAGTTCCGCTTCCAGATTTGGAAGGAAGGACAGGAATTCTTGAGCACTATGCCAAAAACTTCAAAGTAGATCCTAATGTCAATCTTCTCGATCTGGCAAGAATAACAGTATTCAGCACTCCAGCTACGCTGGCGAAAATTGTCAATGAAGCTGGATTGATGGCAATTCGAGACGGACGAACTGAAATCAAACAAGTGGATCTATTCTCCGCATTTGAACGTGTAGCTGCCGGTATGGCATTCAACCGAAATATCATCATCAAAGAACTCTGGGAAACTGCCTACCATGAGGCAGGTCATGCGATGGTCGCCTACTACCGCCATAAGCGTACGCGTGTACAAGTAGTTTCGGTTGTACCTCGCGGGCACGCCCTAGGCATAACCTGGTTCCCTGACAAAGACGACTACCATTCACGTAATCGCGAAGAGATGCTCTCTGATATCGAAGTGTCCATCGGCTCTTATGTTGCTGAAAAAATGTATATGGACACAACCACTCAAGGCGTCTACGGCGATTTACAAAGCGCCGGCACAGTCGCAAGAACAATGGTCAGAGACCTTGGAATGGGCAAATTCAAATTCAGTATCGAGGCGGCTTACGGTAAAAATATTTCGCCGGAAACTTCAAGAGAAATCGATCTGGAGATCAAGAACATAATCGATACCTGCCTTGCCAATGTTGAGCAACTGCTCCTTGCGAAACGCGCAGAGTTAGATCAGTTTGCTAAGGCATTGGTTGAAAATGAAACGCTGTACTTTAAAGACATCGTGAAGATTCTTGAGCCGCATCGCACAGAGGAAAGTATCGAGCGCGAAATCAAGGAACTAGCTGACCGGAAGAAAGTTGGTAAAGCACCGCGATTCAGCCTGGATGTGGTCGATGGGCTTAAGGAAGTTTCTCAGCTTCAAGGCAAGAACGGACACAAAAATGGTGCCAACGGCAATGGTAACGGAAACAAGGCGACCAATGGCGATTCAAAGGCAGACGAAGTACCTGCTGCCGAAATCCCGGTGGAAAGCCAAGACCCAACTGCAGAAACAAAGCCTGAGTCAGGTGCTTAACCAGTCGCATAAATGGTGACGATTATCTCTTCGGATACTTTGTGTCGAACCACTCGATGAGCTTGGAATTGCCTTTGGCTGCAATCTTGGTGCGAACGTCTTCCAGGTTGTCTGTTGTAATCAGAGCTGTACCTGAACGGACAGACTTCCAGTTGACGCCTATGTCTTTGTGCAAGACCTGGCTCAAAGCCTGACGAGCAGAAGCATCGAGTCCGGCGTCCTTGAGCATATTCGTCGCTACGGCATCTGGACCTTGCTTCGGAACGACCTTTGTGGAGCTATTTTCGAGCGGACCTGCTGCTGCAGCTGACGCTGCCACAGAAGCCATATCGGCTGGATAGCGACTGACAAACCAATCGCGCAGCCTGGTGTTGCCTGTTTCTTGAATGGCTTGAATGACCTTATCGCGATTCTCCGGTCTGACTTGATTAACCGCGCGTTCGTCATGATTGCCCGCTTTGACACCGAGTGCTGTGGTTAAGTCGGTGATCGCCTTACTCACTCCGCCTGTTTCATCCTTAAAGAATTGCTCCTGACCTGAAAGCATGCGCGTAGCGACCCCTCTGGGGCCATCCTTTGCATTGAGCAGTTTTGTATTGTCGTAGCTAGACAGGGACGTCACGTCAGCAATCGGTTTGCCTCCGGCATCTGCAGGCAGACGCAATCTGGCCTCTTCCATCGACCGGTATCCAAGCCCGCTGAGCAAGCTCTCTCTGGTCATCTTGCCATAACTGGAGGCTACTTCAGTGACATTGCGCGCGAACCAGCCGGTAATGTTGTCCTTCAACACCGAGCCCGGCTTGTTGTCTTTGTTTCTTTCTTCGTCAAATGCAAATTTCAAGTTGTCCAGAGTTTGGGATATCTGTCTTTGCTGCTCAATTGTTGGTGCATACTGCTTGCGGAAGTCAGCGCCGGCAGTTCCGGTTTGATCCCATTTGTCCTTGAAGGAGCTGACACTGTCCGGAGTTATTTCGCCACCGCTGGCAATGCCATCAAAAAGTTTCGGATTAGCTGCCAAAACGCCAAACTGCCTGCGCTGCTCAACCCTTACGCCTTCCGTCGCCAGCTCTTTGCGCAATTGGCTTTCCGGGACATGCACCTGTCCTATCGTGAACCGTTGAGCAGTGCTGTCAAACAGGGAGGTATTTTGTCCATTGTCAGCTCTCAAGTTTCGATATTTGTTGCCCATCTCCCTGTACAACTCTTGATAGATAGGGTTGGATTCTCTGGAAGCGGCTGTACTTATCTTGTCGGCGTCGACGACTTTTTCGGACCCCCACTTGAAGCTGGATCCCATGATTGATCCGGAATTTTGTATACCAAATGCGATTGCCATTTCCGGCAGAATGTTGGGCATGCGCGCATCACCTTGCAAGCTCTTAAGCAAGGCCTGATTGTATGTCTGCCGGTCACGCTCAGGCACAGACTCAACCTCGGATCTCAACCTGGTTACGGCGGCATCAGACCCGTCCTTTTCCAGCGTCGTCCGAATCGAGGCCGCATCTGCCGCGGCTTCCTTCACGGGGCCTCTAGTGGAGTCATACGGTTGAGCTGCTTCTGCCATGATCAATTCTCCTGGGTAAAAACAATCGGGCGCGTGCGGTCGCCTGCGAAGAATCTCTCGCTTGAAAGAGAATTCGCGGGTGGGCAGTCTTTGCTATGCGAGCCCTGGGAAGGGGCGGTGGGAACTAACTTTTAGGGAAATTGGGCTTTCTTTGCCCTTCTGATATTTTTGATTATTCCAAACCAACGTGACGGCATCGTTACGCCGCCTGCGGAGAGTACGCGGGCTCGCGGATTGCAGTCCAAGCAAATGAATTGCGGTCGACAAAACCTAAAGCCACGTTTTCTCGTCAAAAAAGGGAGGCTTTCACCTCCCTTTTAAATTGCTTGTTGACTAGTGACTATCTTTTTGGATAGCGCTTGTTGAACCACTCCTTCAGTTGAGGATTGTTTGCTGCTTCAACTGCTTTTCTCACATTTTCGAGGTTGGTCGCATTGATAACTTCAGTACCGGCTTTGGCACTGCCGAGATCAACACCCGTGACGCCCTTGTCGGCGACTATTCTTTGCAGAGCCTTGCGAGCACCATCATCCAGGCTTTGGCCTTCAACCAGTTTGCGAGAGATGGCATCAGAACCCTGTCCACTGATGATTCGTGAGGCACTAAAGTCTGCAGCTTTCTCTACTTGAGGTCCTGCAGGCGGAGCCTCACCAGCTCTCTGTGGATATCGCTTGTCAAACCAGTTAAGAAGCTCGGTATTGCCACCCTTGCGAATTTCCTCGCGAACCTTGTCGCGACGTCCTTCACCGAGTTGTTCGGCACCTTGTCTGTCAGTGAATGTCGTCTGAAGCGCCTTAGTGAGGTCACGTTGCGCCTTGGCAGGATCTTGGAATTGTCCTTCTTGACCTGTCAGCATTTTGTTTGCGACATGCCAGGGGCCCTGTCCGCGTTGCAGCTTAGAATCAGCATAATTCTCTGCTGGCGGTACTGCCGGTCTGTCAGTGCCGTCAGGCAACTTGTTCTGTTCTGCCTTAAATTTGGCAACAGCTTCAGGACCGCCAAGACCAGCAGTCAGTGTATCCTTCGTAATGCCGTTGGTCACAAATGGGTTATAACGACCGTCGACCATTCCGTTGTCGACTAGCCCTGGCTGCTCAAGTCCAGCCTTTAGAGCTTTAACAGCTTTGTCGACTTGAGCCTGTTGTTCCGTGGTACCAAATCCGGCGCGGAATTTATCCCGCTCAGTCTGACTCGGGTCATTCCATTTCTTGTCAAAAGCTTCGATGTTCTCTTGAGTTATCTTGCCGTCTGTTTTTTCAGGCGTAACTCCAGCACGATTGCGGGATTCGGTTCCAGCACGATCTATCGCATCAAATACTTCAGGTCGTGTTGCCAGTACAGAAACGTCCTTCTTGAACTGCTCATTTTTTCCTGCGGCTGCTGTCTTGTCGAGGTGTTGCTGCAATACTGCATCATTAACAGCCCCGTAAGCACGACCATTGCGGGTTTCGTTGCGCAAGTCAGTGTACTTATCAGCGAATGCAGTGTATAGCGCTTTGTCGACCGGATTAGTCGCGCTGTCACGGGCGGTCCTAATCTTATTGAGGTCGTACTGTTTGTTCGTCTGAAGATCTACACCACCTTCAGTGGTTGGTTTTCCGCTGCGATCCTTAGCCGCAGCTATGGAGAGCTCCGGCAAAATACCGGCAGTCTTCAATTGATCAACAAGTTTGGTCTGGTATTCGGTGCGCTGAGCTTCTGAAATACCACGCTGAGACAGCTGCTGTGGGTCTAATTCCTTTTGCAAGGCCTGATATGCTGCGTCGGCTCCTTTGGTCTTGAACTCGTCAACAATCGCTGTTGAATCAACAGCGGCATTTCTGCCAGGTGATTGCTTCGCATCATACTTGCCTGGTTCGATTGGTGTGTCAGCCATAGTAACTCTCCTCAACCTCTGAGATTGCAAACGTGGAGCTTGAGCTTGCTACGTTCGTCGTACCAGCCACAACGAGTAGGTCCAAGCATGATGGACTTTGGCGGGCTTTACAGCCTCTACCTATATACCTAAATTACGGGGAAGATAAACCGGAGGACCAGCGCTGTGGGTACAGAAACCGGCGTAACGATAATATTGCCTGCGAGACAACAACTTGTCAGTGGGAAAATTACGTAGTCGAACCTTAATTCTCAAAACCGGGCGGCTGAATAGATAAATTTCCTCCTGGGCATGATGGCGCTGTTACAATTGATTCAGCCTGGAATTGAGGAATTAATGGACAGTCAGCGCCCCGCGTTCCAAAAAATCGTACCGAGCACAGCTACACCGCCGGCTACGGAGCGGGAATCAGCAGAAAGAGCCCTCTTTTTTGCCACAATAAACGGAATGGAAAGCACGCGCTTATTGCGCGAGTACATGAACGTTTGCGAGCAAGAATTTCACGCCAGCGACGCCAATAAAAACGTTCCACTGCCGGAAGTCACTCAAGACGAATTTGCTGAGGCGGTTAAAGAGCTGCTCTGTTTTTCCATCTGGCTCGCCCTTTACGAACACGCCGAAGCCGACGCAGATCCGCCGGAGTGGTTCAAAATCTTCATTCTGCAAGCGATTGGGCTTTCCGACAAACTTTATGCCAATCCTGGTGCCACTGAGGTCGGTGATAAGTATCCATTGGCTGAAGGCGTCGAACTTGCTTGTATGCTCTTATCGATGAACATGGCTCACAAACTGAAACTTGGTGCGACAGCGCCTGGTGCCTCACTACACCTTTCCTCTCTAGTGCAAAACAACGAGAGAGTGCGGGCTGAGTTGATGTACATCGCCCTTACAGAAAGTATTGCCAGCCTCGACAACATCATCCACGAAAGCTCCGGCATGCCGAGCTAGTTTGTCTTACGGATTGAAAGCAAACAGGAAAGTGGTCAGGAAATTGAAGCCGGCATGACCAATGATGGTCGTTGTCGTGTTCGTGTATTTGCGAACCAGCCCCATGACACAAGACCACAGCGCCACCTGCACCATAAAGATTGGTGCATGGTTAAACTGCGCGTGCAGTATGCCGTGCAAAACAGCGGCTGGAAAAATCCCAAACACTGGCTGCAATGCGCCGCGAATTAAGGTTTCTTCCCCGACTCCGGCAAAGATTGCTGTCGCCAATGCCAATATCAAAGACTTATCTGCGCCACCCACAACGCTGAAGGTGCCTGAATTGTAGACAGCCAGCTTAGTGGCAAGGTCAGTCCCCTGCGAGTGCGTATAAATTGACCAGAGGTAGTCGTAGAGAAAACTGAAAACAATCAGTCCGACTCCAATACCCACCTGCTTGGCCGTAGGCTTCTTCCAGCCAAGACGATCAATCGCGGCTCTCCAGTCACGTTTGACGAAGATGCCGACGCCGCAAAAGGAAAGCAGCACCAGGCCCAGACCATTGTAGGAAAACAGCGTATCGATCGGCACTGGAATCGGCAGGGGCAATCCAGGAAATTTCATACCGTCTGGATCGACAGCGCCCATGAGTGTTGCAAACGTACTTATATAGATGAAAAGGCCGACCATGTGGGGAATGGAATTCGGCAAGAAGACATGGACTTTCGTCACGACGTCATAAATGGACAGTTTTTTATAGAGTGCAATGGCAATAGCACCTGAAAAAATATTGTCCAGAAAACTGAATACTTTGGAATAGAGCTTGCGACCATAGAGTGCCAGGCAAATGCCGGTGGCTATCGCCAGTCCAAGAGCAACACCGCTCTGCCAGGCATTGTGACCGACATCTATTAGACCGCCCGCCGCCAGCAGGCACTCACCTATAAAGATGACGATGATGAAAAACCTGAGCGTCCATTCGAGCCACGGGCGCGTGCTCGCTCCATGGGCCATTAGCCCCAGAACTCCACAACCCATAACTATGATGAAATCGCTCAATTGCGCCTCTTTTGTTACTCTACCTGAATCATTCGAGGAAAATTTTAGGAAAATTCCTGGATTTTAATCTTTCCCTATCGTGATATTATATTGTCAAGATCCACATTCGCGCTTATCGTCTATCATAGTAAGAAAATGACAGAAATAAGTCGGGCTGTAGGATCCCAGAAGTCGGAGGTATCAAAGAGAAAATGAAAACTCGTAAACTACTCACTGCAGCTGCATTAGCAGGCGTATGTGGATTTGGGATATTTACCACATCCAGCTTTGCCAGCGGCCCAATCATACTTGGACCAACAGTTGCGCCGAAAATTGCTCCATCCGTTTCGACGGTGAACAGACCAGGCGTTGACGCGGTAAAAATGTACCGCGCGCTGCGCACCTTCTGGCTTTCCAGAGCCATCGTAAGGTAAGCAGATAGCCTATCTGCTCAATTAGAATGCCTTCGGATTTCTGAAGCGGGTCGCCACGTGGGGACCCGCTTTTTGATTGCTTACTATCCTCATAAGGTAAGGCTCTATTGGCTTCCAGCCGTGCTTTCAAGCCCAGCTGGAATAGTCTAAAATCGTTAAAGCTCCGATTTCTCGGGCATATAAATAATGGGATATCAGATCTTTTAGATCCTTCTCTTTTGCAGAAAGTCCCAGTTACTAAGGCGTATTTGGAGGGAGACCCAGTGGACGAAGTCAGTTTTCGCACGGCTGAAACCGCTGCACCTGGCACCGTACCTTCAGGCGGCAATGCGTCATATCAGGCGCCGACGCCGGCTGCTGCGACTCCTAATCTGTCCGAACCGACGTCTGCCCAGTCGGCCGCCGCAACCGCTCAGGCGCTCGGTCCGTATCCCTGGATTCTCAATCCTTTCGTCGACTTGATGTTTGCCTGTGGTGGCGCCTTCTGGCTGCTCTACCTGGGTTTGTCGATGACAAACTTCGGCTACGGCTTCGACGGTAATACAACCGCACAGGCATTTTTCGGCATCAGTATCATCGGTCTGCACATCTTTGGTGATGGACACCAGCCTGCGACGCTGTTTCGCGTGTACGGCAGTAAAGTAACCCGAGATGCAATCGGCAAACCTGTAGCGTTGGTGGCATTCATCGCTCTCTTGTGCGGACTTTCAACACTCTTTATTCCAGCTACCACGACGTTCTTCATTAAGTTCGTACTCGCCTGGGGCTTCCAACATCAACTCGCGCAGTCGTATGGAATCGCGCTTGTATACTGCTACAAACGCAAGTATTACTTGAACAACACAGAGAAGAAGATCATGAAGTTCATGGTCGATGCCACCATGGTGTTCTTGATTTTGCGAATGTTCGCCATCAAAGATTTTGGCACTTTCAAACTGATAAACCTCTACGACGTGCCGTTCTACGCTATTATCCCCGAGTGGCTTTGCACTGCAAGTCTGGTGGTCATGCAGGCTTCCGTCTTGCTCTTTGTCGGCATGGTAGTAAGAAAGTACATCAAAGAAAAGCGCTTGATGCCTGTGCCCGCGCTGCTCACGATCATGACTTTGACGGCATTGCCGCTAATCGCCGGCAATCATTTTGCACTTCTGTATTACATGTTCTCGCAATGGTTTTTCCATTCCAGCCAGTATCTTGTGGTCACGTCAGCGTTTTACTTCAAAGAAAAAGGCTTGCCGGAGAATGTGACGTTCCATCAGATCGGGCGCATGCTGTGGTCTCGCACTTCATTCCTCTACTTCGGAATTATATTTGCCGTTGGCTTCCTGGTTGCGTTCCTTGTGCCAACATGGATGACTCAATTTGGCATTGCAGACAAGGCTCTGTGCTTCATCTCCATCTGGGTCTTTTTGAACGTTCAGCACTTCTGGACCGACGCCTTCATCTGGAAATTGCGCGACCCTGTCATCAATAAGCTATTGGTTTCCTGATCTTCAGTACCAACAACTTAAAGGCGGAACAGTTGTCCGGAGCAAAGACCCGCCACGCGATTGTCTTTGCGCAGGATAACTGTTCCGTCTTTCACAGTAGCCTATGCTACAGAGGCCTGATTCTTTTTGCGATCAGCCAGTAAGAAAGGCAAGATTGTTTTGCGCGCGTGCTCTTCTCTAAAGCGCCAGAGGAAAGCGTCGAGCAGGTAGTGAATGTTGGCCACGCCCAGGTAAACGCCGGCGATCATCTGTGTCATTACAGGCGTCACGCCTGGCATGTGCAGCGCAACTTTGATCGTCGCCAGAGTCAGCACACCCATGCCGCACGTAATGAGAAACAGAGCCAGCGGCGAGAACTTAGGCAGATTGATGCGATTGTCCTCGCCCGTCAAATATTTGTTTCTCACGAGCATGTAATTCAGCCCAATGTACTGAAACCAGTGCATCGTCACAGGAATCAAAAACGAGTCGTCAAACCGCTTTCCGAAGAATGCAAAAGGCAAAAATGCCAGGACTGAAAGAGCCCAGAACGAAAGCGCAGGGACGTTGATCGACGCGCCCTCTTTGACTTGCTTGCTGAAAAGATAGAGATATTTGCCGACGTAATAGGCTGAGGCTGCCAGAAGAACGGCACCGACGAAATAACAAAGTTCGTTTTGGGGCGCACCAAAGAAATAGCGCCAGTAGAAAATGGACGCAAAGAAAATCGCCGGCACTTGCTGGCTGCGCATTTCTGTCGGACGGTCCACAATCGCTTCGCCGCGTCCCTGGTTGTGATACAGCAGAAGAATTCCGACGTTTTGCTGAATCAAGTGCTGCAGCGCCCAAATCATGGTGAAGAGCTGAATCAGCCACGGGTAATAAACATTGCCCAGGATGGAAACGGTCATGAGAATGGGTGGACCAAAGTAGAAGACGGTCATCTTTACCGGCTGCGTCTTCCAATAGTCCCGATTTTTCTTGTCGAAATAGGCAAACCAGGTTGGTCCCCAGTGGAAAGCTCCAGCGCCGAAAGCTTCCAAAAGCAAAATCGTCCAGAGGACCGAAGTGCCCAGAGCAGTGAAGCGCCATATGGAAAAGAGCAGCAGCCCGAGGACTGCAGGCAGAAAGAAAAACAGCAAGTCATACTTACGCCCGAACATCCAGGGATACTCGAGCCGCACGCCGCTTTTAGTAAATACCGATGATGTCATCCGGTCGTTTAAACATTAGTCTCTTTATCTATCTTACCCTTCACTTCACAAGCGTATGCAATAAACTGAGAATCGAGCTGTCATAATGGCTGAAAGCCCAGGCTCACCGTGCTCTCGAAAACCAGGTCAACCAGTGAACTCGCAGGCAAATCAGAATATTTCGAACGAATCGGTTGTCGCTCACAATCCTTCACCGCAGGTGCCAGCTGCTCACTTTCTAGTGCTGACAGGGCTTGCGTTAATAACCGTGATTTTGGCATGGCCGTCTCTGCACATGGGAATTTGGCTCGATGAGGTCCTTTCAATCCACAGCTCGACGGCACCGGACCTAATTGCAGTCGTGAAAAACTCATTCGGAAGGCAGGATGATTACCATCCGCCCCTGGGATACATGGTGATCAATATCATTACCATGCTGTTCGGCACCAATGACATCGTGGTCAAACTGCCGGCACTTATATGCGGCTTGGTCACGATTCCAGCGCTCTATTGGTTTGGTAAAACCATCCACTCAGCGCGAGTCGGATTGATGGCTGCGTTTTTCTTTACGGTCTCTCCGTTTGCCAACTATTTTTCGTGCCAGTGCAGAGGCTACGCGATGGCACTTATGTTTTCCACGCTGGCAATGACCTTTTTCTGCAAACTGCTGGACGATCAAAATCCGCGCAGGAAGCTTGCATTTGCAGGCGTTGCGCTCACGACCGCGGCGTTGTGCTACACCGAATATGTGGGATGCATTTTGATACCACTTTTGGGGCTATGCTCTCTAATCATTTGCGCGCGCCAATATCTGAGTTCGCAAGATAAAACAACAAAGGACGCGGCGGTCAAGAAGTTTGTCAGATCCGTCGGAGCGCTCTTTGTTGGATTTCTATTGTTTGCACCATGGATACCATCGGTGCTTTTGCAAATGGACGGCGCCTCCTATCCAAACAAGCCGGCTTTGACGCGTTTTCCCGAAGTTGCATCGTATAGCTTTATGAACATGCTGCCCATGCCTGTAATCTTGGGCTTCTATTTCTTTGCTCTTCTGGTGGCGGTTTTGATTGGACGTTACCTCTGGCAAAAACGGAAGGGAAACGGTGAGAGTGCAGCGCAACCGGCACTGGCTCTCATTCCCGACAATTACGTCATTCTTCTGTGCACAACATTCATTCCGGCATTCTCAATGCCCTATGTGGCCGGCTATTGGAACAATTACTATCGCTACGTCTATCCGTATTCCGCATCATCCTGGGTTTTGTTGGCAGCTGTTTTTTCTTGGCTCTTTTGGGACAAGCACGAACAGATTTCGTCGCGTGCGAAGATCGCGCTGGCATCGACTCTCGTTTGCATCGCATCACTCAACATCGCTTATATACTCTGGTTCGATCAAAAACCGAATTCAGGATTCTACACAGTTGTTCAAGAGATCAAGTCAGGCAACTTCGACGATGCAGCCATCGTAATTACGCCGGATGTACTAGGACCAACACTTGGTTTTTATGTTTCCGATGAATTACAGAAGAAACACAACATTGGCATTTTCGGTTTTCCACGTTGGAGCGAAACCCGCACTCCGGCAATCATTCCGGACATGGCAAAACAGTGGGCGCCGGAAACACTCGTCGCCGAATACGAGCAAAAGATTGCTGAGCTTCCCGCAAAAGGCTTCAAACGACTGGCTTTCGCTAAAGACTCCGACAAACAAATCGAGATGCTATCAACAAAGAGAATGCCGAGAAAGAAAAGAGTTGATGCGCTTATGGCAGCATTAAACGCCAAATACAAGTTGATTTCCACCAAGCGCTATCCAGGCGCTGCAGAGGATATTACCGTGATGGTGTATGAGCTTTAGACGTCAAAACCTTTGTTAGTTCCTCTTTTGCCTATACGGGAAAGTAACAAACAATAGAAGACGCTCGAGAGCGCTGGTGTGCCGCAAGATTTAATTCTGAATAGATTTCTCTTGACCTAGCCAACTTCGCCAAGTCAGGGAAGAATGGTCTTATGGCAGAAGAACATGCCGAGCTATCGCAACCCCTTGAGCAGGGCGCCGAAAAGAAAGCGCTCAACACTGCTGATGCGCAAGAGGCCAGAAATGCAAGTGCTGACAAAGTCAACAAAGTTCAGAGCACAAATCCCAACAAATTCGAGTCAATGACCAAGCTTCCGACCATTAAGGATGGAATGAGCCTGGACGAGGCACGTGAGTCTTTCGGTATATGCATGGGCGATAACACAACAGTGACGGCGATAGGAATCGAAGCAAAGAAAAAAGTGTTTGTAGATCCGCGCCCGTCCTATGTCGAAGGACTTAGGGCTGTTGGAAGTGATGATGAGGCACAGGGCCGTTTCTCGATCGAGTACATGGAACGCAAAGCGAAAGAGGCTCTGCCCGCGCTTCAAGAGAAGCCACTTGAGCAAGTCTTGACTGCTTCGAATATAACGCAAGCTGCGCCTAGTCTCGAGAAATTGCAGCAATATCCGGATATCCAGAACGATTCAGAACTATTGGAGCCAGAAGCGATTATTGCTCAAGACTGGGGCGCGCTGATTAAGAAAGGTATTGAACGAGTAGGACAGGCTGCTCAAAATCCTCAATTAGCCGAAGGCGAGGAACCCCCTACCGGCGGGGACAAAGCCTATCCACATCGCGGACGAGAAGATGAATTCATCGACTACGAGGCTTGCGCCAAAGCGAACAAAATATTTCCGGAATTAAAAAGGCACATCGGGTATGGTACCGGAAAGGTAGACTCAAACTTAATTGCTGCAACTATCCGCAATGAACAATTCTATTACATGAATGTGAAAGACACCGGACCCGACCACTATGTTCAGACGCATGGAAACTGGCCCTTTGACCAACGTGAATCTATTGGGCCGGCACAAATCCAAGTGCGCAATATCAATCATTTTGCGAAGACGTATCCTAAGCAACTAGGCAAAATCAGCGACGCCGTGCGAAATGCAAAGGATGTTCATAACGCGCCATACTTTGTGGGTGCATACTTTGCAGATGTGATTAATGGTATCGAGACCAAACAAAAACCCAATTACATTTCCGCCAAGACATGGGATAGCATAAATACGCACTGGGAAAAAGGAGAAAAAAACGAGGCATTAATAATTGCCTACAACCCACACGCGGACCAAGTGCTACACGTTTTTACTCAGCTAGATAACATCAAAGCTCCTGACTGGGACTAGTTTTTTTTCCGCCTCTCTATCAAGAAGAGCGCAACTGTCGTAAGGATACCGCCAGCGACTGCGGCAACTCCACCGCGATAATAGAACAAAATCAGATAGGAAAAGATATCGTCTAATAGATCATCTCCCTGTGCTCGGTGTGCAGGGAAATCGCTTAAGTTAAACTGCCAACCGCCGCCGATGAAAAAGCAGGCAACGGTAACACCGATTACGATGAGAACATGCTGAAGCGGTTTCAGTTTCAAAGTTGGAGCCGAGGATTTGTTCATGCAACAAGTATAAAGCGCAGAAGTGGTACGCTACAAATCGTCTGAATGTGCGAATGGTGTTTCGACTTCTATTGAGCTGCTTGCTATTCATTGAACTCCTCGCCAGACGTTTCGATTGCAGGCTTTTCTACTTCCTGAGTGATCGCTTTCACCGGAGGTTCTGCCGCAGTCACTCTCGGCTCGTCCGGATTGACGCGATAGTCGCGAGTCAAAGTTTTTTCCAGCCAGACGTACAAGCAAATGAACAAGTAACGGCTGCCCATCTCTTGAATCTTTAGTTTTGAAATGCCCGTGCGACGGTTTCTCCAGGTGATTGGAATGATCGTCCAACTAAATCCGCGTACCATTGCTTTCAGCGGAATCTCAACAGTCAAGTTGAAGTGCGGCGAGATAAATGGTGCGCAGCCTTTGATTACTTCTTTCCTGTATGCCTTAAATGCATTGGTTGTGTCGTTGTAGGCGACGTTAAACATAATTGTGACAAACAAATTTGCCATGCGATTCATAATCAATTTGTGAATCGGATAGTCGATTACGCCGCCGCCTTTAATAAAACGGCTGCCAAAAACACAGTCGTAGCCTTCATTCAGCTTCTCCCAATAGCGCACAACATCGTTCGCGTCATCAGAATTGTCAGCCATCATTATTGCCACGGCATCGGCTTGAAAGTTAGTCAATCCACAGATTACCGCGCGTCCAAAGCCATGCGGGCCGATGTTCTTAATCGGTCTCAAAGTCGGAACATCCTTGGTCAACTCGGTCAAGATTTTCCATGTGCTGTCTGTGCTGCCATCATCGACAACTACAATTTCGTGAGGAATTTTGTTGGTAACCAGCTCCAAATGAAGGTGCCGCACGGTCAATTCAATGCAGCCTTCTTCGTTGTGAGCCGGAATTACAACTGCGATGTCATTGATTTTGCCGGCGTTAGGTTTCTTAGACTTCATGCGCCTGACACCTTTAGCCAGTCAGGATGCGCTTCGGCGTGTTTTGCAATCTCTTCCAAAATTTCCGGCAATTTGACGGTGATCTCAAAACCGAAAGTACGTTTAGCAACAGAACTGTCCATCACCACCCAGGGAATATCCAGCTGGCGGTCTTCCTTAACAGAATCAACCGAGTGCGCACCAAATCGTTTCCCACACCAATCTGAAAGTTGCTTGAGTGACATCGCATTATCTGCGCCACCGCCGATGTTAATGATGTCGTTCTGTCCGCTTGTGGTCTTGCTCATCTGCTTCTGCACAAGTATCGCCAAATCTTTCGGATGCATGGCGTCGCGCAACTGAAATCCTGTGCCACCAAATCCGATGTATTTCAATGGTTGCTTGCGCAAGTAGGAATTGATCCAGTACGAGAATATTCCTTGGTCGGGCTTGCCGAATTGACCGGCGCCCGCCAGCACTCCAGCGCGATTGACAAAAACCGGCAATTTGTATGTCTCTGCGTATTCCAGCGCCAGGACTTCTGAGGCGAGTTTGGTGGCACCGTATAGCGAGATTGGAGCCTGGGTTGAAAAGCTTTCGCTGATTCCTTTGTCGCAAACACCTACAGGCGCATCCTTTGATTTGTCGAAAACGAATGCAGAGTCTTGTTCTGTGAGCGGAACGGCTTTTAGTGCGTTGATTGAATAAACGCGGCTGCTCGACAGAAGGATGAAGCCAGAACCGTGCCTGCGGGCGTTTTCCAAAAGATTGATGGTGCCATAAAGGTTTGCATCAAGCACCTGACGAGGACTGGAGACTCCGTCAACGCCC
>PNLN01000034.1 GCA_013823055.1 Cyanobacteria bacterium DS2.3.42
TAAGGACGTAAGACACCAGCTGAAGTGACACCATATGCGCCACCAGTTGGCAAGCTGCGCCCGTTTGCTTTCAAACTCTTGGAATGACTCATTTCTATCGACAAGGGGTAGAATCAAAGGTAAGAAAAGCAAAGTGGGAGCCTTAAGGAAACAAACGACTTAAGGCTAAAGCAAAGTCAGGGCTTTATCGATCTCATGGCTACGAAGATGATCAAAAACTCTGCCGGTGCTCATGCCAGACTGATGGCGTCTGATCTTTTGCATGCGGTCAAACACGAGCGCACCGTGCAAATCATGCTTTTAATTCTGATCGTCAGCCTGCTTTGCTGGCAAATGCCATATGCCAATATTTTTCTCTATCCGTTCAAACTGTTCGTCACTACTGTTCATGAAGCCTGCCACGCACTGGTCACTCGTCTGACCGGCGGCAATGTGCAGATGATCTCGATATCGCCTGATGAGTCAGGGCTGACCTTGTCCTCTGGAGGCTTCCGACCGCTCATATCGATGGCGGGCTATTTGGGAACAGCGGTTTTTGGAGGCATGCTTATTTGGTGGGGAAAACGCCCTGCTGATGCGCGCTTTATATTACAGTCGATTGGAACCGTCATTCTTGCTCTTACGGTCTTTTACGGCGGCGGCGGCATCTTCAGCTTTGTTTCGATGCTGATTATCGGTGCGGCAATTCTCTGGGTTTCCAGAAAAGCCAGTGATGCTGCCTGTCACATGTTCCTCCTCATGCTTGCAGTTCAAACAACCCTCAACTCAGTCCTTGATATTCAGACACTTTTCCTTGTCTCCGTGATGGGCGGCCAACATAGTGACGCAAAGAACATGGAAGGTATGACAGGGATTCCGGCCATCGTCTGGTCTTTGCTCTGGGGTGTGATTGCGCTGGCCATCCTCACCTACTCGCTCTGGGTGTCTTACAGACCTCAAAAAACGGCGAGAGCAGAAGCTGCAAGCCCTGTCATTGGTGGATTGAGCTCGCAATCATCGCTAGAAGACCCGCTTTTGCTCGAACAGGAGCTGGAAAGCTCGCTTGCCGATTTGAAACTCAATACCGCCGGCAAGAAGGCGGAGGCTGAGAAGATTAAGCTGAAGCCGAAAGACGAAAAAAAGAAAAGTAAGCCGTAATATCAAGTTTAATAGCAGGCCACTCTTGAGAAGGCATGCTAGTCTTAACACTCGGAATTCAGAGCGTGGGCGAACACCGATGGTGAGGAGAATCGCTTGTCTCAGCTGAGTCTAATGGGAGCCGTCCTGGCAGGGCGTTACGAGGTCATCCAAGAGATTGGCCGCGGCGCTCTGGGCATGGTTTATCTCGCCAAACAGCGCATGGTGGATCGCCCGGTGGCGATTAAGGTCTTGTATGACACCTGCGGAGCCAATTCCGACACATTTTTGCGCTTTCAAAGAGAAGCTCAGGCGCTCAGCGCACTCAATCATCCCAATATTGTCGTCATTTTCGATTTCGGTCTGTCCGAGCAAGGCTTTCCATTCCTGGTCATGGACTATATCAGAGGGACCAACCTCAGGCATTTGATTGCGCAGGAAGGGCGACTGGATGCCTCTCGCGCCGTACCGATGTTCATGCAAATAGCCGATGCACTCGCTCACGCGCACGCCAGAGACATTCTGCACCGGGATTTGAAGCCGGACAACGTTGTTTTGACTATGAACGACAGCGGCGCCGAGCAGGTCAAACTGATTGACTTCGGCCTGGCTAAACGGCTCGATGAAGCCAGAACCGGAGCGAAAAAACTGACCATGGAAGGGCAAGTGCTGGGCACGCCTGCATACATGAGCCCAGAGCAAATTATGGGCGGAAAGCTGGACGGTCGCTCGGATGTTTATTCGATGGGCTGCTTGATGTTCCACACCCTGACTGGAGCCCTGCCAATCTGCGGCACCAACGAGATCGACACTATGCAAAAGCACATCACGTCCGATCCGATGGACTTCGACAAAGCAGCTCCTGATGCGGTTATTTCGCAAGGCTTGAGAAAGTTGATTCAAAAGAGTTTGAAAAAACACGCTCAAGATCGGCAACAGTCCATGGCTGAGCTGGTCAAAGAGCTGGAGTGGTATGTGTGACGGATCGCACAGGTCAGACCAGAAAAGCTGATGGAGACGAAGGCGCACACCCCGCCGGTCGCATTCACATAAAGTTTTTTCCGCAAGAAGGCAGAGAGTATCTTGCTTTCTACAAGCCTTTCGACATACTTTGCCAATTTACTCCGGAGCCCGGTTCGGACAAAGGCACACTGGCGCAATTCGGCTTCCCGAAAGACGTTTACCCGATTGGACGCTTGGACGCCGACAGCGAAGGGCTGCTGATTTTGAGCGACGATCCCCGCCTGAACTCACGTTTACTCGATCCCAAAAACGGTCACAGCCGCACTTATTTGGCGCAAGTTGAAAACGTTCCGCCCCAATCAGCGATTGAAAAACTGGAGACTGGGGTGGATATAAAAGGACACTGGACACTGCCTGCCAAGGTTTCGCTTGTCAACGAGGAACCTCAATTACCGGAGCGAGAAAAGCCGATTCGTTTTCGCAAGAATATTCCGACCGCCTGGCTAAAAGTCACCGTCACCGAAGGGAAGAACCGCCAGGTGCGCCGCATGACTGCAGCGGTCGGACACCCGACTTTGCGACTGGTGAGAGTTGCCATAGGCACGCTTCAACTAGAAAATCTCGACCTTCTGCCCGGGCAATGGCGCAAATTGACCGACGAGGAGCTGGCCCTCACTTTCCAGTGGTAGACTATAGCGGATTGCCCGTTTCTGAGATTTTTAAATGAGCCTGCGAACAGCTTTTTCGATGACTCTGCTGAGCATTGTGATGGGGACAGGTCTCACCGCCTGTGGTAGCACAACGGCACAGGTCGAGAAGAAACCAGCAGGTCAAGAAGCGCAACCCAGGGTGATTGAGAACGTCAGCTATGTCGACAATGACAAAACTTCCGCGCACATGCTCGACCTTTATTTTCCCGCCGGAGAACACAAGAAACAGCCGCTAATTGTCTGGATTCACGGCGGCGCCTGGCGAGAAGGCGACAAACAACCGAGCCCGATGATGCCGCTACTGGTCAGAGGTTATGCCATCGCCGGCATCAACTATCGCTTCGCTCCTGACTATAAATTTCCCGTCCAATTACACGACTGCAAAGCGGCCATCCGCTGGCTGCGCAAACATGCCGACGAATACGGTTTTGATAAGGACCGCATCGGCGTCTTCGGAATTTCCGCCGGAGGGCACCTGGCCGCGCTTCTGGCAGCTACGAATGGTGTGAAGGAGCTCGAAGGCAATGTCGGAGTCACAGGCGAAAGAAGCGATGTTCAAGCCGTTTGCGACTGGTGCGGACCGGGAAATCTCATGACCATGCACCAGCAAGCCGGTCCAAATGACCAGCTCGACTACGAATCGGAAAAAGCGCCAATCACGCAATTTTTAGGCGGTCGCGCCGAAGAAAAGAAAGACCTGGCTATAGCAGCCAGTCCTGTCACTTACTTAAAGCCCGGCTTCAATGTTCCCTGCCTGATTATGCACGCAGAAAAGGACCCGGTAGTTCCGTTTGCGCAAAGCCAGGAGCTTTACGAAGCTTGGAAGAAAACGGGCGCGCCGGTAAAACTCGAAAGTGTTAAGACAGATCAACACGTTTTCATTAGTGTGCCGACCATGATGACGGTCATTGATTTCTTTCAAAAATACCTCGCCGTTGACAGCAAGAAAGAGACTAGCGACAAGGAAATTCCAGCCGACGGCAAACCTGTTTCCAATCAGATGAGTGTCTCGAAAGCCGCAGCCAAACACGGTGTTATGCGAGAAAAAACGGACGCAGAAAAAAACGATCAGCGGGCAAATGGTCAGAATAAATAATCAACATATCTGAGAATGTTGGAACTTTTGCTTTAGACGAGACGACTAGGTTATTTGGGAAAGTCTTTGCATTAACCATGCCGTAGCGTAAATTCTCTGTGCCGACATGCTCACTAAACGTACAAGAAAGCAATGGTCGTTCTATACTGCCAAGACATTCTATACTTGAAGGCTGCGGCATCAAGATGTTAAGAGGCATCGGGCTGAAGGCTTTCAACTCCGAACTTTCTCAGTGGATGGAGATTAAGGTGGCTCAAGGGATGAAATCAATTTTTAGGACACTCTTTGGTGCAGCGACAGCAGTCACCCTGCTATTGCCTGTTGTAGTACAAGATGCAGGAGCGAAAGGGGGCAGTCAAAACACGATTGCCCTGCGCAACGAAATGCATCACCAACTGATTGCCCAAGCGTTGCCATCAAGCGCGGTGTCACCGGTATATCTCTACCACCGCTGCTGGAATATCATCAATCAGCAGTTTTACGACAAGACCTATGGCGGCCAAGACTGGTCGAGATGGGAACACCATTACGACACAAAAATCAAAAACAAAGACGATGCCTACAAGGCTATCGAATCCATGCTTGCCAGCCTCGGTGACCCTTACACCCGCTTTCTCAATCCAGAAGCTTTTTCAGACGAAACCAATCAAATCAAGGCGCACCTGTACGGCGTCGGCATTCAGTTGGGCATGAGCGATATGAAAAAAATTGTCGTCATTGCACCGATTGCAGGAAGCCCTGCGTCCACAGCCGGCGTGCTTCCCGGTGACGAAATTTTGGAAGTTGATGGAGAGCTTGTTGCCGGTCAACCGCTCGATTCGGTCGTCAAAAAAATCCGCGGACCAATCAACACCAAAGTTACTTTGACGATGCTCAGGGACAGCAAGCGCGTCCCCATTCCACTGATGCGTGCAGAGATTGCGGTCAAAGCAGTCACAAAGGCAGTAATTCTGCCAGGCAACGTCGGCTACATTCGCCTGGACAGCTTTATTTCCGCCAAGGCTACGGAAGAATTGAAAGAAGCGCTTTCGAAAGTTGAAGGCGCCGACTCAATCGTATTGGACTTGAGAAACAATCCCGGCGGTCTTTTGGACAATGCCGTGCAGATTGCCAATCTATTTCTCAAAGGCGGTGTCATCGTAAGCACGGTGGACGGCGGCGAGAACAAGGCCAGCACCATCTCCCGCGGGCAGCCGAGTTTCGAAAAACCAATCGTCACCTTGATCAACGGCTCGTCGGCATCAGCATCTGAAATTCTTGCCGGCGCTCTGAAAGAAAACGATCGCTCCCAATTAGTGGGCACGAAATCTTTCGGAAAAGGCCTTGTGCAAGCGATTCAAAAACTCGATGACGGCTCGGGCATGAATTACAGTATCGCCAAGTACCTGACTGCCGGCGGCAACTACATTCACCACAAAGGCATTTCGCCCAACATCGAAGTGAAGTTGTCAGACGACGAGTATAAGAAAGGTCTGGGTCCCTGGTGGATCGATCCGACTTTCAAACGCTTCAATCGAGAGCCACAAGATGGTTTCGACATCCAACTTCTTGCCGCAATCAACCAGGCCAAAAATGAAGTCAAAAAATCTAAAGGACAGCCAACGGAGCCTTTCAAAGACGAAGAGGTAAGGAAGCAAATTTTGGCCAAGCTGGGCAAGCCGGTGATCGATACCAAAAAAGCTGCGCAAGCGGCTACCGATGGGCCGAAAACCGGCAGAGCCGCTGCCGACTTTGCACCGTCGAAAGCTCCGGGCGTTCCGTCCCGCAATTAATTGCGCCACTACAATTCCTGTTGGGCCCGGTTGACGCCGTTTTGCGCAGCCAGGGAAAACCAATGCTTGGCGCGCTCTGCGTCGGCGGCAGTACCGCGACCTTCTCGGTACATCACGGCTAAATCGTACTGCGCGCGCGCTGAGCCATTTTCTGCAGCCAGCTTATACCATTCAAAAGCTCGTTCGAGGTCTTGCTGTACTCCATCGCCTCTGTCGTAGATCAAGGCGACACAGAAAGCGGCATCAAAATCGCCATTTGTCGCGGCTTTGGAAAACAACTCAATGGCTCTTTCAACATCTCGCGGCACGCCGCTTCCTCGCAAATAAAGATCGGCGAGATTGTATTGGGCAATAGCATTTTCTTTTTCTGCCGCACGCGCATACCACAGTGCCGCTTCGGCAGGATTTTTCTCCACGCCTCTACCTTCGATGTAATAGAAGGCCAAAGTGCACTGTGCGACGGCATCGCCAGCTTGAGCCCTGCGCATTGTTTCATCTAAAGAAGTAGGTGTCGATTTGGACATGAGCCTCACGTGGATATTCAATATGACACCACTGGCAGTGACAACGGTAGTCTCAAGATTCCAGCTTCCGCTTGCAAATTACCATTGGCTGCGTTTGTGATTACGGATGGGAGTTGCCCTGGAATTTAACTTTAGCGAACGCGCGTGATATTCTGGGGTAATACAGCTATTGGTTTAAAGTTTCAGTTTACAGATTCGGTTTCAATCTTCAAAAGAGTGCCGTGTACTTCAAGTCTTCCAGCATAACAACAAAAGCCGCATCTGCAAACGGGCGAAAATGCACGGGAGCACAAGCTGCCGAGTTTGGCGCAGCGCTTACGGTTCTGGTCTTGTTTTTCGTAATCCCTCTGCTCGATTTGGGTGTGATCCCGGTGCGTTGGGGTTTGGCGAATCATCTGATTACAAGCTATTCGGTTAATTTTGCGCGAGCGGAAACTTTTAGCCGCGCTTTCGAACAACTTGAACAGGATACAAATCTGCAGGATTTATTGAAGAAGATCGGCGGAGTCGATGCAAAACGACTGAGACTTGCGATGGTTATAACAAAGCCGTCTGCGGCAGACAAAAAACTAGTAGTCGAAGAGCCGAAGCGCATTCCGAGTGCCTGGTTGCCGGACTCACCGAACGGGCCGTTTCAGTACGAAGTCGAGCTTTTGGCGACAATCGAGATCTCACCGCTTATAGTGATTAATCTCGGCGAGAAAAAAATTCCGGGTTTGAATGCACCTTTCACAGTGACCATGACCAGCACTTCACACTGGGAAAATCTCGGCAGAAATCCCAACACCAATGAGTTTTTCATGAACGAGTAACGTCATGGATATCGGCACCAAATATAGTACCAAGAATCGCCAACCTGATGCCGGCAGCAAGATTTCAATCTTTCAAGCCTTTCGCGTTGTCAAGCGAACTTAATGTTGGTTAGAGACAGACTTTGGCTTCAAATCCCTTAGTAGAAGATTCGGTTTAAACCAAATTTCTATGACAAGAACTATAAGAAATACGCTTGGAAAGTTGGATTCAGCGGGTTAAGGCAGTACCATTAGTGGCCTAGACGCTCCTTTTAAGGCGGACGAATCATATGTGTGGGCTGATTGCTATCACGGGCACTCCTGGATCAGCCTATGACGTCTTTTTTGGCTTGATGAACCTCCAACATCGAGGTCAGGACGGAGCCGGAATACTTACCATCGATACGAAAAAGAAGGGCAACTTTCACCTGACAAAGGGAAGCGGCCTTGTGGAGAACGTCTTTTCGGAGCGTTCATTCAAGACATTGACCGGCTTTGCGGCGCTTGGGCACTCAAGATACGCCACCGTCGGCCGCAATGATCCAAACATGCTGCAACCCTTCCTCGACTACGAAAGAGGGCTTGGACTGGGGCACAACGGCAATATCGTCAATTTCTATTCACTCAGAGAAGAGCTCTATCACACCAAGACACGCACGCCTGCCTGGGTGGAATCTGATTCAGAGCTGATGTTGAAGCTGCTTTGCGATTCAATGGAACCGGGACCGATTGATTTTGCCAATACGCAAATAGCGGTTAAACGTCTAATGGAGAAGCTTGTCGGCAGCTATTCAGTCATTTGCCTGACTGGAGAAGGCGATATTTTCGGCTTCCGCGATCCCGACGGCATCCGCCCACTTTGCCTGGGCAAACGCGTGCAAGAAGACGGCAGCACTGTATATGCATTAGCAAGCGAATCGATCGCTCTTAACTTCCTCGGTTTCACTGATGTCGAAGACGTGCAGACTGGAGAGCTGGTCTATATATCGAAGACGGGCGTCATGGAGCGCAAGATCATCAGACAAGATTCAATCTCGCCGTGCATGTTCGAGTGGGTCTATTTTGCGCGAGTAGAGTCCGAAATTGATTCGACTTCCGTCTACAACGCCAGATTCAAACTCGGTCAGGTCCTGGCGCGGCAATTGATGAAAGACAACATCACCGCCGATGTCGTGGTGCCTGTGCCAGAGACCAGCCGATGCTCAGCAATAGCTGTTGCAGAAACAATGGGAATCCCATTTAGAGAATTACTTATCAAAAACAGATATGTAAATAGAACATTCATTCTCGACGATCAAGAAAGCCGCCAGGAAGCTATTCGGCGCAAACTCTTTCCGATTGGTCACGAGTTTGACGGTAAGAGCTGCTTGATTGTCGACGACAGTATTGTGCGCGGCAATACGTCCAAGCAGATTGTCAAACTAATTCGTCAGGCAGGCGCCAAGGAAGTAATTCTTCTGTCGACGTGTCCGCCGCTTGTCAGTCCATGCTATTACGGCATTGACTTTCCGAGCGCCAAAGAATTGGTGGCATACGATCGCACCAATGACGAAATTGCAGAAATCCTCGGCGTCGACAGAGTTATATTCCAAACCATTGATGGTTTGAAAGAAGCACTGGAAAGCCAGTCTCTGTGCACGGGATGTTTAACCGGAAAATATCCGACCGACATTTCATCTGGTCTCGCTTTTGAAGCGATGCGAACTCTCGATCGCGAGTCTGTAGTAAAAAAATCTTCTTGCTGAGGTAGGTCTGGGTTAGACAGAGGATAAAGAAATCTGGAAGTGGTAAATCAAAAAAATCCGAACGGACTTGAACTTATATACGAAGGATCGGTAAAGCGCGTTTTCAAAACGAGCGAAAAACCGGACAGACTTTTCTTTCACTTTACAGATGACTACTCGGTCTTCGATTGGGGCAAAATGCCTGACACAATCGAAAACAAAGGTCGCGCCCTGGCAAAAATGGGCGCGTTCTTTTTCGAACAGTTAGGTGCACCGGAAATTTTTCAACGACTCAAAGACAGTAAACATCTCGAACGTTTCGACAAAACTTTTCTTGATGGGAGATTCAAACATCCTGTTTTCGAAGGTGTCTGCGGTGTAGTCAATTTTGGTTTGCCACATCACTTTAAGGGCTTGATAGAAAACGACAATCAGGACAAGAAGAATACTTCGCTGGTTGACTCAATCCTGGGCACAACGCACTTGATGGAAGTTTTGACCGCCCGGGTCGATCGACCGGAATTGCATCAAATAGACGGTCAGCCGACATATTTTTATCCGCATACGCAAGCGCAGTCTGCCGCGCAGACCACAGGCCGCCGTTTGGTACCACTGGAAATTGTTTTTCGCTTTGGAATGCCTGCGGGAAGTTCGCTTAAAGAGCGCCTTGAGAAAAATCCTGATTACGCCAGACAACTCGGTTTAAAATGCCTGCCAAAAGAAGGTGATTGGCTGGAGCGTCCGGTCATAGAGTTTTTCACAAAGTTAGAACCCAAGGACCGGCTGCTTTCCACACAGGAAGCCGCGCATGTTTCCGGTTTGAATGCCTTCGAATTCGAATATTTGACTGAGATGTCCTTTCAAGCGGCACTGGCTCTTTATGTTCTCTTTGCCGAAAAAGGCATTGAACTATGGGACGGCAAATTCGAAATGATAATCGACTATGGTGCTCACAAAGATGCAGAAAGCACAGGCAATTCGACAGGCGGTATTTTGCTCCTGGCCGACAGCGTCGGACCGGATGAGCTGCGTTTGATCTACAAAGGTGTGCATCTTTCCAAAGAAATGATCCGTCGAATTTATCGCGGATCGCCGTGGGAAGAATCTTTGAAGAAAGCTCAGCTTATGGCGAAAGGACGTGGCGTAGCTGACTGGAAAGGAATTGCTCTAAGCGAACTGAAGTCTTCGCCTGAGCATCTGGCTGGTGATGAAAAATCGTCCATCGACAAACTTTATGGAACACTCGCCAATCATTTGATAGGAGAGCCTGTTTTCGAAGACCACCCGACCCTCGATCAATTTGTAGATGCTTTACCCGCCAAGTTAAAAGGCGAAGCGTCTGTTGCAGCACAGCCGGGCAAGAGGTAAGTCGAAAGATGGCAACTGGCAGTCTCAACAGCAAAATCAATATCATGGTCGTCGGGGGCGGCGGTCGCGAGCATGCGCTTTGCTGGAAGATTGCACAAAGCGAATTCGCAGGCAATATTTATTGCGCACCCGGCAATGGTGGCACCGCTGCTGATGCTCGCATAACAAACATCAATTTGCCTGTTACAGATTTTGCAGGACTGACTGACTTGGCGCAGGACAAGAAAGTCGATCTGATCGTAATTGGTCCGGACAATCCGCTTGCCGACGGCATAGTCGACTACATGGAAGAGAAAGGACTGACTGTATTCGGACCGAGAAAAGAAGCGGCAAAATTGGAATGGAGCAAGGCGCATTCCAAAGAGTTCATGCTCAAACACGAGATACCAACTGCTCGCTTTTCGGTGGTGAAGGATTTTGAAAGTGCTCATAAATTTGTCAAAGAAAACGATTGGGCGCGCGTTATCAAAGCTGACGGACTAGCGCTGGGCAAGGGCGTTTTCGTTTGCAACAACGAAGGTGAAGCGATCGACGCCTTAAATGCCATCTTCAAAGAAGGACGATTCGGCGACGCCGGCTCGACTGTAGTAATTGAAGAGAAATTGCTCGGGGAAGAATTGTCTCTGCTGCTTTTAATTGATGGCAAGACAGTAATGCCCCTGTCTGCGTGCCAAGATCACAAACGCAGGTACGACGGCGACAAAGGTCCGAATACCGGCGGAATGGGCGCGTACTCACCGGTACGCTTGTTCGACAAAAATCAAAGTGCGATAGAAACACAAGTCATCAAGCCGATTGAGGAAGCACTGAAGAAAGGGACGCTCGATTTCAAAGGCATGCTTTTTGCAGGCATTCTTGTTGGTGTTCCTGCTGATACAGCGACTGATGCTTCGGCTGCGACAGAAAAAAATGAGTCCAAGGATCAAGGTCTAACTCCATATGTCTTGGAGTTTAACGCTCGCTTCGGTGACCCTGAAACTCAAGCGCTCATGCCGCGCCTCAAATCGGATATTTTGCCATTGCTCTGGGCAAGCGCCAAAGGCAGCCTGTCTTCGGAACAAATTGAATGGCACGACAAAGCAAGTGTGTGCGTTGTTTTGTCAGCAGAGAATTATCCGGAATCTTCCTCCAAAGGTAAAACCATTGAAGTCGGTAACTTGCCTGCCGATGCTTTTGTTTTTCACGCCGGAACGCAATTAGACGGAGACAAACTGCTTACCAATGGTGGCAGGGTTCTAGCCCTCACGGCGCTGGGAGATACCATCGAGTCAGCCAGGGAAAACGCATACAAAGCAGTAAAACAAATCAAGTTTGCAGATATGTCCTGCCGTTCCGACATAGCTTTGAAGGAGGTTGGACAATGTCTCTCAACATAGCTGTCCTAGCCTCAGGAAGAGGCTCCAATCTAGAAGCAATTCTTGATGCCATCGCGCAAGGTAAGCTGGATGCCAAAGTTCAACTCGTCCTGGTGAACGTCGCCGGCGCGGGCGCAGTTGATATCGCCAGTAAGCATGGCGTGGCAACTGCGGTAGTTCCCAATGCCGGCTTATCGCGCCAAGAGCACGAAGAAAAGGTAGTCGCAGAGCTGAAAAAACATCAACTCGATTTCATTGTACTTGCAGGCTACATGCGGGTTTTATCACCAAACTTGCTATCGCACTTCAAAGACAACCGAGGATTTTTCAAAGTCATTAATATCCACCCTTCACTACTTCCATCATTTCCAGGTATTCGTGGATACGAGGAAGCTTATGAATATGGCGTCAAGATAGCTGGCGTGACAGTGCACCTGGTGGACGAAAAAGTCGATCATGGACCAATTCTGGCGCAGGCAACTTTTACTCGTTCGCCCGACGATACGCTGGAAAGCTTCAAGGCGCGCGGTCTTAAAATAGAACATGAGCTTTTTCCACAAGTTTTGCAATCAATTGCACAAGACGGCGTTTCATTTTTTCCTCGACTCAAGGACGCCAAAACTGAATTAACTGAAAACAAAGGCACAGACAGGGAGACCGCCAGGAGATGACGCAAGGAGCAAAACACAAAGAAGGCGAGCACGTATTGGAGATTTCCAAAACTGCCACCATTTGCGTTGCGGTAATATCCGAGACAGAACATCACTCGTTTCCACTTTACTGGCTGTTAGTCGACAAAGACTCAATGCCGGACGGTGCCCCTATTCCGAAGAAGATGCTCAAGGACATTAGCGATGTGCTGGCTGACTCGCTTTGCCAGGAAGTGCTCGCCGGACAACCTGACGCTCGCGCTGAATGGCTGAAGAGATTTGCATCAGAAGACTACAAATACTTCGCCGAACGCCAATTCTTGCCAGGCGTAACCGACAACCTCGCTCACACAGTCGAAGAAGCGCTTAGACTAAAAGGATTGAAAGAAATCCTCAAGGTTGCTTCCGGTCGCGGATTCCTGTTCAAGGAAAAATCAGGCGACGCGAAAGCAATTTCAGAATCGCTAATCTACAAAGAGTATCATCCGTTAACTGACCGTTTTATCGTGCACGAAACGGAGGGAGATAGTGAAGGGCTGCTGAAATTCCCGCACGTTGTGCTTCCGGAAACACCGAAAGTGGACAACGTCAGCCTCGAGTTGGACGATGCTCAACTTGAGCGCCTGAGCAAAGAGAGGCTGCTTGCCCTCAATCTTGATGAGATGAAAGCGATCAGGCAGTATTACCGGCTCGACAAAACTAAAGCCGATAGAAAAGCCAGAAACATGCCCGACATGCCCACCGATGTCGAGTTGGAAATTTTGGCGCAAACATGGTCCGAGCATTGCAAACACAAAATTTTCAATGCAAAAATAACACATATCGACAACAGCAAGCCACGCGATTTAAGAACAGAAACTATAAACAGTCTCTACAAGACATACATCAAAGCAGCAACAAAGAAGCTGTCACAATGGCGAAAAGACCTGCTTTCTGTTTTCGAAGACAATGCCGGCGTAGTCAAATGGGACAATGAAACAGCAGTTTGCTTCAAAGTAGAAACACACAATTCGCCTTCCGCACTCGAGCCATACGGCGGCGCTCTAACCGGGATCCTTGGCGTCAATCGAGATATCCTCGGCACTGGTCTTGGTGCAAAACCATTATTCAATACAGATGTTTTCTGCTTTGCTTATCCATCTTCGTCTCTGCCCCAGCGTCCAAAACTTTTGCCTGCCAAAGCAATTCTTGACGGCGTGCGCCGCGGTGTGGAAGACGGAGGCAACAAGAGCGGCATTCCCACAGTAAATGGTGCAATCTTCTTTGATCCAGGATATCGCGCCAAACCGCTTGTATTCTGCGGCACGGGCGGAATACTTCCGCTGAAAATTAAAGTCGGCAACGAGACGCGTGACGCGGTAAAAAAACACACGCGCTCCGGTGACTTTATAGTCATGGCTGGAGGTCGAGTCGGCAAAGACGGCATTCACGGCGCTACGTTCTCATCGGAGTCTTTGAACGAAGGCTCGCCCCTGTCGGCTGTTCAAATTGGCGATCCATTCACACAGAAGCGACTGCTCGACTTTGTCATCGACGCACGCGACGCCGGTTTGATCACCGGCATCACAGATAATGGTGCCGGGGGATTATCTTCTTCAGTCGGAGAAATGGCGACCATCACAGGTGGTGCCACAATTCATCTCGACAGGGTGCCCACCAAATATCCAGGTCTTGCCGATTGGGAAATTGTCGTCTCCGAGTCACAAGAGCGCATGACCATTTCCACAAATGACTTTGAAGCGATGAAGAAGCTCGCGGACAAGCACAATGTGGAAATCAGCAATATCGGCGAGTTCAACAACAAAGGCTATTTCGAAGTTCAAAACAACGGCGAAACAGTGGCAATGTTAGAGCTGGAGTTTCTCCACGATGGCTGTCCGACACTTTCATTGGAAGCACAATGGAGCCCGGCCCAGATAACAATGAAAACCGGTCGACAACCGGAGCATCTCGGCAGAGTCTTGCTGCAATTGTTGAAACACCCAAACATCTGCTCCAGAGAACCTGTAATCAGGCAATACGATCATGAAGTCAGAGGACAGAGCGTAATCAAGCCCCTAATGGGCCCAGCGCAAAAGGCCCCTTGCGATGCAGCAGTTTTACTGCCTCGACTGACGGCCGATCTCGATCGCTCACCTGCACTAGCTGTTTCCAATGGCTTATGCCCGCGCTTGAGCGAACACGATCCATACCTGATGGCACAATGCGCTGTTGATGAGGCGATAAGAAACGCCGTGTGCGTTGGTGCTGACCCAGATACACTTTCCTTGCTGGACAATTTCTGCTGGCCGGATCCTGTTTATAGTGACAGCAATCCGCAAGGCAAACGGCATCTGGCAGAACTGGTTCGCTGCTGCCAGGGTCTGTATGAAGCGGTAGTTGCCTATGGTGCACCGCTCATATCTGGCAAAGACAGCATGAAGAACAACTTCGACGACGGCAATCTCAAGCTGGCGATTCCACCCACATTGCTGGTTTCGTGCATGGGGCGCGTGCCGGAAGCTCGTCTTGCCCGCTCAATGGAATTCAAAAAGGTCGGCGATCTTATTTACATCCTCAGTGCCGGCGTGCTCGGTCTAGCCGCCAGCCACTACGAAGAGTTGAACGGATGGCAATCAATAATGTTGCCCGAGCTCGATCTCGATCGCGCACCGACAATGTACAGGCGGCTTCACACAGCCATTAAGAGCGGATGGATACATTCCGCTCATGATATTTCCGAGGGCGGATTAGCGGTGTGTGTTGCAGAATCAACTATCGGCTCGAGAAATGGCGCCACACTGGACATCGGTGAGTATCACAGATACCTTGCAGATCTTTATGATGAACGCGGCACACAAGCATTTAAATCCTGGGACTTTGTGACAAGGGCCGACGCGCTGCTTTTCGGCGAAGGTCCAGGACACATTGTTGTTTCAATAGACCGAGCACACAAGGTCGATTTCGAGCGCCACTTCGAAGGGCTCCCAGTCATCAAAATCGGCGAAGTGACAGCGGAGCAAACTCTCAACATCATCGACAGCGAAATGACGACTGGAGAAAAAGAATTGGTAAGCCTGAGTACTCAGGCAATGAAGACCGCGTGGGAAACCGCACTGCCATTTGACTAAACAGCGATAACGAAAACAGAACTCGAGAAAAGGCGAAAGCGCAAGCAAAAGCAACAGGACAGGACCAGAGCGATGAAACCAACAGCAATAGTATTGACAGGAGACGGCATCAATTGCGGCGAAGAAACCGCATTTGCTCTTCAGATATCCGGCTTCGATGCATTGCTTACTCATACCAGCGATTTACTGAGCAATCCGAAGCTTCTTAAGTCAGCTGAGTTGCTGGCACTGCCCGGTGGATTTTCCTTCGGCGACGAAATCGCATCCGGCAAGGTTTTGGCAGTTAAATTAGAAGCGGCTCTCAAAGAAAGCCTCAAAGAATTTGTTGACGACGGAAAATTACTGATTGGAATTTGCAACGGATTTCAATGCCTGGTGCAGATGGGCTTGTTGCCGGAGTCAGACAAAAGTGATGTAAGACTGGCTAGCCTGGCGAGAAACGGCGGGCGTAAATTCATCAACAGATGGGTGCAACTTTCAGTAGATTCAAAAGTTTCTTGCCCCTGGCTGGAAGGACTGGTGGAATTCGATCTGCCAATTCGCCATGGTGAAGGTCGCCTATCTCCTGCCAAAGATTCCGAAGATGCCGTTAAAAATCAAGCACCACTGCGCTATTCACTGGACGTCAACGGCAGTTTCGATCGAATTTCCGGACTGACAAACGCCAAAGGAAATGTATTTGGATTGATGCCGCATCCTGAGGCATTTGTTCGTTGGACACAGCATCCCAGTTGGACACGTTTAACTGCTTTGCCTGACAAATGTCCACCCGGTCTCAGGATTTTCCAGAATGCTCATTCTATGGTGGCAAACTAATGGAACCAAAAACTTACGCACAAGCAGGTGTAGACGTTATAAAAGCGGAAGCTTTTGTGACCAGACTCAAGCGCCTTTCAAAACGAGCCGACCATCAGCAACTCTGGCCGGCGGCCGGAGGATATGCTGCCGTCTATCCTGTCGATGAGCGCACAGCAATGGCGCTCACCACTGACGGTGTAGGCACCAAATTACTGCTTGCTTTAGAACTCAAACAACTCAGCACAATCGGTATCGATCTCGTTGCCATGTGCGCAAATGATTTGATATGTGTTGGTGCGCGCCCGGTCGCCTTTCTGGACTACTATGCGGTCGGCAAACTCATAGACGAAGATGCCGATCAAGTCATGCAGGGTATCGTCGAAGGCTGCGATCAGGCAGCACTTCTTCTTGTGGGCGGAGAAACCGCCGAAATGCCTGATTTATACAAGGGTGGGCATTTCGATATGGCCGGGTTTGCCGTCGGACTTGTCACAAAAGAAAAGCTCATCACGGGTGAAAAAATAGAGAAAAGGCAGCAGGTAGTCGGCATTGGTTCATCCGGCATTCATTCGAATGGTTTGTCCCTGGCATCAAAACTTGTCGGCACGGATAGAGCACTCAAAGAACAACTTTTGAAGCCGACACTGATTTATACAAAGCCCGTCAACGAAATTCTCGAGAAAAAACCGCAAGCGATCACTGGCTTGTCTCACATTACCGGTGGTGGCTGGCGCAATTTGCTCAGACTGTCGAAAACTGCAGGCTACAGGCTGACGAGTCCATTGCCTGTACCTGAGATATTCAAGCATCTGGGTCGCACCATCGAAACAGAAGAAATGTACAAAACGTTCAACATGGGGATGGGCCTTGCCGTTATTACAGACGGTGATTCTGACCTGATTATCAAAACATTTTCAGAGTACGGTTTTACAGCAAAAGTAGTGGGAGAAGTTACGGACAGCCGTGGTGAATTGGTCATCGACGGCGTTGGCGCACACGGTGGCGCAATCAATTTGAAGGAGCAAGAACATGGTTAATGCGCTTATCAGCGTTTCCGACAAAACTGGTCTGGAAAAATTCCTCAAAGATCTAAAAGCGCTTGGCGAGCTCAACATCATCGCCACCTCCAGCACTTACGCTTATATAAAAGAGCTGGGTATTGACGCCAATAAGGTCGAAGATTTGACCCAGTTTCCTGAGATTCTCGGCGGAAGAGTAAAAACACTTCACCCTAAAGTTTTCGCAGGCATTCTTTATAGAGACAAAGAAGAGGACGGCAAAGTCCTCAAAGAAATCGGCGTACAACCGCTCGATCTGGTCGTCGTCAATCTTTACCCGTTTGAGAAAAAACTGGCAGAAGGTTTGCCACCAGAAAAAATGGTCGAACAGATAGACATCGGTGGACCATCGCTTATTCGCGCTGCTGCCAAAAACCACAAGTATCTGGCTATCGCCTGCCAACCCGACCAGTATGAATCCATAATCGAATCGATGAAGGCCAATAGCGGCAAAATCACAGATGCGCTGCGCAAGCAGCTCTGCCTGGCAGCTTTCACACGCACAGCCGAATACGATCGTCAGATTTCCAACTATTTCTTAAAACAGCAAGAAGCGCTGGTGAAAACGAACGGCTCCAAGACAAGCGAAGCGCCGGCAGAGGCACTGCCTCCTTCAATGACTTTGAATTTGTCGCAATTCCAGTCGCTCCGATACGGCGAAAATCCGCATCAGGCTGCCGTCTGGTACGCAGACTCACGCACTGGTCCAAAGTCCGGCGATGAAGAGACATTCCCCCCGTTTATTCAGATGCAAGGAAAAGAACTTTCCTCCAACAACATCACCGACACCTATTGCCTGGTTCGCATTTTGAGAGATGCCGGCAATCCAGCCGCTTGCATCATCAAGCACAATAACCCATGCGGCGTGGCAATAGGAGCGACTCTCGACGAAGCATTCGAAAAAGCTTACTCAACGGATCCGGTCTCGGCATTTGGCGGAATTTATGGATTCACATCCACGCTTACCGAAGCACTAGCTCGTAAAATCGTGGAAGGATTTGTAGAAATCGTAGCCGCACCTGAATTCGAAGAAGGTGCGCTGAAGGTTTTGTCAGCAAAGAAGAATGTGCGCGTTTTGAAGTTCAAACAAAATGTACTCTCACCCAAAGCGCATGATGAGTGGACTGCGAAATACTTGCAAGACTTCGGATGGATTATCGAAAAGGACATGGAGCTGCCGGTGACAGGCGAGCAATTCCAGAAAGTCTCCGGTGCTGACGCCGATAAAGGACTTCTTACGGATGCTCAATTCGCCTGGTCGGTGGTGAAACACCTCACCTCGAACGCCATATTCATCGCCAAGGACGGCAAATCGCTGGGCTTCGGCATCGGTCAAACCAGCCGCATTGCCTCAGTAAAAATCGCCCTCGAGCAAGCAGGTGAAACTGCGCGCGGTGCGGTTCTCGCCAGCGACGCTTTCTTCCCAGCCACCGACAATATCGATGCCTGCAAGGAAGCCGGAATCAGTCTGATCGTGCAGCCCGGCGGCAGCATCAAAGACAAAGAAGTCATTGAAGCTTGCGAAAAGGCTGGTATCACAATGTTGTTTACGGGACAGCGCTGCTTCAAGCACTAATAGAAATCGGTCAACTTGAGGGAAGTGAAATGAAAAAAGCAGTCGTCGGCATCGTGATGGGAAGCAAATCCGATTACGAGACTTTTAAGCACGGCGAGCAAGTGCTGATTGACTTTGACGTCCCCTACGAAATCTCGGTCAAGAGCGCGCACCGCATGCCCAGGGAGATGTTTGAATACGCCTCCAGCGCCGAAGAGCGCGGGCTAAAAGTGATCATCGCCGGGGCCGGCGGTGCCGCTCATTTGCCGGGAATGGTTTCTGCCCTGACCCCCTTGCCTGTGTTGGGAGTGCCAATGGAATCGCGCGTGCTCAAGGGCGTCGACAGCCTTCTTTCTATCGTTCAGATGCCGTCGGGAATTCCGACTGCGACCTTTGCAATAGGACAGGCTGGAGCAGTCAATGCCGCGCTCTTCGCCATTCAAATTTTGGCGCTTGAAGATGAAAAGCTTCTGGCCGCCATAAAGAAGTACAGGGAAAAACTTGCCGATGATGCTCGCTCCGGCGACATTGTAGTGAAGGAAAAATTGAGCACGAAGTCAGCTAAATAGATAAAACAGGTAGGACCAGGGTAGCAATGGCGACAGTTGGGATTTTAGGCGGCGGACAATTAGGCATGCTTCTTGCCGAAAGTATCTACCGATATGGTGGAACAGTCGCAGTATACGATCCCGATGTCAATGCGCCGGCTCACAGGCTTGCTGCACGCTCTTTCACCAAGCCCTTTACCGACACCATAGCATTGGGAGAGTTTTTCAATCACTGTGATGTGGTGACCTACGAATTCGAAAATGTTGAAAGCGCACCGCTTTATCCGCTGGCTAAAGTAAAACCAATTTTGCCAAGCGTAAAAGTGCTGGCCGTCTGCCAGGATCGCATCCAGGAAAAAGAATTCTTACGAGACAATAACCTTCCTTATGCCAACTTTGCCACTGCAAAAACTGTGAAACAGTTGGAAAAGGAAGCACAAGCATTTCAACGTCCATTTATCATCAAAACCGCCCGTGGTGGCTATGACGGCAAAGGACAATGGCTAGTAAATACTCAGCAAGAGCTCGCCTCATTACTGGACGACACCGATCTTTTGAAACACGAAGGCAGCGGATTTGTAGTCGAGTCAGTTATAAACATCGCCATGGAAGTAAGCTGCATTGTTGCTCGCAATCCGGCCGGAAAAGACTATGTCTACCCGGTGTTCGAAAACATTCACAAAAATCA
>PNLN01000206.1 GCA_013823055.1 Cyanobacteria bacterium DS2.3.42
GTTTGCATTGAAAGACGCGCCTATCAATGTGTAGTAAGCGCAAAAACTGCATCTGTAATTGCAATTAAAGCACATATTAAACCTTCACCGGCGACTGCGCCTGATGCGATTGGAATGATGTACAGTTCGCCACTCTTCTTATCCAGTTTGGACCAAATTAGTGCAATCGTAGCGCCTATGAAAAAGGCAAGCGAGTTATTGAATGCCATGATCCATGACAGACCCAGTCCCATTGCGGAGGGCATGTATGGCTTCCATTTCTTCGGCGCAAAACCGTCGATAAGTGCAAGCACGATGCCCAAGACTCCTCCAATCACCAGTGCATAGCGCGCTGTTTCGGGGAGAGAGGTGACACCTTTCGACAGGGCCTCTGCAACTGCCATCCACATTGTTGTTGAGGGCGGATTGTATTTTTCCAATGCTTCCTTTGTAGGAATCATTAGGTACCACGCCGGTATTACTGCTATGGTCCCGAAAAATACTCCGATAAACTGAGCTACGAACTGCCTGCGAGCGTTAGCTCCGAGAAGGTATCCACTTTTTAGATCGGTCAGCAGATCTGCAGAACTAGAGGCAATATTTGATGTAACGCTCGCCGCCATCAAGTTAGTCGTAATGTTGGATGGGGCCAGTACTGCATACGACAACTGTGTTAGTTTTCCCATCGGTCCGATTGGCGTAATGTCGGTTTCGCCAGTTGATCTGCATGCAACCAGAGCCAGTACGGCACTTACTGCCACAGAAAATAGACCCAGCAAAGGATTAATTGAGAAAGCAACGAACTCCAGGATAACCATCGCTAGAGTTAATGGAATGACACCAATAATCAGCCATTTCATTGGTACTTCTATGCTTTTGATTCGTTCTTCGTCAGCAAGGTCGGATTGGGATTGCCCTTTGCCAAAACCGCCAAACGATTTCAGAATCGTTTTCCACTGCAAGGCAAAGGCCGTTAAACCAGACGTCACCATGACGCCTGTGCCGCCCCAGATGGACCAACCACGAATCAATTTCTCTGGTCCTGAAATCTCGTGAATGCTTAAGATCCATGGACCGACAATAAAGTACAACACCAGTGAACCGAAAAGCATGGTCGCGCAAACCCGCATTCCAACAATCATGCCGGCGCCAATCAACAGTACGCTTGGTTCCAAACCAAAGGCGGGAAATTTCGAGATATCTATGTTCCCAACCTTTGCGGAGAGCGGGAAAAGTTCCGGCAACTTGAATCCACTGCTTTTTAACCATGCGTACTCAGCTTTGGCTAAAAATCCAACGACAACTCCAACAACTAATGCTGCTACGAGTGAACGGGCTTGGTAGACGGCCTCCTTGCTTTGTCCGTACAAACTCTTTAGTGTCTCTGCGGCTGCAATCCCGCTCGGAAAAGCAAGTTTTTCTTCGTTTATCATTTGACGTTTCATGGGAACGGCAAGAAAAACACCGAGCAACGCCGTGACAAGCGTCCAGGGCAATAGAATTTGCCAGGGGACATGATTGCCCGTAATCAAAAGGTAGGCACCAAAAGCGGTACCAATAGTAGCCCCGGTAGAATAGCCTGCCGCCGACGCCGTCGACTGCATGCAATTATTCTCCAAAATGGTCATTGGCGTGAGCTTTGGAAACACTGTCCGCATTGAATTCCAGATTACGAACGAAAGAACACAGGCAGTAATCGCTACACCAAACGCCCAGCCCAGCTTAATAGACGTGTATAGATTGGAAATGGACATGAGTGAACCTAAGATTCCGCCCATCAAGACCGCGCGCACTGTCAGCTGCGGAAATGAGTCGCCGCGATAAACATTCTTCAACCAATATTGCTGAGAGTAGTTTCCAGTCGCTTCGTCGACGGATTCGCCACCTTCTATGTGGTGTGGCTCGCCCTCGCCGTGCGCCATCGCCGTGGTTTGTTCCGGAACCTCCCGGTTAATTGGATTCTCTTCGGGTGTTTCGCTTTTTCTATCTGCATCTGACACCGGACAGTCTCCTCAATTTGAAATTAAACAAGTTAACCGACGTTTGACCTCGACAAACAAACCTCAGGGTTCGTTCCGCGCTCATCCCATTGGCTTGAGCATACAGAAGCTGTCGTTTTCCAACCCTCGCACAGCGGCTGCTTGCGCCACTCTCGAGATTGCCAGCAAGAACGCGGCTGTACGCAAATCACAATTGTTCGATTTGGCAAGTGCCTTGATGTCCTGATAGGCTTCCAGCATTATCGTTTTCAATTCCGCGTTGACTCTATCTTCGCTCCATCGGAATTGTTGGATGTTCTGAACCCATTCGAAATAGGAAACGACCACGCCACCAGCATTGGCGAAGATGTCTGGAATGACGATTTTACCTTGTTTGATGAAGAGTTCGTCAGCTTCAGGCGACGTCGGACCGTTGGCGCCTTCGACAATGTATTTCGCTTTGATGTCTGCGGCGTTTTCTTTAGTGAGCACATTGCCCAACGCTGCGGGGATAAGAACATCGCAATCCAGGGAAAGAAGTTTTTCCGCGTCGAAAGTTTCGGCTCCTGGAAATCCAGCGATGCCGCCTGTTTCCTTCGCGTGTCGTTGCAATGCTTCGATGTCTAATCCCTTTGGATTTTTGATTGCGCCGGTCAAATCAGAAATCGCAATTACTTTGCCGCCGGCCTGATGTATGAGCAGTGCAGCCCAACTACCGACGTTTCCAAAACCTTGAATTACAAAACTAAGTTCGCTAATGGGTTTGCCTTCGTCTTGCATGAAAGCTTGAATAGCAAACAGAATTCCTCGTCCGGTTGCCGCATCGCGACCTTTACTGCCGCCTAACTCAACTGGTTTTCCTGTCACCACGGCTGGTGTCCAACCGTGATACTTGGAATACTGGTCGACGATCCATGCCATTGTCTGTGCATTGGTGCCCATGTCGGGTGCGGGTATGTCGAGCGTCGGTCCAATTACGTCATGAATCTCATCGACAAAGGCTCTTGTTAGTTTTTGCAGCTCCGAATGCGAGAGCAATGACGGATTGCAACTGATACCACCCTTAGCACCACCGTAAGGCACATTGACGACGGCTGTTTTCCACGTCATTAAACTTGCAAGAGAATTTACTTCGTCTGGATCGACTTCCGGGTGATATCTAAGTCCGCCCTTCATTGGTCCGCGCGAATTGTCATGTTGAATACGAAATCCTGTAAAGGAGACTAGCTCGCCATTGTCAAGCTCGACGTGGATCTCAACTTTGACCTCTCGCTTCGGCAAGATCAGCACCTTTTCGAGCCGTTCGCTCATGCCAAGGTGTTTTGATGCTCTTTTGAAATAGTAAGCGGTTGCCTCTGATGCGTGCATTCACCCTCCCGCCTTATCAGCAAATCTCGCGCAGACTGCCCGAGGCTACTAGACTGTCGCCAGACTCTAATAGGATAGCCTGTTGGAAAGTGTGTTGTGCCCTCGTAGGGTCGACGCCATGCGTCGACCGTCCTAAATTACGCCATGAGTCGAATCGTTTTAAACGGCGCCTGCGCTGACGCGACTTGAGCGTCTTTGCACGTGCAGGTGATTTCCATGGGCGGAAACTTCCTGCGTCTTGAAAGATGGCAATCGCTTGCGCACTTCTGCAATGACAAAATCAATTCTTTCTGTCGGTGACATTGCCGGAACACGCACTACTTCTACGCCTCGGCTGGTATAGCAGTTTTCGAGAATCACCGATATCTCACGAGTGAATTCAAGATTTTCTCTGCGCACGTCGTTCTTGTCAAAGAAGGGCAGAAGTTCAACCAGGAATGCCAGCGCATACTTGGAAGCGTCCAGCTGCGAAAACCTACCGGGAATTTCGAGCTTGTCGTAAATGTAATAGGCTTCGCCGTCGAACAATCCGCGGTCGAGGAAGACCGGACCATCCACGTGATCCAGCTCTTTTTCGGCGGCGCATTGACGGCGCAACACTTCGTTTTGAAAGGAGCAGCGGTCGACCCAGGGCAGATAGACGCCCTCTTTGATGATTTCCGTTGCGAATTCATGAACGATCGGGAAGCCTCGTTCGGCAACGCCCGACACAATGGTCGTTTTGCCCACCGAAGGTCCACCGGTTATGACTATCCGCATGCCGAGTTTCGTCCCCGCTAATTAGCCGGTAATCAAGAAGTCGCTTGTACAACAATATGCAATTGAAAAGCTTTCGGCAAGCTAAATAAAACCAAGGTTCGGCGGTTCTCCCCACCCCTTTCACCTTTTTCACTTTTAACCCTGCAGTTTTTCGTCAATCGACGCGGCGAAGTTTGTACACCCAATAAATGAGCAGCGCCTGCAGCGGCAGTCTTGCCCAGAGGACCGCCTCCGGGACTTTGCCGAAGTCGATGTGATTGACCGCCATATTTATGTTGGCGGGAAAGACCATGATAAGAAGAAATATGAGCATGTAAGAGGCAAAACGGCGAGTCTTCGGGAAATAAAGGAGGATGCCGCCGGCAATTTCCATGACGCCCGAGATGTAGACTGCCCATTCCGGAAACGGAATGAATGTCGGAACAATGCGAGTGAAAGTTTCTGTATTCGTGAAATGCAGCACGCCTACAGAGATGAAAAAGATGCAGCAAAGAGTCAAACTGATGCGCTTTGGCGTCACAATAGCCTCCGCAAGCTAATCTGCGTTCTTGGCCTGGTCTGTGTCGCAGCTCTGGTTGGCATCCTTGAGCGGAGCTGTAATATTCACAGGAGCTGAATCTTTCACCAGGTCTGTGTCCTTCACTTGTCCGGCCAGTTTCAATTTGGCGATTTTCTCAAGGCGCTCGCGGATTGCTGGCAGAGCTGCTGTAGCTGCCGCTTCCCCTTGTTCGATTGCGTAGCGCGCGTCTTTTGTTTTGCTGCTGATAAGGTTGATGTTGTTAACGACTGGATGAATAACAATGTCGGCCGCGGGGACCTGGTCTTCGTCAACTTTGGCGAGAATCATATTAATAACGCGCTTGCCGACGCTGCCAATGCGGTGAAATTGCTTTTCGCTGACAGTGGAAAAGACCTCGTCGACATTGACGGCGATGACAATGTCCGCACCCAATTCTTTCGCCTGTTTTGCTGGAAGATTGGCTTGCAAGCCGCCGTCTACGAGGAGCAACCCGTTCATCTCCACCGGACGTCGTAAAACTGGAATTGCCGATGATGCCTGGATGGCAAGACCTAGATTGCCTTTCGTGATGGAGTATGGCTTTGCGTCTAGAAGATTTGACGCGACAGCTACAAATGGTATCGGCAGGGTTTCGATTTCGCGATCGGATTCAGGAACGGCATTATTCAAATAATTACGGAAGCGATTTCCCTTGTAGAGCCCGTCTAAGGGATGATGTCCCAAAAGGCGAGGAACGAAAAAAATAGGAACCATCGCGATGCGAACGGGGATTGGAACAGTTTGATATGCCTTTAAAAGCGAGCGGTTGAGCATGCGGTGCTGGATTTCATCGACTTTTACGCCGGCGGCATAAAGCCCACCTACGATCGCTCCGATGCTGGTGCCGACAATTCCGTCAATGGGAATTCCTTCGCGCTCCAACACCCTCAGGACGCCGATGTGGGCGCAGCCTCTGGTTCCACCGCCGCCAAGTGCTAAGACTACTCTGGCACGATTGGATGGTTTGTGATTTCTCAGAACCGCCGGTAGTGGCATATCCGATGTTGGCTGAGCCAAAACCATTTGTTGCGATATCGAACATATAGTTAGCGAAGCCAGCAGAAAGCCTTGCTTTAGCCTGGCGATATTGTATTTAAACTTCAAGGAGGCTAATTTCGGCGCGGAGAGCTGCATAATGGCGTTCCAAATGAGCTGTCAGTATACCCTCAAGGCAACGCCTGCCTTCAGAACTATGCGGTTTGTTGCAGTATAAGATATTATTCAGATGTGGGCCTGTCGTCGATTGAGTGACCGCCCGCATGAAACGTTCTGTAGGCGCGCCCGTGTCTTGAGAACTCATGATATAACTGTGCAATTGAGTTTTAATTGTCAGATACTTAGAATCTATTGAGAAACACAGAGGAACTCGCTTTGGGCATCTTTAACGACCCCGTACTTTCGACCAGTTTGGTAATAATCGCCTGGGCGGTTTTTTGGCATCACTGGCACGGAGTCGGAATCACTCTGGGTTACCATCGCCTCCTGACTCACAAGTCTCTGTCCGTCCCCAAATGGCTTGAATACATCATTTGCTCCGGCGCCTACTTTGCGCTTATGGGCTCGCCTATCGTCTGGGTTGGTGTTCACCGACAGCACCACCAAAAGTCCGATCAGCCCGGCGACCCGCATTCGCCCAGAGAAGGCTTTTGGCATTCACTGTACAAATGGATGTATTACACCGGCAAAGTTCAATCCGACGAAGACTTGCAAAGGCAAGCTGCCGATTTGATGAATGATCCGCTTTATAGAAAGCTCGGTTGCGATCACGGCGCTTATCACGCTCAACTCAATTTGTTTTTCTGCGTTATTTTCCGCGTAGTACTTTTCCTTGTGTTCGGCTGGCAGTGTGTCGTCGGCAATTTGATTGCGACATTCACGATCTTCTGGAGTACTCAGTTCGTCAACGCATTTTGTCATTTGCCCGGCCTTGGTTATCGCACATACAAAACCACCGAAGATTCGAGAAATGTCTGGTGGGTTGGTCTTCTCGCTGTCGGCGAAGGCTGGCACAACAATCACCACGCAGTGCCGAAGAGCGCACGCCACGGACTGCAATGGTGGGAATTCGATTTCACATGGTGCTGCATTGTCGTACTGGAAAAACTTGGTCTGGCTAAGCGTGTAGTGCGCCCATCCAAAGTATTGCTCGAGAAAAAACGCGAGACCTCAGTACTCGGCAAAGCTCAGCAAAACATTTCAGCCGCTATGACTCACGCTGCCGAAGCCGCTCAAAAAGCTGCTGAACGTGCAAGTGCTGCTGTCCACGAAGCTGCAGAAGGTGCCTATCTGGCCGCAGAAGCCGCAGGCAAATCCGCTCGCGAAGCTGCTGAGGCAGCTAGCTACGCAGCAAGAGATGCTGCCGAGCACGCCGGCAAAGCTGCTCGCGAAGCCGCATTGGCTGCCGGGAAAACAGCAAGTGAAGCGGCGGAGGCTGCCAGCTTTGCTGCACGAGATGCGGTGGAAACAGCCGAAATCGCGATTGCTCAGCTTGTTCCTAATAAGGAATCAGTTGCAGGCTAGTTCAAAACTGTAGGGGCGACGCCATGCGTCGCCCTATTCGTATTATTTCTAAGCCGCCGTTTGCGGCAAGGCATCGACTAACTAGCTCTTCGCTTTCCAGATCGGATCGTGGAATTTAGTGCTTCCTTTTGAAGGTGCGACCCATCGGGTCATGGTCATCTTCTGTTGGGTGTAGAACTGAATGCTTTCTTTGCCCTGAATGTGCAGGTCGCCGAAGAATGAGTTGTTCCAGCCAGTGAAGGGGAACCATGCCATTGGTGCGGGCACGCCGACGTTGATGCCGATCATGCCTGCATTGAAGCGATGTTTGAATTCTCGCGCCGCTCTGCCGCTGGATGTATAAATAACTGCGCCGTTACCGTACTCGCAGTTTTCGCCCAGCTTGATAGCGTCTTCAATGGTCTCAACTCTGACGCAGGAAAGCACCGGTCCAAAGATTTCTTCTCTGACTACAGTGTTGTCGGCTTTGGCTTCGAGAATTGTCGGTCCCAGGAAGTAGCCGTCCGGTGCGTCTTTGACCTTCAATTTGCGTCCATCCAAAACTGGGTCTGCGCCTTCTTTGACGCCTTTCTCAATCAGCGCTGTGACTTTTGCCAGGTGTTCTTTCGAGACGACTGGACCCATGTCGATTGTGTCGTCGATGTCGGTGCGACCGACTTTCATTTTGCCTGCGGACTCAACCAATTGCGGAATCAGCATGTTGCCAGCTTCACCGACTGGTATCGCCAAACTGCCTGCCATGCAGCGTTCGCCTGCGCAACCGAAAGCGGAAGCTTGCAAGGCTTGTACTGTTTGATCCATGTCGGCGTCCGGCATGATGATGATGTGATTTTTCGCACCACCTGCAGATTGGACGCGTTTTCCATGCTTGGTGCCGGTTTCGTACACGTGCTTCGCAACGTGAGTGGAGCCGACGAAAGAAATTGCTTTGATAAGCGGATGTGTCAGCAATGCATTGACGCAATCCTTGCCACCATGGACGATGTTGAAAACGCCGTCAGGCAGCCCAGCTTCCTTGAGGAACTCTGCAATCAGCATGCTGGTCAGCGGCACTTTCTCTGATGGTTTGAGAACGAACGAGTTGCCGCAAGTGATTGCCACTGGGTACATCCAGAGCGGCACCATGGCTGGGAAATTGAATGGTGTGATGCCGGCGCATACGCCGAGCGGATGGCGGACTGTTTCGATATCAACATTGCGAGCGATGTTTTCCATCGATTCGCCCATGATTAGCGACGGCACTCCGCATGCGAATTCGACGACTTCGATGCCGCGCATTGTTGATGCTCTTGCTTCGGCAATTGTCTTGCCATGCTCTCTGACGACCGACTTCGCGATATCTTCGTAGTGTGCGTCGAGCAAGTTCTTGAAACGGAACATCACGCGAGCGCGCTCTACAACCGGGACTTCTCTCCATTCGAGGAAAGCTTTTTGCGCTGCCTGCACTGCACGATCAACGTCATCGCTTCCGCCCATCGGCACTTTGGCGATTAGTTCGCCGGTCGACGGATTGTTGACCTCGCCGAATTCAGTCGCTTTCGAGTCTACCCAGGCACCATCGATCAATAGCTTGCAAGTTGTAGCCTTGTCTTGCGCAACGACCATCGCGAAATCCTCCGCCGGAGATGTCTATATATACTGTTGCCAGTGCGCATTAGAATAGCTTCTAAATATGCCAATGACAACCATGGTCAGTGCATTTCATGCAAAGCTAAAAATTTCTAACTTCCATAACTGGCTTTCTATTTACCGACTGACTGCCATGGCAGCTTGAGAGCGTCCTCAAGTTCTCTACATTGGGCGCTCAGCGGACGCATCCGGATGTAATTGCCAGAGTCATCAATTACCCAGTTTGTGCCGCGATTGACTGACTCATTCATTTGAACGTACTTCCGCAAGACCTGAGTGATGTCCCTTCTTTCAGCGTATTGGTGTTTCAACGTCTCCCAAATGCGTTGGCGGCGAATCAGAAATTGTCCTGGTGCCGGAACATGCGTCTTGATTGTGCGCTCAACAAACTGTGCGTCCGACTTTGGTGGCATCCCTTTCGGTCTTTCATTGACTACTTTATTCGGTTGACTGGGATTTATTTGCGCTTTTGTATCGGGCTGTTTGGAAACGTTCTCGGGGTTTGCGCACGTAGGAAGTACAAAGACTTGGTGCACCAAAATTAGTGCGCATACAGCAATTTGGAAACGCAATCTCACCATATGTAGTGGCACCTGAATGTTCCGATCGCCTTTTGGAAAACCTGTTTATTCGTCGTGATAGCGATTTGCATTTGCGCGTGCTCTGTCGGCTGAGGCTTGAGCGCGATCGGCCGCGTTTCTTGCCGATGCGGCTGCTTCATTGGCATTGAGCGCTCCGCCCGCTGCCGCGCTGGTGGCACTGTTTGCCGCTCCGCGTGCAGCCGAAGCTGCGTAGTATGCTTCGTCAGCTGCCGAATTCCGCGAACTCTTGTTGCCGTATTGCGAGCGTTGTTCTGCACCCAGTGCGCGCATCGCTGCGTCTTCTGCGGTTTGTCTGTATGCTCTGGCACTGTTGTACTTGCGTTGATTGTTGGCTTGTTTTTGGCTGTCGTTGGCAGACGACCCGGAAGAAGAGCCGGATGATGAATCGCCTTCGAGGAACATGCGAAACAAATCGCGCTTGGTCAACGGTCCTCGCGGTGGAGGTGGGGCTGCCTGTTGTTGTGCGCCGCCGAAAAGACTTGCGAATGGAGTTTGTTTGACCGGCTGTTGCGGTCTCAAGGGCGACTGGCTGAACATGCTATTTCGTTGCTGATGTGGATAGTTGAATCCGTTGCTACCGCGGTACTGGTTCTGGTATCCGCCTTGTCCGCCTTGATTGAAGCCGCCTTGCGGCATTTGCTGCTGCTGTATCTGCTGTTGGTTGAGCTTGTTTTGCAGCTGTTGCATGCCTTGCTGCATTCCACGCGAGTCCTCTACTTTGTTGAGCAGACTCTCCATCTGCCTTTCGCTGTCTTGAGCAAGTGCAGGTCCGAAAGTAAGTATAGGCACGCAAGCAACGGCAACGGTTGCAAGCCGAACCAAGCGCTTTTGCCGCAAGAGTGTGACCGCTGCCTTCATATATAAGTGATTCAGGCTCTTACTTGCAGTTGACGCAAGCGGCGCACTTCGTCATCGAGAGTGACATCCGGTACTTCGCCTCCTTTGAGGCTGGTGCCGACCCGCCGGCTCAATATGCCCATGTGTTTGATAAACCAGCCATCCAGGCGGTCTTTCATCAATGTTTCCTTTAGGTGACGAATGCCTTGCATGACGCGCCCGTCTTCAAAGCTGCGGATGGTTTCGGCGCCATTGCCCAATCGGCGCCCGTGCATGCAATGCAACACGTCGACGATGCTGCCGCACGGTACCGGACCAAGCACAGCCATGATCAGACCTGTCGCCTCTTCATCGTGGGCGCTTTCGTCTTGTATGAAGTCGACTTGAATCCAGGTGCGGGCGTTGAAGCGTACCTTAAGCACGACAGGCTCGCAAATCAGGGAGTTGAACGAGCCGGGACCCATGTCGCGCATGCTGGCAGCCCGTGCATATTTGAACGCGTCTTGCGGTCGGGTGGAGAAAAAGCTGTAACTATTGCGTCCGGGCTCAATGGCGCCTAATTTGTTGATTTCCCAACGGCGGTAACAGTTCGTCCCGTGGTAAAGGAAGATCTCGTTGTTCTCTTTGACGTAGTCAACGCCGCCGGTCTCGGCTGCAAACTCCGCTAAAGGAGGCGGTGGCTCGTAGTTGAAACTATTCAGTTTCCTTTCCTCAAGTGAGCGCTGATGGCTTCGGCAGGCTCTTCAAATGAGCCTATGATGACCCTTGTGTCACTATTCCCGGAAAAGAAGAGTTCTTAACCCGGGCTCGTGGATCTTATAATCTTGAGGAAATTTCTAAAATTAACCTTGATTCTTATACTCGGCAGATTCTATTCCATATACTTTTCGCGCGCTGCCTGAATGGCTGCCAACGCTTCCTGAATGGCATCACGCATGGAAGCCAATCCATTGTCGGAAGCCTGGCGTGCGCCCATTGCGTACTGAGCGCGCATTTGTGTGAGTTCTGTTTGCGCTTGCTGGCTGATCTGCTCGAGACGGTCGCAACCGGAGTCGATTGTTGTGATCAGACCTGATGTTGCCTGTTGTTTGATCTGCAACACTTTGGTGTGAGCAGTGTTGCGAACTTCGGTGAGTTGTGGGTCTGCGTCCACAGATGATGTTTCGGCAAGTTTCTTGCAGATCATCTCTGTCTCTTGAATTTGTTTTTCAGTGCTGGTGAGCGTGGCTGTCACTTCTTGAGTGCATTTCTCGATATGCCCACTTGCGTCTTTGAAGATCTCTTCCAAACCGGCTTGCTGATTGCGTCCAACTGAATCAACGCCGGAAAGGCATTCGGTGACCAGGTTGTGCAATTGCCCTTTTGCTGCATTTAGACTGGCTTCCAGTCCTTGCATTTGGGCATTGACCTGGACAGTAGATTCTTCAGAGAAGCGATTGCACATCTCGGTAGACATCGCGCGCAAGATTTCCTTGCGTTCGTTGAGTTTGGGCAGAAGCGTCAACGTAAGATGCTGTCTGGTTTTGCGCGATAGCGTCAACTCTGCGTTGCGGACTTGATAGTTGATCGTTTGTTCGCAATCCGCCTTGGCTGACTTGAGCTTGTCTGTGGACTTTTCGTTGGTTCCTTCCAACTCGTCCATCATCGAATTAACGCTTCTATCCAAGAGTGCCGTCACTGTGTTGGTTTCTTCGGCCATGCGCTCTTTGAAGCGCTCAAAACGCAATTCGACCATGCCGACAAAGCCGTCGCCGGTTTCTTTGAGTTTGCTGATTACCGATTCGACCATCTGGCCGACTTCAAGAGTGCGCTTGTTGACGGTTTCCTGCATCTCTTTCTCAAGACCGCGAGCAAGCGCCTCTGTGTCACTTCTGAATTGCTTCGATGCTTCGCGAAGCGCTTCGTAGCGCAGATTTCTTTCTTCTTCGATCTGACTTTGACTGCTTGTGAGCAGCTGCTTGATGGTGTATCTGCCGTTTGCTGCCGCATCGGAAATCTTGAGCCGGACGTCTTCGGTGACATTCTCCAATTGCTTGGTGAAGCGCGTGCCGGTTTCTGCAAGCGATGCTTCCGAGTGTTTGTCGGACTCGGCGCTTTCCTCGGCCAATCGCTCCATCTCGGCGGTCACAGCCGCCTTGATTTCCTCTACGCGCGAATTGAGTTTCTTTGCTGCTTTCGCCAATTGCTGTTCGAGCTTCTTCTGGAAGCTTGCCATTTCGGCGACCACGGCTGCTTGCTCTTCGGCGGTCGGCTTGCGTGGTGGCTTGGGAGGCGGAGGAGGCTCAGGCTCCGGTGCGGGCTCTTCTTCTGCTGCTGCTGCTGCCTCTGCAGGCTCTTCGGACGCAGCCACTTCCTGTGCAGGCACCTCTGCAGGCGTTAGCTCGGCAGCCGGTACGACAGCCTCTGCTGCAACTTCTGCAATTGGTTCTTCAGCCGGTACTTCCGCGACCACTTCGGGTGCTGGCGGAGTTGGTAGCGGCGGTGGAGCCAAAAACGGATTGCTGGCACTGATTGCCGGATGAACTACAGGTGGCGGTGCGGGCGCGGGTGGTGGTGTTGGTGCCGGTGTCGGCTCCGGTGCGGCGACTGCTGATGCTTCTTCGTATACTGCTTCTGGAATGGCGGGTTCGACCCAGCCCAAATCAGCCGCTGCTTCGGCGGGCACTTCCGCAGCCGGTGCTGCAGCAGGCGCGCTACTAAAGGATGCATCGGTCTTGAACGATTCCTGGAACTCAGCCCAACCAGGTGGTTGGTCGGCATCCGCAACAAAATTGCTTTCGTAAGATGCTTCCTGAGCCGGTCCCTGAGATGCAAAATCTGCGGCAGTATGAGCTGAAGCATATGCGGCCGGCTCTTCATAAGTGGACTGACTTTCCAACAAACCGCTTAAGGCTTCGGCCAGCCCTGCGTCTTGTGTGGACGGGGCGACTGTTTCAGGCACAACCGGTGTATCCCAACTTTGCCATTCGTCAACAGGAGCCGGCGCTTGGATTGAAGGTGAGCTACCGGGCAGCGTCAAATCCTCCGGCGTTTCCCAGCCGAACAATTCGGCCGACTCTTGAGCCCCCGCCGACGTTGCCGGAGTAGGAAGAGGCGCCACCGGTGTCGACGGAGTGGAACCATCAGTTTTGACTTTTGAAAGTTTTAAATTCAGCCTTTCGAAAAGCGAGAGACTTGATTCGTCTACTGCCGGTGCTTCAGGTTCTGCTGGCTGCACTGGCTCAGGCATTACTTCTGTAACGACTTCCGGCTGGCTATAGGCAACTTCCGGCTGGCTATAGGCAACTTCCGGCTCGCTATAGGCAACTTCCGGTTCGCTGTAGGTAACTTCCGGTTCGCTGTAGGTAACTTCCGGTTCGCTGTAGGCAACTTCCGGCTCGCTGTAGGCAACTTCCGGCTCGCTGTAGGCAACTTCCGGCTCGCTATAGGCAACCGCGGGCTCGCTATAGGCAATTTCCGGTTCTGGCTGCGGCTGAGCATATGCCTCCGCAGGTGGTGCTACTTCGGCTATGGAAGGCTCTGGAGTAGGTGCCGCTGCCGGTGGCTGGACAGGCTCGGCCTGTTTTGCCGGCGGTGCACCAAATTGTTGATAGATGCCGGTTTCTACTTGGAACGAAACTGGATCTTGACCTGTTTGCGGACGGATTGCTTGCGGACGAATTTGTTGCGGTTGTCCGCTGCTGCTCTTAACAGGCGGAGGCAAGAACGGCTGTGAAGGAGTTCCGACAGGCATCCATGGCGTGGCTTCCTGCTCCGCTGCTGCGGGAGCGGGAGCCGGAGTTGGTGAAGGGTCATTGCTGGCGGCCGATGCTGCAAAGGCTGCCGAAGCGGCATTGGCAAGATCGATTTGTGAAGGAGCTGCTGGCGCTGAATTATCGAATTTCCTAAATGTGCCGGTGTCTTCCACTGCCTTGAAGCCAGTCATAGATTGGCGCGGAGAAGAACCCAAAGGTGACGGACGCGGCATATCAATTCCGCCGGATGGTATCGTCGCCGGTGCAGTGTCAAACGCAGATGTTGGTTGTGGAAACTCCGGTACTTGAACGGGAGAGTCAGGATTGAGGAAGCTCGCGGCAGCTTGATCCATGCCGCCCGGCTGGGTCCATTGCGCTGGTTGGACTGGGAAGGGGATTTCTTGCGCAGGCGGCTGCCATGCTTCGGGCATCGCCTCTGCTGTGGGCACCTGAGGCTCGACCCACTGGGTCGGGTCGGTCCATCCGCTACCTTGTTCTGCTGTCGCAACGGTTACGTCTTCATACTTAAGTGCTTGTGGTTGAGCTTCACTTTGTCCTTGACCTTCAATCGGCGCAACGCTCGGGTCGCCACCAATTGGTTGGAAGCAAGTCTTCATCAGGACTTTGTTTTTATCTTCCTGCCTTCCTTCCGGAGCAAAGAGCAGATGGCAGACATTGCCGATATCGAGAACGTGCTTTGCCGGACCGCCCTGGTTGATCGTCACTCCAAGAGCTGAAAGCAATGCCTGTGCAGGTTCTTGTGCTCCAGCATCGCCGGCCGCCAGGGTGCGCCTGGAGCCGCCTGAGCTGTATTGCGTAGTGGCCAGCGTTTCAAGCACCTGACTCTGTTGTGAGTCCAGCGGTTGAGGAGTCATCGCCGCTACATATAAAAAGTCTCTGCCGTCCAGAATCGCTTTTCTGGCTTTTTCCAGCATCAGCTGTTCGAGAAAACGCAGATCGAAAGCACTGGCAGTGATATTTACTGCCAGAGGTTTGCCGTCGGTCATGCTGACCACAACTGACATATCCTTGACGCGATAGGTCTCGCCTTCATTGGCGGTTTCTTTCTTGCTGAACTGAGCCAGCCCGGGCGGCGCCGCAATCGAATCCAGACAGAAGATAAGCATGCCGGGAGTAAACATCTTACTCTCCTGGACAGCCCACTCCTCGGGCGTCTGTGGCTTATTCGTACCATAACCGCGCAGGTAGCTTTTGAGGTCCTGCAGGCGGATATGATGTTGTTTGAGCATCGAGTTCATGTGATTTCGGCTTTCCTATTGGTTATCGCGTTTTACGCGGCGGACGCGCGCCGATTCCTGACCTGCGTCAGGAGCGGCTGGAGCAGCAGGTTGGGAAGGAGGAGATTTGCCGGCGGCGACCTCAATTTCGTCCAGAGCGTTCTTCTTATGTGTCGCCAGTTGGGTTAGGAAATTCCCGATGGAGCGTTGCAGTTCGTCGGCGACTGCTTGTGCATCCGCCGTCATTTTTGCTTTTAGGGTTTCGCACGTCGTGACGACGTCGGTTTCCGTTTCCTGAACGATCGTCTGAACGCGAGACAAGGACTCATCCTTGAGAGAAACCAGCTTGCCTTCAAATGTGTCTCTGATGGTGTTCAGTTCAGTCTGAATGCTGGCAAAAATCGTTTCTTTTTCCGACTCCAATTCTTCCCTTGAAGTCAACGTCTGCTTCATCTTCTGGTCGAGACGTTGAGTAAACTCTTGCATTTGTGTGTCTACTTGCGTGCGAATCTGCTCACACTTAGCTTTCAGGGCTTCTTGAGCCTCACCGGACGCGACCACCAGCGCGGTTGAAAGCTCTTTTGTTTCCTCTGTCAAACGCATGGTATTGGTTTCGTGCGTGCGACCCAACCCTTCGGTGATCGTCATCAATGACTGTCTGAGAGTTTCAGCATGCTCGCTGGAAGTTCTTTCAAAGTCGGCCTTGAGATTTTGCTCGGTGTCTTTGCCTCGTGCATCGATTTCACCGACCACTCTGTCCATATCACCGTCAAGAGTTTGCTCCGCCGCTTGCGATGCGGTTTCCAGCGTCTTGAAGTGAGCTTGACCTTCGGCGGACAGCTTCTGCATGTGTTGAGAAAACTGGGTATCTATTCCGGAAGCTCGCTGCATGTATGTCTTGAAAAGCGCGCCACTGAACTGTTTTTCATCGCCGCGCGATTCCCACAAACAATGGTCGAGTTTTTGTTGCAGCGAGTTGAGCACGAATGTGCCGTGTGCTTTCAAATGCTTCGATGCCGAGTTGTCTTGCTTTTCAATCTCCAGCTGAGATTCTTCAACAGATGCTTCAAATTCGTCAGTGGCCGTTTCGGAAATGAAATTGACCGAGGATTCGTGAGTGCGCTTGAGGTCGACAACCGTTCCGCGCAGTTTGTCAGCGACCAATCTGAGCTCGCCGTTTAAATCCTGAACGTGCTTTTCAGTTTCGGTGATTTCTTCTTGCATACTGTCTTTGATGCGCTGCACTGTGGCATCCATGATCTTGCGCAAGTCGGTTTCGAATTCTGCAAAGCGCTCTTCGACTTTGGCGACGGCTTTTTCTTCGTCGCCGCGCTTTCCTTCCACATGAGCGTCAACAAGCGTTTTAAGCTTGGCTTTCAGTTCCGCCTCGAGCTCCGTCATCGACTTGGAGCCGCCGTCGTAAACTTCTTGCAGATTCTTGCCGCCGAATGTCATCTAAATACTCCTAGTCATCGCCTTCCAGAGACAGCATCGCGCTTCGATAAGCTTTCACCGCCAGAGCAGCTGCTTTTCCGCGCTCGGAAATTTGCGGCAACTCGATATTCAAATCGGACATTCCATTATTGAAATTGCGAGTTACCCGGTCCATCTCCTGGTTCATTGTTTTCGCTTGCTTTTCCATGGCCTCGATAGCATTATTTTTGATGTTTTCGATGCGATCGTGATAGCCCAAACTCGAGCGCGAATACTCGCTTTCTATCTGTTCTACGTGGCGCTGGAATGACTTAATTACTTCGTCGCCACGGGCTTGCAAACGTGAAGCCAAAAGTGTTCGCAATTCGCTAGTCGCTTGCGGCTTAGTGCCTGATGCGAGGTTGCCTTCTTGCGCTAGAGCCGATTCATAGCGGGAAAAAAGTCTGTCCATGCGGTCGAAATACTTCTTCTCCAGGCGCTTGAGTGAGCTGTAAAACAGCTTGTGGCTGGCGGCTATCTTGCTGGAAGCATCGGCGGAAATATGCTCGATTTCTTCGCGCACTTCTTGAGCTTTGCGGTCGAGTTTGGTCTTGTGCACGCCTTCTTGGACTTCGCGGTCAGATTTCAACTGCTCAGCAAATGTGCTTTGAATTTCTTCAAGTGCCCGGCTGAATTCCTTCAAGTGGGCAAAGAGGCGGTCGCGGCCTTTCTCGGAGGCGGCGTCCACTTTCTGGCGGCCTTCGTGTGCCTTATCTTTCAAGTCGTCTCCGGCTAAGGTGACCGCATCGGAAAGGCCGGTCATTACCGAATTGATTTTGGCTTCAAACTGGCGATTGTGTTCGTCGAGTTTGTCTTCTACGGCATGCTTCGATTCTTCGACCACTGCCTGAATGCCGCGATCGAACTCTTCGGCTCGCTCTGAAATGATCTTCTCGAGTTGGGCTTCAGACTCCTCGATCTTATCTTTGCTGGCACGCCCGATTTCTTTCACGACTTCCAGTCTGGCATCGACGATTTCGTGCAAGATCGGTTTGGGTTCGCTCATATAAGCTTTGAGCTCAGCTACCTGTTCTTCCACCAGACGGTTGATGGAATCGGTTGCCTGTTGAGCTTTAGCGTTAACTTGCTGGCGTATTTCTTTGGCTGTGGCGGTCAGGGTCTCAAGTTCTGTGCGCTCGAACTCCATCAACCGCTCGATAAACTCTTCTTTTTTGTTGGAAAGGTCATCTACGTGCCCGTCCAACAGATTGCCCGACTGCTCGAAAAACTTCTTCAGGCGCCCTGCCAGTGCTTTTTCTTGGATATCGGCGTGCTCTCTGACTTGCGAAAGGCAGGCGTCGACAGTTCCTTCCAACTCTTTACTGGCTTTGTCCAGCGCTTCAATCATCAAATTCGCGGCAGAGCCAAAGTTTTCGGACTTGCCGGACTCTTCGCTAGACATGCGTGCTCCTTCCCGAGAGGATTTCCAGGGGTTTATCCGCCCAAACGCCTAGAAGGTTATGCCCCCTTTGAAAAATGACTAAGCATTCCTATAAAGAAAGCTATGGCTGATAATTTCAGCCTTTTTTGGCGCCGGAACCTAACTCATAAATATAACCGCTTGGCGAACGTCTGGGTGCCTTTCAGCGCTATCATCACGCCCAATTTCACACATGCGTTTTATCGGCGGCCCGCATCTCTTTCACCACAGTCCGTGAAGATACTGGCAGCCATCTTGCAAACCGCTCGGGCGCCGGCTCACAACCGTAGCCCAGCACCTGTTTGGATCTAGCAGTGCCGCTATTTCCCGGCTTTTTCCATGTCGCGCGCGGCTTTGCGCTCTATTCGGCTGACGGCTGCCATTGAGGCTTCCATGACCGTTTCGGACAATGTCGGGTGCGGATGGATGGCGACAACCAGGTCTTCAAGCACTGCGCCCATTTCAATGGCCACTACAGCTTCGGCAATCAGTTCGCCAGCGCGCGGACCGACCATGGCGATGCCCAGTACGGCAGTCGTTTCAGGATCGTAGATGACTTTAGTTTGCCCAATCGGCTCAGCCAGAGTCATTGCCCGACCCGATGCCGACCAGGGGAATTTTGCGGCGCCAACTTCCTTGCCCTGTGCCTTCGCTTCAGTCTCTGTGATGCCCGCCCAGGCGATTTCTGGTTCGGTGAAAACGACAGCAGGGATGGCGCGATTGTCAAAGGATGAGGGTTTTCCGGCCAGAACTTCAGCAGCGACCATACCCTGGCGCATAGCGCGGTGAGCCAACATTGGCTGCCCGCTCACGTCTCCGATGGCAAGAATTTTCTTGTCGGATGTGCGGCATTGGGCGTCAACAGTGACGAATCCTTGTGCGTCGATGGTCACTTGAGTATTTTCGAGTCCGATATTATCTGAATTGGGGCGCCTACCGACGGCAATCAAAACCTTCTCGAAGGTCATTTTTTCAGGAACGTCTTTGCCTTTTAGCGTAACTTCGACGCCGTCTTTGACTTCTTCCAGGCTGACGACCTGGGTGGAGAGCCAGATATTTTTGAACTTGCCCGTCAGGTGCGTCGCCAAAGGCTTGACCAGATCGCGGTCGACGCCTGGCAAAAGCCCGTCGGTCATTTCAACTACCGTTACTTCGCTGCCAAGAGCGTCGTATACAGTCCCCATCTCCAAACCTATATAACCTCCCCCTACTACAAGAAGGGATTTAGGAACAGATTCCATGTTGAGCGCGCCGGTCGAGTCGACGATTCGCGTGGAGTTCATGTCCTTTTCATTTTTGAACAGCTTAGGAATAACTGTCGGTCTGGAGCCGGTGGCGAGAATGCAGTGTTTGAACTTGATGCGCATGGCGCTTTCGCCTGGGCAATCGACGCGCAAGCTCTTTGAGTCGTTGAATTTCGCAGTTCCGTGAACGATGTCCACGCCTGCCGATTTGCACATGCCGACAATGCCCATCGCCAATTTGTCGGTGACGGAAGTCTTCCATGTGCGCAATTCATCCACATTCAATTTCGGTTCTGCAAAGTGAAGACCGATTTTGCTTGCGCCTTTTGCTGTGTTGATCACTTCTGCCGCGTGCAACAAAGCTTTGGAGGGAATGCAGCCCATATGGAGGCAAACGCCGCCCGGCTTGGGCATGGCGTCGACCAGCAATGTCTTGATTCCCAACTCTG
>PNLN01000250.1 GCA_013823055.1 Cyanobacteria bacterium DS2.3.42
CCCAACATACTCGTTTGCTGCACCGAAATCGATAAGTACAAGAGCACCATCGCTTCGTAAGACAACGTTGTCCGGCGTCAAATCTCTGTGCACCACGGGCGGTGAAAGTTCGTGCAGGTACGAAAGCGTGGCGGCGAGTTCCTTTGCCCAGGCAAGAACTTGTTTTTCCGAGCTTGGCCCGTTCAGCCTGATATGCTGGCGCAAGCTGGTTCCCGGTATGTATTCCAAAAGCAAGTAATCACGCCCACTTTCTACAAGATGATCCAGGACCTTGGCGATTGCCGGGTGATCGAGTTTCATCAACAAGCTTGCTTCTCTTTTGAAAAGCTCTTTGGCCTTTTCTTTTGTTTTCTCGTCCACTGAATGTGGAATGACAGATTCCTTAAGGACTGCAAGTGCGCCGGTTTCCAGCTCCACGAGATAAACAGCGGACAATCCACCCGATGCGATCATGCTTACAACTTTCAATCTGCCGTTTTGCAAGGTTGCACCTTTGCTCAGCGGGACAAAAGTAGTGGCTCCGAGGTGCGAGCTCATTTCTTCTTCCCACATCGCTGTGTAGGAAGCGGGCGCGACCGGCTTTTCATCGACTTCTTCTTTTTGAAGTATTCTCTTGATCAACTCCATTGCTTCATTGGATATAACCGCTTTCTGCCCCCATTCGTTAAGCGAGAGGCAGAGAGCTTCGAGATCCTTTTGCGAAAGTCTTTTGAGTTTTAGCGCGGCGTTGCCGCCGGAGCGGAAGTACAGGCGCAAGGTCCAGTTCGCAATTGATTCCAGATCATAATGGTCTGCATTTGAGCGCGCCATTTTCTTCGAAAGCGAAACCGAGCCCAAATCAGACCATGCACGTGAGCGGCGGAAGAAGAGCGACGGCGACAGTAAGAGTGGGAATGAGAGGTTTGCTTCCGTCAAAACAATGCGAGTGTGCGGCCCGGCAATCATGCCAAGGAAAGCCAGGAGCGTGCCGATTGCGTACGCACCTGCCAGCAGATATTCGTCTATTCTGAAGGGTTCCGTGAGTGTTGTGTACCTTGTGCAGCAGACGCAAACAGCTCCGCAATGGCAGTTACTGCACGTCATTGGTGTGGAGCTCCTCACTCTTTTGGTATGCGACAAGTTTGAACCTTTTTCAGGCCCAAACTTAATTACATCGATAGTCTTTCTTGCCAGATCGAGGGGCGCTGACTTGATTGATGCGGCCGCCGCGAGAAGCGATATCGTCAGAAAGAAAGAAAACAACCAGACGGGCAGCACATGGTAACGAAGAACATGCTTTTTGCGACTCACCGCTAATACCTCGAAACAGGGCAGCTCCGTTTCGATGATAGGCGTGCAAGGGGTGGGCAGTACAGATGGCTACACTGCTCAGTGTTTCAGGAGTTGGGATAGACGCTTCCTGGGGTTATGGATAGTTTTTTTCGCTGATGATTTTAAAGGCTTTAATTGATTGTGGGTCGATTTCAAAAGTTATGGAACAGCTATGATCGACAACCGGCGTCAAATGTTCTTTTCGAATTTCGCTGATTCTCTTCGTCAGTCTCTTCACTATTCTGCTGTCTTCATCGCAGCCGCAGGAATCTTTAGCAACATGCAATGCTACGGAAAATTCTGCTTCAGCCATAGACCAGTCGCCGGCGCGCGCAGCAATCTTGCCTGCTTCGTAGTGCATGTCGAGACTGCGTGTAGGTTTGTGGGGATTGTGTTCTTCGGCGCAATAAATTGCCGCAGCAATAAATTGATATGCCAGAGGGTAGTTGTGCTGGCGGGCATAGACGCGGGCGGCACGGCGGAGTTCTCTTTGCGCCATCCTATGACCGAAAACTTTCTCGTCAAAGGAAACAACGGCATAGGTGCGGGCGATGCTTGCTGGGCTGCCGTCAAGCGCAATTACGCTCAATCCGGAAGCGAAGAAAAGGCCATAGGCAAGCAGAGGCAAGGGAAGGAGAAGGGCGAGAGCGCGGATGAATTTGGCAGTCCCAATCGAGATGCCGAAATCTGCCGGATCGACAAAAGAGGCGTTGCTACGAAAATCTTTAATGCTGAAATGGGCGAGCACGCCGTACAAGATGAGAGGGGCGGTGAGAGCGAGGAGTACGACGCCACAGCAGCTAATCAGCGCGTGATAGCTGACGATATAGCCCATAATCAGGGCGCTGGTCAGGAAGTATGCGGACGTCAAACCAAGCGAGAGTCTTCTTTTGCGCTCGAAACTCATGGTGGGTACTCCATAGCGGCTGTGGATGGCGCCCGAAGGTTAAACGCAGCGGAGGCGCTCCCTTGCTAATACCTTTATGCCCAATGTGTCCAATAAAGGCTCACAACAAAAGCTCACAACAAAGGACGACTTTCTGTTCTTCGTTAGAGAGTTTTTTGTGATCTGGGATTTCTTTTTTATACAGCCTTTAAGGCGTTTTGGAAAAATCTTTGACTTTGGTCGCTGACGATGCTGCCAGGTGCCTTCTTGTGAGCCTTATTGCCGTCCTGGATCAATTTTCCGAGACCGCCCACTTTGCCTTGTGAGGCAATGTGTTTGTATTCAGCCGCTCTATTCGAAAATTTATTGACGCCCCTAAAATCATTAACTTTGGCGCAAAACTCTGCAAGCGCGAAGTAGGCGCTGCTCACTTGCGACTTAGAGTACCGTGGGTCCTGCGTCATCAATAAGATCAAGTCACGTTGATATAGGCGAGCTGAATAGAAATCGTTCCTTTCTACGCATGAGCCTACGATCTCAAATAGGTTATCGATTAAGGTTTTTCGCTTTTGATTGATTTGCATGTGTCACCCGTCCAGTGTGGAAGAGGACCGTCAAAAACTCTGATAGTTCCCTTTTGCTGGAAAACGCTCCTCCAGCAGGCATATTGGGCTGTGCACTTTTGGGAAACAGACGCGAACATATCTGGCCCGATTTGTTTGGTTTGGTACAGTCGTAAGCAGATCTAGGCTGTGCTGTTGCCCGATTCAGGCAAGTCTATGCAGTCTCTGTTTGGTAATACTACATACGGTGCGCTCGAGACTGTCGCAGTGTCAGCGTGGATTGCCGTACTGGTCTCTGTCTGTGCGCACGAACTGCCGAGTCCATTCTTCGGCGTATGCTGAAAAAGTTCCTTTGCTGCGCAACTCGCGCAGTGCTCTTAGCTGACCTTCTGAAGCGTAGATGTCGCCCTTGTTTATGCCAAGTAGCAACAAGGCACCTTGGAACTTCGCTTCGCCAATAAGTCCTCTCTTCGTGTCATCCGTGCCGTCTTCGTGCGCCTGAATGGCTTTGGTTGCCTCGGCGGGAGTTTTATTAATCAAGAAATTGCCGTGGTATCCATCGTCCATGGTTATAAGCGCATGACCGACATCGCCAACACCGTGCCAGCTGTCAATCATTTCTTCCTTCTCGTCTTTGTCGAGAATACTGACACCGCCCAGCTTGTTGCGCACTTGCGACCAGAGCCTGCACTTTTCGGTTTCGGTCAGATGTTCCATCTTGCCGATGTCTTTCATGATGTTGGAAATGTCGTTGAAGCTTATTTTGCCGTCCTTCTTCCCGTCGGGAGTGACGCCGTCTTTGTACTTACTGATGAGACCGTCTGCTTGCCCATTGACTTGCTTCAGGCGCCAGTCGGGGATGCTGGAAAAGTCGACGGGTAATTTGGTGATTGGATTATCGGGAAATCTATGCGCCTGTCCTTTGTCGTCATAAGCGACGACCATGTCAGGTTTGCATTCCATCTTTTCGCGGACCAATTTGCCGTCTTTAATCACTGTGGAGACGACATCGTTCTTGCCGTTCTTATTCGCGTCCAAACAGACCGCTCCGCCGTCGACGATGACGGGTGCGCCGTGCTGTCCGTCAAATTGCTGTGTCGTCGCGTCCGATCGATTTAATCCGGATTGAGCCAATTTTTGCGTGGCGCCGAAATCCTGAGGGTTGCTGCGCAGGGCGCTGCCCAGTTCCAAGTCGGCAACGGGCGCCGGATTGACTATCCGGGTGTCGGTTGCATCATTTCCTGGCTTTGTGGACATAGTAAATTGATTCCTAGCGTTTTACGCCAATTATTTCATGCCCGATTCTGCTATTGCTGTCACAGCTGGAGGCATCTTGTACAGGAATTTCAGACATCTCCTTTGCTGCGTAATTTTTGTTGTTCCAGTACCTGTGCTGTTTCACGGAATTGCTTCCGGTTTCTATGAAAAGCAGAGACGTCAAATCCAACCGGGTCCGTGCGTGTTGCCGGCTGAATTTGTCCGTGAGTGACTATTTTGCTGTCTCGAATCCGATACCGATCTTGCAGATATGAAACCAGACGCGTTAATGCCATCTTTTGCGCGTAGGTGTACTGCTGTTCGCCAGTGTGCACAATTTCGATGCCGACGGAATTTTGATTTTTTACACCCCGTCTCGTGAGGCTGTCGTTGACGTGTATCGTCGCCTTGTCCGGACTTGCAGTGGTGTAGATTTTTCCATCGCGATCCACCACGAACTGTGTACCAGGATTTACGCGTTTGCCGTTGTCGCCGCGATTATTCCAGCTGTCAATTACTCGCTCGGCGTCTGCTACGCGTCTTGTTTCCGTTGAATGCAGCACAATAAATTGCACAGGTTTTGTTCTTTCGAAGACGCTTCCTTCCAGTGGTTTGCGGATGAAGACACCGTCGCGAACCAGTTCGGTGTAGCCGACATGCCGGGCGGTTCCTTGCCTGAAGTCCTTCCGGTGCTCGGAATGTGTGGTCGTTCTTTCACCGGAGTTTTCAGGGCGCTTTTCGTTCTGCTGCGGCTGACCATCAGGTGTGTGGGCAAGTCGGGGGCGGTTTTGATTTTCCGGGCGAGAGTAGAGTCCGGCTGTTATTTCATTGCGCAAAGACTCACTGGCATCTTCAGCCTGGGCAACCAAAAGAGGGTTTGTTTGCTCGAAGTGTTGAGAAGGAGTTCTCAATTGCGTTTGAAGCATCCGGAGATAGGTCGGGACGGTCTTCTCGATCTTAAGTGCATGTCTAAGAGTGTGCAGCAAGAATGTGGCACTACCGTTAAAGTTGAGCTTCGGGGCAATATCTTTGAGCTGGATTGAAACTGCACAGGGCCCGCGCGAGAAACACAGGCGTTGATTTAGCGTGCTCTTACTCCGAACTGTAGTCCGGGCGCTGCTTGGGCGTTTTCTCGTCGAGTTTCAGGTGCGGCATAAGTTCCAGGAAAAACTCGTCCAGCGTTTTTGGGTTGGCAATCACCTTCTTGGCGCCGAGATCACGCGCCTTTTGCCCATCGTTGCCGTTTTTCCCAATAAACAAAATCGGAATCACTCCAAGCTCTTCGTCTGAACTCAGCTCAGAGAGCAAATCAAAACCAGTGCCACCGATAAGATCTTCATCCGTGACGATCAAGTCCGGCATGTTCTTGTTTGTCAGGTAGAGAGCCAATGAAAGGTCAGCCGCCACGACGACGTTGTAATCGAGCGATTGCACTGCCTCTTTGGCTAGCTCGCCAATTTTTTTGTCTTTGCTGGCGATCAGTATGTGCCTGCTCATGAATTCCTTTCGGTCGCTGCTTAATCAGGAAGTGACCAGATTCTGATCGTTTTGTCGTTGCTGCCCGTGAGAGCTTGTTTGCGATCGGGCGAGAAAGTCTCGCTCCAGATGCCGAAGTTGAGCCCTTTGATTTCAACTAATTCTTTGCCTGAAGAAAGCTCCCAGGTGCGAATTGTTTGGTCTAAACTGCCGGTGATAGCGCGGTCTGAGCCTTCTACGAAAGCGACCTTTACCACCCAGTCTTTGTGCCCGTCAAGTAATTGCGAGCGCTCGCCTTTTTCGACGTCCCAGACTCTGGCACTCAAGTCTCGGCTGCCGGTCAGAACCCGCTGTCCATCGCCTGAAACGGCCAGGGACAAAATACTGTCTTCGTGCGCCGGAAGTGAGCGAATTTCTTTTTGTGTCCCCAGATCCCAGAATTTCAGAACACCGTCATCAGAGCCGCTGACGGCTTTGTTGGAGTTTGTCAAAAAACCGACGCAGCGCACTGGTTGCGCGTGTCCGGCAAGGGTCATCACTTCTTTGCCATCAGGGAGAGAAAGCACCCTGGCTGTGCGATCGTAGCTTCCGGTAATCGCTCTTTTGCCGTCTGCAGAGATGTCGATGCTGGTGATCAAGTTGGAATAACCGCGGTAGCACGCAAGCTGATTTCCGCTATCTACGTCAAACACGCGCACTGTGCAGTCGTCCGACCCTGAGACAATGTACTTTTCGTCAGGGGTGAAGGCGACGCAATTGACTTGATTTGTGTGTCCGGGATACATGCGAATTTGCTTGCCCTGAGTGATGTCCCAGAGGCGTACTGAATTGTCTGCACCGCCGGAAACTGCGCGTGTTCCGTCCTTGGAATAAACAATGCTCTTCACCCAGTTGATATGACCGGCGAGTTGTTTCAATTCAGTCGCCTGTCTTGTGGGCGCCGATGACTGACTGTATGTTGAAACATCAGTGTCGACTGTAGTGCTTGGTGTCGCACTCGCTGCCGATGGTGCAGGGCTGGCGGTCGATGGCGCGGACCTGTCTTCGATAGGCATTGCGGTTGCAGCGGAGGCTGCGGCACTGGATTCGACAGGCGCTGCGGTTGTGGTGATTGGAGCGGCTGTGGCGGAACCATATGGAGGATATGTGGCAGTTGCCTGAGATTCAGCCGCGCCGGAACTGTCTGCGCTTTCAGCGGCAGCGGCTGCCGCTGATGCCGCTGGTTTTGTTGCAGGCGGCGCTACCTGAGGTGCTGCTGCTCCTGCTCCTGCTCCTGCTCCTGCTTTTTCGGCGCGTGCCGCATCTCCGGACGGAACCATCCACGCGGGTTTTGCAGCAGCTGTCGCTGGAGCCGCTGTCTGACCCAGTTTGACTTCCATCTCGGCAATCACTTTATTGATGCTTGCTTCTTCGGCGGTCTTATTCTGCGCCTTGTAGAGTTGCGAGAGCAATCTCATCGTCTTCAAAACATGCACATCTTGCGGACCAAAGTGTTGTGCTTCCTTCATCGCCAGAGTGATTTGTTTTTCGGCATCCTGCAATTCACCCGATTTCAAAAGTCGGGTGCCCAGGTCGTAAAAGGTCTCCCAGGCAAGAGAATTGCCCGCAGCCATGGCATCCACAGCAGGTAAAATTGTCAGTGTCAAAGCGACCAAAAGGTAAGTCGCACAACGCTTGTTCGTTCGTCGATTAAACATCACTGGCTGTCAAACCCCTCTGGTTCCGTGAGCCGAATCTGCATATTTTAGCTGGTGTGAACTTAGACTTCCAATGATCGTGGCAGTTTTTGAAGCGCTTGTCGGCAATTGGTTTTTGTATGGATGGCACTGCATATGGTGTCATTCTTCGCCTTGTGCTGAAAATTGTGTTGTGCTCTCTGGCTCTCAGGAAAGCGGCCCAGTTTTGTCAGGAATAGACAAGTGCGAATTTTGATTGAAAAACAGCGCGCAAACCTAACCAAAGTGATTCGCATCGGGTATAAAAGAATCGATCATATATAGACGGCGACGCTCGGTTGTCAGGCGAGGATCCTCAGGGAATCGCCGAAAGAGCAGGACAGATCGCATCCCGGGAGGATTTATGGAGAAGAGGGTCTTTGGCAAAACCGGCATGGAAGTCAGTGTTCTGGGCTTTGGCGGCGCTGAAATCGGCTTTGAAGGTGCCTCCGCCTCAACTGTAAGAGAGATTCTCAGTGCTGCGCTGGACGCCGGACTCAACGTAATCGACACTGCCGAGTGCTATATGGACAGCGAAGAGCTGATTGGCGAAGCTGTCTCATCGCGCAGAGACGACTATTACCTCTTCACGAAATGCGGTCACAAGTGGACCTACAGCGAAGAAGCGTGGGGAGCACTGGACATCGCTGAAAGCTTGGAGCGCAGTCTTAAGCGCCTCAAGACGGATTATGTGGACCTTTTACAACTGCATAGCTGCAGTAAGAAAATCTTGCAAAAGGGTGACTGCATCAAGGCCTTGGAAAAAGCCAAGCAGGAAGGAAAAGTGCGCGCCATCGGCTATAGCGGAGACGGCGAAGACGCTGTGTATGCAATTAAGACAGGTGCTTTTGATGTTTTACAAACATCGTGCAGCATTGCCGATCAGGAGTGCATTGAAAAACTCTTGCCTCTGGCGGGAGAGAAGGGCATGGGTGTGATTGCAAAACGACCGATTGCCAATGCTGCATGGCGCAGCACAAGCCGCCCGCAGAACATCTATATTCAGCCATATTGGGAGCGCTTGAAAGAATTGAAGTATGACTTTATCAACGGCAATCCCGAAACTGTCGGTGAGACAGCTCTGCGATTCACGTTGTCCTGTCCGAATGTTCATACGATGATTGTCGGCACAACCAAGCCGACACGCTGGTTGGAAAATGCCAAAATCGTCGATCAAGGAAATCTCTCAGAAGCCGAATTTGAAGCGATTCGCGCCAGATGGAAGAAAGTTGCTCGCGAAGAATGGACCGGTCAGGTCTAACTTAGCTCGCTGTACAATGAAGATGTAGTGTTTTCGTTGCGGTGTTATTGTTATGCGCCGATTCTATCTTGCTAGCAGAATGCTTTTAGCAATGTGCATATTGCTGTTTTTGAACATAGCAGCGAAATCAGAAACTGATGTTCGCGTCCCCTTGAATCCATTTAAGTTAGAAACGGAGTTGCTGGAGTCTCCCGCGCAACGAAAGTTTGACTCGAAAGCATGGATAGCTTCGGTAGAATTGCGCCGCTACATGTTGCTTGATCTATTCAGATCCGGCATGTTCAATAAAAGTCGAGAGGACGTGCATGCGTTATTGGGAAAACCGCTAAGAACCGCGATCAAGTTGGATGCTCGGCGCGATTATTTCGACCTCGGAAAGCACGACGGTGAAAAGCTGGCTCTTCAAGCAATTTATGATAAGAACCGGCTGTGGAGTTTTCTGATTGATCAGTGTGCAGAAGGCGGCTACCTACATTTAGTTGCTGGTGATTGGCGCTGGAAAAACCCTGAGATTTTAGATGCCGCTAAAGAATTCAACCGCGTCAAATATCTTGTAGGAGCGCCTCGTCAACACCTCTGTCAGTTTGTTGGACATCCTCAGCAAGAAGGAAGATCCTGGAAGTGCGGCTGCATAGAAGTGGAGTTTTCTCCAGACATGTCCAAAGTAAGACGGTTTAGGTTCACCCCTGATCGGTTCGGCGTAATCAAAACTACTACCGGATGGGAAGACCAAGATCTAAGAGTCATCAGTGGTAGCTATTCCACTGGATTTGATTGGCAGTATCTTGAGCGGAATGTCGACTCTGTTCTTGCTCAGCCCTGCATGAAGTTTGATCAAGCTAATTGGACTCAAGTCTCGCATCGAGGTTCTATGATGTTCGATCTACTTCATTCGTTTCCGCTTATTGGTAAGAGTAGATTGGAGATTCAGCACAAACTCGGCGAGCCGTATTACAACGAAACCAAAGGATTCTTAGGAAGGAGAAGTACGTATTTAGAGAGGAGGCGGGCGGAGAAAGAGCCGTTCAATAAGTTTGATTGGTTTGCCCTTTGCAGAACAGGTTGCATACTTCCCGCTGAGCCATCGCAATATTTGGAGGTTGTTTATCAAGGTAATTTCTTACAGGGCGATGCGGCCGTTGGATACAGAATCGTTCAGACGGACACTTATAGAGATGGCGAAAAGGATTTTGCCGAGTTTGCATTTTCGGAGCGAGAGGGCTTCTGTCAGCCAATCAAGTGCAAGACTCAGAAAGCTTTGTGATTACTCTGTAAACTACGGAATTATTCCGTGTTCGCGCATAACTTTGTCCATGTTCTCGTCGATGACGTGATTGCCCTTTTTCTCTGCAACATCATTTCCGTGCGGCATAAGTGATGTTTTTAGCTCGCCCAGGCGTTTGACGCAATCAGTCTCGCCGCGCTCTGCATGCAGTTTTTCCTGCGCCTGAATTTCTTTCACCAACCTGTGTTTTGCTTTTTCGCTCGATACTTCCAAAAGGTTGACGGAATTATAAACCCAATTTTCGGCGCTTGAAAGGTCGTTGCTCTTCCTTGCCAGCTCTGCCAGCAAAAGGTGCGTGTTAAGCCGGTCTTCGGGCGTGATGCCAAAGCAAAGATCTTGAATATCGAGAATTTCTTGCAAGTATGCGCCGGCTTCTTTCAGATCGTCCATCATCAAATTGCTGCGCACCATGCTCGACAATGAGCGCACAGACTCCGGATGCTTATAACCAAAAAGGCGCTCGGTCAAGTCCATCTCTTGCTTGCGGAAGCGCAGGGCATCTGAGTATTTGCTTCGCTCTTCCAATAAGTCGGCGATTTTTTGCGACAATTCCCAAAAGCGAATCGAGCTGCGCGGATCAAATTCTTCAATGTATTCAAATTCGCGCATCAAGATTTCCAATTCATCGTCTTGCGCGGACTTGTCTTTAGCAGCCGAGGCAGGTCCTTTCAGTTTGTTGATTCTCGCGTTTAATTTTAAATTCTCGTGCGGTGCTTTTTCTTTGTCTTGTTCAAACAAAGAAAGTGCTTTGGTGAGAAGATCGATCGCCGCGGGTGTTTGACCCATTTGTGCGTACACTTCAGCCAGTGCTTCTAAAATGTTGATGGAAAGGGGGTTCTTGCTATTTGGCTCGCCGACCAAATTAAGTGCGCGCAACAACAGCACTTCCGCGTCGTTGTATCTTTCCATTTGCTTGAGCAAATCGCCGAGATCGAACAAAGCTTCTGCGTGAGTCGGATGTTCCGCTCCGAATATTGCTTCTTTTTTCTTGAGAGCGCGCCTCATCAAGGTTTCAGCAATCTCTAAATTGCCGAGCATCACTTCAGCCTTTGCCAGTTTTGCCAGGAGATTGGGCATTGATGCGCTCTTCGCTTCACTGGTTGCCTTCCGCAAAACCGCAGCGCGAGAGAGGAAAATAGCAGCGCGATAAAATTCCTTGCGCAACAAATAAACTGTGCCGAGCGCTTCGAGAATCGTACTTACAGCGAGATTGTCCCGAGGCGAAGCAGCTTCGAGTGAATTGAGTATTCCAAACAAAATCGCTTCCGCTTCGGTGAAAGCGCAGCGCTTCGACAACAGCTCGGCGAGTCCTTTCGCCGCATTTGCATGCGCGGCGTGTGCACTTTCGTCCTTCTTGCACTCTTCTAAAAAAGTACGAAAAAGGCGCTCCGCATCAGCCAGCTGACCTTGCGCTAGTGCCTCTTCTGCTGCCTGTTGAAACTGCTGCCAAATCATCGAATGGGAATCGCGTACGTGATACCAGTTAGAAGCCTGTATAAGTGAATGTTAACACGGCTCAGAGCATGAGCCTGTCTACTTTGAAGATCTATTCTTTCGCGTGACTTTCGTCTATTGAAGAGCTTGTGAATAGGCGCGGCCACGGCATGAAGGCGGATCTACGCACGGGTTTGCGCGCAGGCCGTTGCGCCCAATCGGATGTGCTGCGTCGTCCATCATCTGCCCAGCATAAAGCGTCGTTGGTGCCGGCTGCGTGAATACTTGCGTCTGCGGCATCTGGTCCGGCATCATGAGCGGAGTTCCGGTCTGAATGTAATTTGCTTGAGGCGCCGCCATCATGCCTGGCGCTGCTTGCGGCATCGTCGGCTGCATAGCGGGCTGCATTGCTTCTTGCTGGTAGGCTTCGTCCTGAGGCGCCACCTGGGCGGGTCCAGAACTGGGCAGGCTCTCCATTGCGTGGGCTGCACCGGGTCCGCCGCCATCGACAACCGTGATGTGCGGTCCTCTGTTCATTGCGCCCGTGAAGTAGCAGAACGTGGCTGTGAGTACTGTGCCGATGAAGATTCCCAAAATCAGCAAAATGATTTTGCTCAGGACTTCGCCGTTGCTTTCGGCCGGTTGAAAGTATTCGTTGCTCATAACTGACTTCCATACAAATAAGGAGGACGATCTGACCCAATTGTATGGATGGGGTTCTAAAGCGCTATGGTGGAAACCGCAACAGCGCCGGAAAAGCGGGCTTTGCCGGTGGCTGGCGGTCGAGTTGAAAACCTCGAAACGCCCGTTTGACAGTGGATAGCAGCCGTCGAACCGCAGGCTCGAAGGTGTGATTTTTTCTGCTTAAGCTTGTCTCAGGCTACTGTAAGCGGGCATTTAAACAAGAATTGAGCGATGCTTGGAGTATTTTCCATCGGCTTCGTCATCGCAGTGAGGGCGTCCATAGCTCCACGAGTGCCGAAGCCGACATCGGCTGCCAGCGCCACACTGCAGTCCATGGCCATAGGGGCCGCATTAATTGCTCCATCACCGATGGATGCTATTGCTTGGAACATTGGGCAAGGGACCTCAATTGTTCATGACAACCCAAGAGTACCAGTGGCGTGGACCTTTTGCAGGTTAATTCTGGCTGGCGCTCACCGGCAAGATTGCCTTCGTTGATGAGCGTATCTCATATATTCTTGCGAGTCAGCTTCTTGTAGGCCTGATCATCGTTTCGCTTGTCGATGACGAGAACAGAAACTTGTTTGTCATCGAAGCGATAAACGATTCTATACTCTCCGATGTCCACTCTTAGGAGGTTTTCGTAGCCTCTCAGAGCGTTGGAGTCTGCCGGTGTGGGATTGCTCAGGAGACTCAAAACCTTGTTCATAACTTGTTTGAATTGCTTGGCGTCTAGTCCACGAACGAAGCCAGATGCCTCCTTCGTAATGTTTAGGCTAATCACCGGCGTCCTCAATTAGCTTGGTGACTTCATCGGGAGTGGCAAAACCAGCGGCTTCTGCTCTTGCTGCACGGGCGCCCCAGTAAGCATCCTCCATTGCAGTCAGGCGCTCATACTCAGAGGCAGCCATAATCACAACCGAATTGCGCCCTGACTTTTCAATCATGACGGGCTCGACCAGCGCAGAATCCATGACGGCGCCAAGTTTGTTTTTTGCTTCAGTGGCAGTAAATGTCTTCATTGGCTATTTGCTTGCGTTTAGACAGTTTTAGCTATTTTAGCTAAATTAGCCAAGGATGTCAATTGCGCAGAGGGCTGCACTGTTCGGAGGGATGAATTTTCTCAATCGTGCCAACTAATAAAGGTCACGTCGACCGGATCTCCTGGCGATAGCTTTTCCAGGTCTCTGTCGAAATGCAGCATAACCTGGGCTTTGGCGAGCCCGCTAAGCATGTGTGATTCTTGTCCGCGAGTCGGAATTGCCGTTGGTTCGCCGTTTTCGCCCCTCGACAGCATGCCTCGCACGAAGTCGAGACGGCCTGGGCGTTTCTTAAGTGCGGCTCCGGCTGTCACTTTGAGCGTTGAATTGCCGCAAAAATTTCCGCCCGCCATTTTTCTGAGTGCTGGTTTTACAATCTGATGAAAGGTAACGAGAACCGAGACTGGATTGCCCGGAAGTCCAAAAACGTATTTTCGTTTGCCGTCTTTCGCATCGATGACTCCGAAATAGACAGGTTTTCCTGGTTTCATTGCAATGCGCCAGAAGACTGTTGTTACACCCAATGCCTCCAGTGTTTCCTTGACGTAGTCGTGGTCTCCGACTGAGACTCCGCCGGAGGATATGACCACGTCGCTCTCAGAAAGAGCTTGTTCGAAGCACTTGCGCGTTTCTTCTCGGGTGTCTCTTGCGACAACACTTTTGCATTCGCTGATGCCGAGTGCGCTAAGAGCGGCGGTCAAGCCATATGCGTTGGAGTCGTAGATTTGCCCATCTTTGAGTGGTTGTCCTGGTTCGACCAATTCATCGCCAGTCACGACGAGTGTCACTACCGGTTTTTTGAAGACGGGAAACTTTACGTGCCCGAGTGATGCGAGCAAGGCAATTACCGGAGGAGTTGCTTTGATGCCGGATTCTAATACCGTCTCGCCCTTTTTGTATTCATCGCCGGTGCGCCGAATGTTTTCTCCTTGCTGGGCGCCGCATTCAATCAGCACACTGCCGTTTTCTTCACGACAATATTCGCGCATCACCACGGCTTCGCACGACGAGGGCACTCGCGCTCCGGTAAATATCTTCACCGCTTCGCCCACATTGATTTGCAGCTGCGAAGGAGCGCCAGCTGCAATTGCTGTGACGAGCTTCAATTCCTTCGGCGTTTTGTCCGAGGCGGAGCTTAAATCGCTTGTTTTGACGCCGTACCCGTCCACTGCCGAATTGTCGAACTGTGGGCTTGGAAATGGTGCAACGACGTTTTCCGCCAGGTAGCATCCAGCCATGTCGCCGAGACAGGCTTCTGTTTTGCCTAGAACCGAGACATTGTCATCGACGAGTTTTAGCGCTTCTTCAAAAGTGATCATATGTGTGCTGTTCACTTGTGTAGGGGCGACGCCATGCGTCGCCCACAGTTTTTGACCGGGCGATGCATGGCATCGCCCCTACAGTTTTATTTGCCCTTTAATTCTTGCAACTTCGGCTCATCTTTTCTGTCGTCGTGGCATTCATCGTTGAGCATTTTAAATGCATGGAAGATGAACGGAAAGAGAGCATTCATGCCGTCTTTTACGCCACCGGTAGAACCCGGAAGAGTGATGATGACTGTTTTGTTTCGCACGCCCGCCAGGGAGCGGGAGAACATTGCAAACGGATTGCGTTCTTGACCGTATGCGCGCAAAGTCTCAGCAACACCAGGCAACTCACGCTCGATCAAGCCCTTTATTGCTTCCGGTGTTGTGTCACGAGTGGATAGCCCGGTACCGCCAGTGGTGATAAGTAAATCGACTTTTAACTCATCGGCAAGCCGAAGAATTTCTTTCTTCGCTTCATCTGCATCATCGGGGATGATCTTGTAATCCTCGACGCTAAGCCCTTCTTCGGTGAGTCTGTCGACGATGATGCGACCCGATATGTCTTGTTTCTTTCCGGCAGCGCAGGAATCGGAAAGCACAAGCACGGCAGCCTTGAGAATGCCACCACGTTTGTTGCGGAAGTCTGATTTCCCGCCTTTCTTTTCAACCAACAAGATTGACTCAATTTGCATCAATTCATCAACCATCTTCAGCATGTCATAAATGGTGAGTGCGGCTACCGATGCGGCTGTCAGCGCTTCCATCTCGACGCCGGTTTTGTAGATGGCCTTGACAGTTGTACTGATGTGAATTGCATCTTCATCGAGTTCAAATTCAACACCAACAAAGTCGACGGGCATTGGATGGCAATATGGAATGATTTGCGAACAGTTCTTCGCTGCTTGAATTGCCGCTACTTTTGCCACCGGCAACGGATCGCCTTTGGGGGCGCCGCCCTCTTTGATGAGTGTGATCGTGTCGGGGCTCGCTTTGAGCGTCGCGCGCGCGGTCGCTGTTCTCAGGGTGTTTACTTTGGTCGAGACGTCTCGCATTCGCTTCTCAGTCCTTTGGGCTCAAGCCCTTGCCTATCCGCCTATTTCGATCATCGTTCTGTTGTCCGATTGTGAAAGCTCTTCTGCGGGTGCGTGTGCTTCCGGTTTTAGCGACAATGAATATCGAATCATCTCTTCGACTTCTGCATCGTCAGCGCCTTCACGCATCCTGTCGCGCAAATTGATTTCGGCAGGGTAGAACAAACATGACTTTACCGAACCATCAGCAGTTAGTCTAAGTCGATTGCATGTCGAGCAGAAGCTATCCGACATCGAGGTAATGAAACTGACACTTCCTTTCCCGGATTTGCCGCTCTTGTCCGTAATACCGAAATCCTTACCGACAGCCGATGGATCGCCGGACAATGCGTTTAGCTTGTACTTTGTTTCTATCGTGGAGATCATGTCCTTATAGGTGACAACTTTGTCAATTTTCCATTCGTTGTCTTTAAACGGCATGAATTCGATAAAGCGCACATTGATGCGATTGTGAAACGCGAATTCCACGAAATCCAAGATCTCATCGTCATTGAAGCCTGCCATTACGACGACATTCAATTTCAACTCGTCAAAATTTTGAGTAAGAGCTGATTGAATACCCGACCAAACTTGATCGAATTGATCTCTTCTTGTTACCTGCAGAAATCTTTCTTTCTTCAGTGTGTCAAGGCTGATATTCAGAGCTTTTATGCCGTTCTTCTTCAGTATTTCGGCCTTTTCATGCAAGAGAGTGGCGTTGGTCGTCATGGCGACGGTTTTCAAACCTTCAAGTCGCGAAAGGCGTCCGACCAGCTTTTCGATATCGCGTCTGACCATTGGTTCTCCACCGGTCAAACGAATCTTGTTTACGCCAAGTTTGACCATGATTGCCGCTACGCGCTCGATCTCTTCAAACGTCAAAAGCTCTTTCTTCTGCCTGTAGACAATGCCTTCTGCTGGCATGCAGTATGCACAACGCAGGTTGCAGCGGTCGGTCACCGAGATGCGCAAGTAAGTGTGCACTCGTTGAAAACGGTCGGTCAGTGTATTTTGCAGAGGCTTTGAGTTGAGCACATTCATGACCGAGCACCTTCCGGTACCGGATCGTGCGAGTGTTTCTCTTCACACCCGTGCGCGCAGTTTACCCATGAAGTCGAACCATCTTCATATGATTCTCTCTTCCAAATAGGCACGCGCTTTTTGATTTCATTGATGATGAATTCGCATGCGACGAATGCTTCTTTCCTGTGAGCAGACGAAACCACCACAATCACAGCCAATTCGCCGATCTTCAATGGTCCGGTTCTGTGGACGCATTGCGCTTTCAAAATATTGAACTTGCGCGCTTCCTCGAGAATCTTCTTTCCTTCTTTGACAGCCAGTTCTTCGTACGCTTCATATTCAAGCGCGGTTACTTTTTTGCCTTCGTTGCTTTCTCTTACCCACCCTTCAAAAGCCACATAAGCACCGGCTTCAGGCGTGTTCACCAGCTGCTTCAGCGCGTCTATATCAATTGGTGTGTTCGAGATAGAAAACATCAATTAGCCACCTGCAACTGGGGGGATGAACACGACCTTGTCGCTTTCGCAAAGCGTCCGGCTCCAGTCTGCAAATTCGTCGTTGAGCGCCACTGCAATTGAGCTGTGTTTTAGCGAAAAGCCGTAGCGCTTCTGCAATTCTTCGTACAGCTCCTGCACAGTCGCGCACTCCGTCTGCAATTTTTCGCTGGCCAACCCGCGCTGCTCTTTTAGCAGTGCGAAATAATCCACGCGGACAGTCTTGATGCTACGTACTGACAAGTGCGCCGACGCCTCAATTCATTGGGCTTATGAAGACAGATTCTCCCACATGCGCCGGCTCTTGTCATTGTTGGCGCCCCGGCGTTTAACAACTCCGAAATGAGCCGTAGCTATCGTCTCAGTCACACCGTGATGGAGCGCCGGCATGGCAAAAAGAGTCGAATTAGCGGGTCAGTCGAATAACGATGCGCCACTCTACAGGCAGCTCGAGGAATCTTTCATTGCCGAAATAGTCGCCGGGCGCTTAAAACCGGGCGATGCTGTTCCGTCCACTTACTCTCTGGCTGAGCAATTTGGCATTTCCCGGGTGACAGCAGTGCGCTGTTACGAGGAGTTGAAAGGGCGTGGATTCCTCACTGCGCGCCGCGGTGGTAGCACAATAGTCAACCCACGCCTGGTTTTGCCGGGAGAAAACGGGCGGGTCGACCAATTCGAGCACGAGTCGAGAAATCGATTTGACATCTGTTCTACCGAACTATTGCAGCGCCCACCTGCCGCTTTAGTCCCTGCCAGAGCCTGGTTGAAGACCATGCAAGCGGTGCTGGAGGGAGGCCTCGTGGAGTTTGATGGCACCGGCGAGCAGTCGGTGATTCCGCGTTTGCGCCAGGCGATTTCCGCGTTTCTTCAGCGTGCGCGCGGCCTGTCCGTTTATCCCAAAAATGTACTCCTGTTTGATTCCAAATTGCAGGCGCTGGCATTTATTTCCAAGCACCTGCTTGCGGCTGAGGACGTTGTTGCAGTTGAGAATCCTGGCGACCCCCTCATTATTAGGGAGTTTGCGAAAAACTCCCGCGACGTGCGATTGATGGCGGTAGACCGCGAAGGCGCGGTCATTGAGCAGTTGGAGCCGCGCTCTGGAGTGAAGCTTATAGTTGTCAGCCCATCGGCACAAAATCCGACCGGAGTAATCATGTCGGAGCGCAGGAGGCAACAGCTTGCACGTTATGCGGGGCACAACGGCGCGATACTTTTGGAGGATGATGGAGCGGCTGTTTTGCGCTATGGAAAGCAGCCCGAGCCATCACTCTTCAATAAATTTAGAGACGCTCTGCATCTCGGCTCTTTTGGAACATACCTCGGTCCGCTTTGTCAGCTCGCATATCTTGTGGTGCCCGACCACCTGCTGGAGCGGTTGAGTGACGGCTGTGACGCGCGCGCATTTAGTCAGCCCAAGCTGGAACACCTGGCATTGACACGCATGATTGAGTCGGGGGCTTTGGAATTGGCGATTGCGCGTCAGCGGTCGACGCTGTCTAAGCGAAGACAGGAGCTGTTGTCGATTTTGTTTGCTGAGTTCAAAGACCTGCTCAGCATCAACGCGGGAGCTACCGGCTATGACCTTCTCATTCGTTTTCACTCACGCTTACCGAAGGAGCAATTGTTGCAGGCGCTCGAAAGTTGTGGGTTTGAATCGGATAGGCATTCACTGGAGAAATGTTATGTCGATTCGAGCGAGAATCAACGAATTGAAATCATCTTGCCTTTGATTGAAACGGGCGGTCCTGGCGGTAATTCAATTGAGCGATTGTTTGCAATGAAGCGGCAATTTATGCAGCAAATCGTGCAAGATTTTAGACCGGAATTCGCTACGTCCGGCGAAGCAATTCCGTTTGCACCGCCTGCCGCTCAGCCCGTCGCAGTAGACCCTCCGCTCGTCACGTTAGGCGCTCCGTCTGTCACGTTAGACGCTCAGCCCGCCATATTTGAGACAGTTCTTTAGTCCGCGAAATCCCTTCGATACCCTTCGAGCATCATGCCGGAATTCAGCTCCGTGTCGATTTCCGGATACCGCACGTAACCGCGCCTTTCATACATCTGTCGAGCCAAAGTCATGAGAGCGGTTGTGTGAAGGGCTATGGTTCTGTGTCCCTCGCTACGCGCACGCTTTTCGCAAAAGTCGATGAGCAGGTTTGCGACACCTTTGTTGCGATGTTGTGGAGGCACTGACAGCAGTCGAATTCTTGGGAATTCACACTTGATAAAACCTGTCTCTGAAGCGGGCACGTACAGCACGGCGCCGATCATTTGTTGAGATTGCGAATCGTCCTTTGCCACAATACGAATGACATTCTCATCTGTCGTTACCGTCCATTTTGTCGATTTCTCGTACCCCTGCCAGAAGGTCGGATCGCTCATGCTGGCGTACTCTTCATTGGCCGACTCTATCACGGCCAAAACCGAGTAACGCTCATTCTTTTCCGCAATTGATATTTGGACTGTTTCTAACATCCGGATCCTTGCTCCCTCGGCAACAGACCGGGGGATGGCGACGATCTTACCCCAAGGCGCGCGCCGATTACCTTATTAAGATGCTAGAGTTATTGATCTTTTATCCGGCGTCTGCATGAGGATTTCAACATGTCAGTGGTTGAGAAAAAAACCTTTGGTTCCTGGAGTTCGCCGCTATCGGCGTCCCAA
>PNLN01000019.1 GCA_013823055.1 Cyanobacteria bacterium DS2.3.42
GACATGAGCGACGGACCTTCTCCTTCTTTCGGGGAGAATGCCTGGTGCGTGCCCGGTGTTTGCGGCATGTACAAACCAGCGATTTTGTACCCGGTGCCGCCGGACAGCATATCTACGCCACCTTGCATCATCGAGCGCACAGCCAATTTGACAGGATCGAATTCTCCGGTTTGAATCTGGTGCATCGCTTCGCCGGTGAAACCGCCGGTGACACCGAAGCTGAAGCCAACGCCCATATTGGAGGCAAGACCGCTTTTCTCGAGTGCACCGCCTGTTTTTGCCGATATGCCTTTGAAAAGTTTGTGACCGACATGGAATGTGACTGCACCAGTGCCTGCGCCGAGGAATGTCGATTGCGCCGTGCGACCGATGCCAGCGCCGATGTCCAGCTGGCCTTCCTTGTTGAACCAATTCTCGCGGTGCATGCCTGTTTCCAGTGCACCACCGGCGCTACCAATGACAAGACCCTTTTCCCAGGTGCGCCAGCTTGTCGCACTGGCTTTGTCCATTATGATTTTCAGCCCGGCGCCTTTGCCGAAGCCCAAAAGGCCGTCGGCGACCACTTCACCGGCAGAAACATCAGGAGCAATTTTAATCTGGTCGACAGCATGGACGGACCCGGCAGCCATCCAGGGAATTTTGCCTTTTCCGGGCATGAACAACGTCGTAGCTTTGAGAAAGCCTGTGCCGTACATGCTGACTTCGTTCTGCCAATTCATGGCGTCACGGTCAGCCTTGACTGCATTTGCGATTTCGCCTTGTTTTACCTTGCCCTGAGCGACTTTCTGTTCAAGCTCTTTCAGCGCGGTAAGTGAGGCCTCATCGCCTCGGTTTAATACATTGGTGGTCGCTCTATCGAGCAGGCCGCGGTGCTGGTCGATAAATTCGTGCTGGCGAATTTGCTCACGCAGAGACTCCGCCGTGTCGGGAGGTGGCTCCTGAGCACGGTTCAGTTCCGGATTATTGAATCTAGAGAGCCCTTCTGCCATTACAGCGCCAGTTCACCCTTTTATCTGATCAGTTACTGATAGATCATTCTTATATGCGAATTTAGCCTACGATTAAATCTTTCCACGGCCAATGGGGAATTTCCCACGGCGCTCGTGCAGTCGCCATTTTGCGGTCTTTGCCCGGTTTATTAAACGAAACGCCGAGCGACCGTGCGGAAGGGCCTTGACTCTTCAAAAATGGGTTGGAAAGATCCGGCCACGGGGAAAGAGACCCTAGGGTCTAATGCAATCCCGGCAAAGCTTTGTGACCGTTTTACGGCGTTTACGCATTTGGGGCGACGATGGCGAAAGTTCTTGTAATCGAGGACGAACCTGATTTCTCAGACCTGATTGGCAGCTGGCTCAAAAGTGAACATCACACGGTTGAAACAGTCGATACAGGCGAGGATGCGCTCGACCGCCTGAAGTTCTACAAATACGACATTATTATTCTGGATTGGGTGCTGCCGGGGCTTTCCGGCGTTGAAGTCTGCCGCGATTACAGAAACACAGGCGGCACGACTCCAATTCTCATGCTCACCTCCAAAAAGCATGTCGATGAAAAATCGCAGGGGCTTGATGCAGGCGCCGATGATTATCTGACCAAACCTTTCGAACTAAAAGAATTGTCCGCACGCGTGCGCGCACTGCTCAGGCGCCCCAGTGCTTTTGCCGGGTCGATTTTGAAAGTAGGCAATCTGGCGCTGGAACCCAACAGCTTCAAAGTGCACCGCTCCGGCGACGAGATTTCGCTTTTGCCCAAGGAATTCGCTTTGCTTGAATTTTTGATGCGACACCCCAATCAGGTATTCAGCGCCGAAGCGATCCTAGATAGGGTCTGGGCATCGGAGTCGGAAGCGTCACCAGAGACAATTCGCACATATATAAAACGCCTGCGCAAAAAGCTGGATTTAGAAGGACAACCGAGCATTCTTTCTACTGTTCATGGGGTCGGCTATAAACTGGAGCCCCCGCCGGAATGACGCGGTTGCCGCCTTTAATTGGAAAGGCAAACAGGAAGACAGGTAAACAGGAAACAGGGAGCACACAGCTTCAGTATGACAATGAAAGTACTGGTCATCGATGACGAAGAAGACAATCGCCAGATTGCCAATTTGGCACTTACAATGATCGGCGGCTGGACAGTCATCGAAGCCGACGGTGGAGAAGCAGGAGTGCGACTGGCCGAAGCTGAAAAACCAGACGTCATCTTGCTCGACTTCGTCATGCCGACTATGAACGGCCTTGATACGCTAAAGGCGCTGCGCGGAAATCCCTCCACCGTGAAGATCCCGGTCATATTCGTCTCGACCAAGTCCCTGCAGGAAAGAGAAAAAGAATTGATGGATGCTGGTGCTCAAGGCATTTTGCAAAAGCCCTTTAATCCAACTCAGTTGCCGGAGATGATCAAATCAATCACTGGTCTGGGCAGTTGATATCGCACCGGGAGTTCGTCTGAATTTAGGCAAAAGCCCAAAAAGTAAGACGGTCCCCTCAGCTGAGATGGTAGCTGAGAAGACCGGCTTTTTTGGCTGCTGCGGGGTTAAGCTTTGACAACACCTAAGACTTCGAGCAATACGTTGCAGAAGGACATCAGGCAAGCGATTTTGCCTTCATTGCTTTTCAATTGCATTGGCTTCAAGGAAGTCGACGAGGTTTTAGCGGTGGGAACGGCTGCCGGTTGTTTGGTGCCGGTCGAGCGCATGTTGGCTCTCTTTTGAAGATTTTGCTGAACCAATTGACGGGCGCCTTCGGAATTTGCGTAGTTCGCCATACTTCCGTGTCCAGCCGTTAATGGGATAGCTTGTGCGTTCATCTCTGTATCTCTCCGATTTGATTAGTCAGTCAGCCCTTACATTGGTGATAACGAAGGGTCCATGAGATTTAGGGGGAAACGCAAATCTTTTTTTGAAAGACCCAAAACCGCCACAGGGGTAGCCTTTCAATTTTGAAGGCAGCGCGAAGAGGGCGACGAATCGCCAAAACCGTGCGAGGCATGGCCTCGCCCCTACGAAGACGGGGCGATGACCGATAGACGCACGACTTCGCCCCTCTACGATTTTGCAGCCAAGTACGCTTTCCCCTTGCCAACTGCGGTGTTCACAGGAACTCCATTGCGGCACAAAGGGCATTCGTCTTCGGCGTAAGAGTCTAAAGTCACTGCCGTCAAAGCGTTCAAAGCCACGCCACCCATGGCTTCCGGTCCAACTCCGCCGCGATTACAGAGAATGCTTGCGCCCAGGATGTTGCCATTTAGCGCCCGCACGGCTTCCACGACCTTGGCCACACTGCCGCCTGTCGTCACCACATCCTCGACTATAACGACGTTCTTACCTCTTATATGGAGGTCATAGCCGCGCTTAAATATTCGGTTTTTCTCCGTGCCTTCCTCTTCCGCGTACACGGCCAGGGTTTCTCCGTTTTTTCGCCTGCGGGTCAGGTGATATGCCACCCACTGGGAGAGAACCACGCCGCCGATTGTCGGACCGGCGACAACATCCACGGCGTCTGCATCGTAAGCCAGAGCCATCATTTCGCCCACTCGAGAGGTCGCTTCGGTATGAACATAGAGCGCATCCTTATTTATGTAGGCAGAGCCATGCCGACCTGACGTATAGATGATGTGGCTATTGGTTACCAAAGCGCCAGCATCAGCCAGCAGCCCCATCACTTCATCATTACTCATCGAATTTCTCCAAAAAAATGCGCCATATTTACAGCCGGAGCCAATGTCACGCAAAACCGAAGCAAGCTATTTGCCTATCCACATAGCGTTTCCAACCCTTTGGAAGCGTATTTTGGGGTACCAAAAGAAAATTCCATTTGTGACTTTGGTTCCACAATTCTGCCACAAAAAAAAATTACACTGCATTCGTTGAGTCCAATAAGGCTTGTAGCAATGAAACACCCAGACCGTTCCCCCCAAAAGAGCTTTCAGAGATTGAACCTTAAGGAGCTCGGCCTGCAGCAACAAGTGGAAACGAGACTCGCCAGTCAGAAGCCCTCGCTATTAAGGCGCATGACTGAACAGCTAACAGCCCGCCTTGCCAAAAAGGCCGCGGCTAAGTAACTGTCGAACTGATAGCAAAATTTTTCTTCGAAGGGGCGGACTCAAGAAATTGAGTCCGCTGGGGTTTTTGGGTATAGGGGCTTTTCTCTAGTTCAAAAATCGCGCCGCCGACTTTGGCATTTAATCTTTTTCGCCAAACAAATTTGGTTCGGTTTGAAAATTCCACAACTATTCCACGAATGGTACGTAAGCTGTTCACATCTGGAGCACAGATTCCCCACCCCCCGAGGACCATGACGATGCAAGTCGAAAAGAGAGAAAGTCAACGCGGTTTTCAAAAACTTGATCTCAACGAACTCGAATGCCTCGCCAAATCAAGGACCTCGAAGAAGGATTTGCGTCGCGGACTGCGCCAGTTGATCTCGAATGCAGTCAAGGCAATTATGCCGGCGCAAAAATTCAATCACGACTATCAATAAAAAGTTTTCTTGACTAACGGAAAGGGGCGGGTCTGGTATTTACCGGACCCGCCGGGTTTTTGGGGAACAACAACAGCTTCTTTGCGTCCTCTGCAACAGACGAACGCTGAAAAAGAAAAACAAGAAATTTGAGAACGAATGCAAAAGAAGATTTTGTTCTCTCCCAAAAGAGAAGCTGGTAGCAGGTAAGCAGGATCGAAAAGAGTTAGAAACTGATCGCAATCGAAAAAATATCGAACAGATCGAAAAAAATCGAAAGTGATCAAGACAACGAAATTTTCTGCAGAAAAAAAAAATTCTTCAAAAAATTTCTCTTGCGAATTACCGACCATTCTCCAAAACCAAGCCAGAGCAATTGATTCGAGCCTCGCAGCCAGGCACCGGTGATGGTGCCTAACGCATATCTAGTAAGTGCAACAAGCGTAGAAAACGAGCGCGAAGATTAAACTCTAACTTGACAGGGCGACGAATAAAAATCATGCTGGTTAATAAGGGCTCTATATGAGCTTTACGTGAGAGATTAGAAGTACGGGTCTAGGAATTTATGGAAACTGTAGAAACATTCGACTTACTCGAATTCCAGCAGAAAGCACGTGAGCTCTGCTGTCCCAAAAAGCTTTTTCAGCTTTGGGAGGATGTGTGCAGGCGTTATGACAGCCGCGAAATCGGCGAATACGAATTGGAAGAAATGAAGGAAGTCATTTGGCCGAGCCTTCATGCTCTCGCTTCCCTTCGCAATAGTGTCAACGACGCACCGGCATCCATCGAAGAGCCTAAGCGCAAACGCGCCTGAGTCCCGAGATCCCTGCGTTCTTGCCGGCAAAGCGTGTTTCAACGCGTACATAGATCAGGTGGTGAAATACTTCCACTGCTGATCGGTTAGCGGCATCGCGCTCAATCTTGAATTTGTTACCAGTAAAAAATCCGCAAAAGCCTTCTCCGCTTTCACTTGAGCCAATGTCACCGGCTTAGGTAATAGCTTTTTGGGTTTGACATCAAAGACAACCATTTTGGGATCATCAAGCTTAGGATCGACATATGGTTCGGACACCACTTCACAGATGCCGATGGCGGCCCTAACATCGCCCGTGTGATAAATCAGCGCCAGATCACCTTTGTGCACCTCCCGCATATACTTGAGCGCCAGATTGTTTCCCACGCCGTCCCAAACCGTGCGGCCGTCCTTCTCCAGGTCTTGATAGCTGTAATCGTCGGGTTCTGTTTTGAAAAGCCAGTAGGCCATTTGATGCACCTTTTGAAGTTCGGACTAATTTGCCGGAGCAACTGGTTAAAGAGAGACGGGGATTATACTAGCCAATAAGGGCTCCAACAAGTCTCGGCACAAAGGTCATAAGGTTCTTTTAGATCAACCAGTTCACTAGGTTCACTAGCTCAACATCGATAGGCTCCTTTCGGAATCACATGCACTCGAAACGAAAATTCGCTCTTTCTTGTTTGCTAGCTTTGTCCGCTTGCGGAAGCGTCATGGCATCGGACTGGGTCGATGACGAACGAGTCGAGCAGTTTCAAGCTCCGCGCCGTACACAATCTGCACCGATGGAGACTGAAAGTGATGGCGGCGCAGACCAGCGACCGATTCGCAGAACCAGACCTCCTAGCGCTGAAAGTTACGAAAGTGAAAACACCGAACCGAGTGCAGCAGTTGAGGAACACGGCGCCGGGCATGGAATACCGGGACCAAAGAAAAAAGGAAACATGCTCGAAGGTGGCGTCAGCCACTTCGGCAGTTCGCAACAAAATTCGAATCCATCTCCCCCACGCTACGGCTTGATTCAGCAAGAGCCAACGTCCTTCCACTATCCTCCAGCAAAAGAAGCGATTGTCGAGGCTAAAACTTTCAAGGCCTGGCTGGAGAAAAACCATCCGGAATTGCAAGGCAATCTCAAAACTCAAAGAGAACAGATCATCGAAGTCAAAGGTAAATGGGATGACTCAGGACATATACTTCGAACCTTTGGTCTGGGTTGCACAAAAGTAGCACCCGATCAATTGAGCAAATACGACTTGAGCAAATCAAGGATTCTCATCGTCGATTGCGCCGGCAACGTCCCTGTCGATGGGCTGGCAGCAATCAGAAAGTTCGTTCACGGGGGTGGCTATTTGCTTACCACCGACTGGGCACTGGAAGGATGCTTGCAGAAAGCAATTCCCGGATACATCGAGTGGAATGGCGACAACACAAGCGATACAAGAGTCGTCGATGCGCGAATGAGCAGCAATGATCCTGTGTTGACGCGGGGCACCGTACCCAATGCACACTGGAAACTCGACAGAAAGAGCCAGCTCATGCGAATTATCAAGACAGGAGAAGTGGACATCCTGGTCAAGAGCGTGCAATTGAAATCTGACGACTCAACCGGCCGAGGGGATCTAGCTGCAACTTTTCAGTTTGGAAAAGGCAGAGTACTCCACATGGTTGGGCATTTCGATTACAACTCCGGTCGCGCCTTTGCTAATCTCTTGCCGGATCCGGCACCAAAAATCGGCATCAGTTTACGCCAGGCAATTGCCACTAACTTCATTGCAGAAGCGCTTGGAGAGAGTGAATCTTTGCCTGCAGTTTCGCGGGACAACTAACAATTGTAGGGTCGACGCCATGCGTCGACCAATATCAAAGCTAATCCGCGTCGTTTAGAGACCAATCGTATTCTTTGTAGACAACCTGATAGGCGCGATAGTCATCATCGGTTTTGAATCGCTCTTGCACTTCCTTCGGGCTGCGCGAAACGATGTAGCGAAGCACAACTTCGTCATCCTTGGGCGGTGGAAAAGGCACGGTTTTGAAACCGACAGCGTTGAGAAAATCCAATGGAAACCATGAGAAGAGCTTAGAAACACGAACTACTTTCTGTTTGTGATCGAACTCAACATTCTGCGTGTTCAGGATAAACTTGTCTGTCTGTGCTTCCAGAGCCGCATCTATGGTCTTTCCGATGTACGCATCCTTATTAATTTTGGCGCAACCTTTAGCCGCACAAACCACGGCGAAATGAATGCGCGGATCGTGCAAGCGTCTACCTATGTCGTGCTCTATGTCATAAAGACTGACGCGGCGACCAGCGACAACGAAAAAATATTCTTCCCACGCATCTGGAATTTGCCTGAAACTGTTCTTCGGATAATAGGGGTCTTTTCCGTTGATTGGATAATGGTCGAGCACTACTTTAATTGTGAAGGCATTGTAGGCATTGATCCAGAGCGCTTCTTTGTCCTGCTTCGAAAGCTTTTCGTACTCGTCTTGACTGATATCCGCCAGCGACTTCAAATACTTTTCCAACTGCTCGGGATGCAGTTTCCATTTTTTGTAGTGAACCAGATCGTTTTCGACGTACTGTTTCAAATCCTCGGTGAAAAGCGTGTGCTGGAGATCCACGGCTGCAAAAGCAGGCGCAGACGACGCTACAAGCGTTGCGATCAGGACAATGACGTTGCTCGTGAAACGCTTCACTTGCCCCTCTCTAATCGCTTGGTGAGGTCTTCAGGCTGATATGCAGGAGAAGAGCAACGACCATCAGAGCAGAAAAACGCCGCCGCCTTTCCAAGATCGGGAAAGTCCACATCAAGGTTCGGCAACGTGCCTTCGCTCTTATCCAGCCAATCTATGCGTCTGTAGATCAGGGGGGATTTGATCGCCGTCGAAAAAAGCGCCTTCGCTTGAGGGTCGGACTTCTTACCGACGACAGTTATGTGAGCAGGAGAATGCGCCATTTCGTGATCGGCAAGAAGCGTACCCGCAACAAGAATACGCCTTTTAGCAATGATGTCCGGCGTCGAAAGATAACGCATGGCAGACTCAGCCATTTGCTTGTGCCTGGCTTCTCCAGTGTATTGATTGAGCAAGTTGGCAAATCGACAGATGACCTGGTTTTCTTCCAGCAAAGGTTCGGGCGCGACAATCTCTCCAGCTTTGGCTTCTGCTGTCAGAAAACCGGTTGAAAGCTTGTCTTTCGCCTCTTTGTTCTCAAAGTGTTTAGCGATGAAATCTGCAGCTTGAGTCGCCCTTTTCAACCACTGCAAATCACCTGTGGCTTGATACAAAGTGAGAAAGGCGCGTCCCATGGACAGCGTGTCTCCGAGATAAGGTCCACCCTTATCAGTTTGATCGTGACGAAATCCACCACCCTCAATTGAACGATTGGCGATAATCCACTGCGTCGCTTTTTCAGCTTCATTCAGGTAATCCTCGTTGCCGGTCGCCATGTAGAGATAGGCAATAGCATTGATCGCCCAACCGTTTTCCCGCGAATAAATATGTTTGTCTATGCGTGGAATGCCCTGTGCTCGACGTTCTTTATCGCTCAGACGGAAGTACTCTGCCGAATGCTCACCCGGCTTCAAATCAGCGTCTTGGCTGGTGTAGAAAGTACCTTCGGAGCTGAGCATAAAGTCGCGTAAGTACTTCTCAATGGATTTAGCGCTGTCAATATACTTCGGGTCGTTGAGCACCATGCCGGCAATTGAATAGAAACGCAAGCACTCCGCCTGAGTCTCCATAATTTTCTCAAAGTGCGGATGGTCCCAATCGCCTTTGGTGGAGTACTGGTAGACGCCGCCGAAGACAGGGTCGAGCAACTTATGATGAGCGTCCAAAGTCTTTCTGACGCGCTCCAGAGCAGCCTGGTCGCCTTCCTTTGCCAGCTGCAACGAGTACTCAGCACTATTCCAATCAAGAAACTTGTGACCGCCTATGCCCCAGCCGCCGAACTCCGCATCGTAACCATCGACGTGCTTGAAGTTGAGATCTTTCCTTTGATCGGCGGTCAAAATATTGTTTGCCGAGTAGCTGATTTTCTCTTCTACCGCCTCTGGTTCAGGCTTGTCGGGATTGTCGGCAAGCTCCTTGATCATCTTTTTGAACTCTTCAGACTCAATATAGCCGGATCGCTTTGCCAGCTCTTTGCCGTCCGCATTGAAGACGATGATCGCCGGCCAGCCATATTTTTCATACTTGTTCGACAGGTCAGGTCGCGAGTCTTGGTCAACCTTTACGGCAATAACACTCTTGTCCAGAAGGTGCACAACACTTGGATCAGAGTATGTTTTCTCATCCATTACATGGCACCAGTGACACCAGACAGCCTCTAGATCGAGAAGAACCAGCTTGTCTTCTTTCTTTGCGCGGGCGAAGACCTCGTCGCTCCAATCGTTCCACTTGACCCTGCCCGCGGCGTGGGGTTCTTTCGAAACGTGCTTATGAGCAGTCTTGGTCGTTCTTGAAGGCATGCCTCTCATTACTGCAAAAGGCGGCTGGTACGCCTCACAAACGCTCGCTGAAACGGCAGAGATGCTGAGCGCGCAAATTAGTGCCTTTGACCTGTTCGAAATCATTTATTTTCAAGCTCAAATAAGTAGATATCTGGGCACGGATCATAACACCATGACTGGGCTGGGTGCCTGCTGGGCTAAATGGCGGCAATGAGGACAGGGACAAAAAAGTTTTATCCGAGTCGGGATAGTAAAAGGCTATGCCAGACAGAGGTATCGATTGGAGCCAAGCTTAAAAAGGCAATTTTGACGAGCGAGCACCGTGACAATCTAAGCTGCAACTCCAGAACACTGGCCAGGCAGGAAAATTTCGATCTTTCAAGCTATTAAACCGCGCCGCCAACATCCTTCGTTCCTTGCAAAACCGAGACACCAAGAGGGATTACCGTTACCGATGTCGACGGTAACTATGCCATCACAACCGATACCGCTCCCTCTATTTCCGCACTGGGTCAGGGATTTCTAGGGTCAACCTTCTTGACATCCTGGTGCCTTTACTACTAGACTGGTACGTAAGCATGCAAATCAGCTCAACAGTGTATGTTCTGGGCTTTGCGGATTTGATGCTTAAGGTGATAACAATGAAGAATCTTGAGCTAATTGCATTTGTTCTTTTGCTCATCGGTGGAATCAACTGGGGCTTAGTAGGGATGTTCAACTACAACGTTGTGACTTCGCTATTGGGCGACGGAACCACAATGACAAAAGTTGTTTACGGTATGGTCGGACTGGGAGCGCTCTGGGAAGCAGTAAAATTCTTCCGTAGCAAGTGCTCGGCTTCATCCGAAACATAGACATCAACAAATAACAGGTAACAAAAACTTAGATGCGGTGCTGATTGAGCACACTTTGGAAGCGCGCAACCTCCTACGCGTTTGCAGAGGCCTGCACATCTGAAATACAGATGTGACCGGATAAGTGTGCACATGTGAGCCAAACTTGGATGTCTTGTGTAACAGCAAGATTGTTCATTCCTGCGACCGGACAGTCGGACGCCGATCACCTGTGTGCGGGCGTTTTCATTACGGTGAAAACGTCCGTGCAATACTTTGGCCACAATCTTCAAAGTCTGTCCTAAGACGTCATGCAGGTCTAATGCGATTCGCAAAAGTCGCCACATTTCTGAAACATTTGGGTCCTAGGATTGAAGTTGCAAAGTCCGATCGAAACCTCTCTCCTTTGATCGGAATTCTGGGAAGAAAAAATCGCAGGGCGGTGTTGGAATCGGTGAGCCAACCCCGCCTTTCGCTTTGGAATGAGGACTCACGAACTGCACGTGCGCGCCGATGCTAGATCCGGACGGCGGTCGGAACTGGGTTGAACAATAGATTCTTCGGCGGCGCCTTCGGCGCTGACAGCGCGATTTCGATTGGAAAGATTCTGAAAATGCCATCTTTTCCACGCAGCCAAAGTTTTCCATCAGGAGCAACGAATGGCTCACCATCAACGTCACGAAGAATAGTGCCGGCGTTGTTGATGTGACACCACTTCTGGTCACGATCCATCGTTAATCTTGTGTCGTCGGGCAAATAAACACAGGCTAGTTTTGCAGGCGCCCCTGCATATTCGTACAGAAGGCGCATGCCGTCCTTCGACTCGAAGCTCAACGCCTGCCCATTCGAGTTGGAAATTACTATCGAACCATCCGTCAATCGCGTCTGCACGTTGCCGCCTGTGTACTCACAGATGGAGTTTCGGTAGACGTAACGGATGTTGCCATCGCTATCCACGGTGGCCATGAAATGATCAGATGCTGACCCGGAGATTGCCAATTTGTACCGCCTTAAAATCGTGAGAGCCCGGAAAAGCCCGGGGAGGTCGATTCTCGCCATTATGTGGGTATTAAACTGAAAATTTGTTGAAAAATCGTGACTTTAAGATGCGGGAAATACGAAAGCATCCGGATTTTAATTTAGGCAAGTCGTTTCATCACACAACCGGTGTTTCAGCAGAACCGGCTTTCGCCTTGTCTGTGTAGTCCCACATCAGAAATAGGAATGCCAGCAGGTAGCACGCCGCACCGCACCAGAAGGTGACGGTGATGCCGAAGTTCAGCGCGATAGCCACAGCAAGAACTGAAGCGCAAACGGAAGTTGCGCCGTTGATGCCCCAGAGCCACGGTGTCAGCTCGCGCTGAGCGCCGCCTGCCATCAGCATGCCAATCGGGAATGCCATTCCCATATACAGCCCAAGGGGAAACAGAAGCGCGACCGCGATGGCGATGCGAGCCGGTGTATCAGCACCTGAGAAGTTGGAGATCAGCATCGGAGTGATGGAGCCGAAGATGACAGGCACAATCAAGAGTGCTCCAAACCGCGCAACCGGCGAATTGAAGCTGCTCATCTTCTCAGTCTTGGAGAGATTGTTGGTTGTGAAACTGCCGAGACCGCTAGCCAGAAGCAAGGTAAACAAAACCACCGACAAACCGTAAACAGGGTGGCCGAGAAATACGATCAAGCGCTGCATCTGCGATATTTCGACGAACATAAAGCCCAGCCCAATCATGCCGAAATACATTAGCAATGGCGTGGAGCCTTTGAGAGGAGCCGATTTCATGCGCAAGAGCAGGGGCACAACGATGCACAGTGACGTCAGGAATATAACCGTTATCGTCAGCCATCCGAGCACGCTCACAGCCATCGGATTGTGACTCATGACGCCGTTGGTCCAAAGCGCAGCATTAAACATGTCCTTGAAGCGCAGCATATGGAAGAAGTATGGACTGTCGTCATTGGGCGGTGAGATATTCACCGGGAAGCTCGCCAATAGAGGGGTCAGGTCTTTGGCCTCAGCTATCTTTGAGAAATTATCATCAATGGATTTCGTCGGACTGAGGACAATCTCGAAGTCGTTTTCTTCCGCAAACTTCGAAATTTTCTCAAGGTCAGCCTCGGTAAACGGCTTCTTGCTTATCATCAGCGTACCGATGCCGTCCATTCCGCGACCGCCCTGGGCGCCCTTCATGGCAGCAACAATGACGATGTTCTTGCGCGCATCCTCAATGCCCTGATCTTTCAATGCCGCAGTCGCCAGTCCGACCAAACGATACATCTCAACTGGTCGGTTCCTAAAATACCAGCGAGAGATGGTGAGAACGCCGTCCGGCTCCAGGTGGTTTAAGAAACTGCGCCAGGCTTCAACGGTGTAGAGCGAATGTTCCGTCAAGACGAAGGCACCGGCTGCAGTGGCGGCAAAAGTGTCAATCAGTGAAATTTGAATGATGTCGAATTTGTCTTTCGAGCGAGCAATATAGCTGCGCGCCTCATCGCATGCGAATTTGACGTTGGGGTAGCTATCGAGGTGCCCTGTGTAATCGCCGAAAGCGTTATTCACTGAGTAAATAATATTGTTATTGATCTCGACGCCTTCGATCCATTTTTGCTTGAATATAAGCGCGGACAGGACATCGCGCCCTCCGCCGACGCCGACAATCAACATTCGCGAATTCGGTCGAATGTAGTGGACGATGTTGGTTAGATCCCGCTTCAAGTGCTGGACCTTGCTTTCATCGCCGTCGAATTTCGTCAGCCAGGTGTTCGCACCAGCGTCTATCATCAGCTCGAGTTCGCTGACTTTCTTGTCTTCCGGCCACTTGCTTGTCAGCCCCCAGGCGTAGGGACGATGTAATTCGTTGGGATCGCCGGAGACCTTCACGCGCGAGAATGAGTTCCACTTCTCGAAAAGAGGTGTCGGCTCAATGTAGCCATGCACCCACTTAAGCCGCAGCAATGGTTTTTGCTGGCTCGCCATAACCGAATTGGTCGTGGCAAAGGCAATCAGCCCAACTGCACAAACGAGTGATGCAAGCGAAAGAGCGCCAAAACGTTTTACAAATTCCGACTTTCCTAAAGTGAAGAGAAAGGCACCCACAGCGGCAAAACCGGCGATGAAGAAAACCGCGGAAGGCCCATCAACGTAATTTAGAAGGGCACCCAGCAATATGCATCCAGCGGCGGCACCGCACAGGTCGAAGGCATAGAGTTTTGCTACCTTCTGTGTGAATTTGGTCAACGCCAGGCAAACAGCAATGCCGCTAAATATAAATGGAATTGAGATAACAACGAAGGTCGAACTGACACACATCAGCCCATGTTCCCACGTTGCGCCTGCAGGAATGAAAGGCACAAGCAGATGAAAAACAAAGCTCAAGATAATGGAAACAGCAAACGCCAGCGAGCTGAGCGCAAGGTGCTTCAGAACCTTCTCTTCGCGAAAGAACTTCGGAAACAGATAGACGATGATGGCGCCAACCGTCATGCCAAACATGGCAATTGAAATTGCCATGAAAGCGAAGTGGTACCACATGGTCACACTGAAGATTCTTGTCAGCAAAATCTCGTACATCAGAGTAGCCATTGCTACGCTGAAAAGCCCGAAATAAATCGGACCGGTCACTTCAATTGAGTCCTGATTCGCCACCTGTCGATCATATCACTCCGAGCAGGCGCAAATACTGAAACTGCTTGCCATGGTGAGGTTGTCGGGCGAACTGCCCGGTAGCCAAAACGCCATTTTGAAGTAAAAGAACCTGGAAATTACCGCAGATGTCCAATTCCGGAGTAAATCCGTATATATCCCGAGAACCTCCAATGGCAGCAGTTCCGAAATCCTTCAATATGGCAATATTTGAGCGAGAGCATCAATCTGCCGATGCGGCAGCATTGCATAGTGGCGAGCATCAAGGTGTTGGCGACAATATGCAAGAGTTTCGCCTGGCTTTTTCCTCGACGGCGAAGGACAACAGCCGTTTCATCGCCGAAACCTCCAGCCAAAACGAGCAGGCAAAAATTGCTGAGCTGTTCGGGAAGTTCGACCTTGATGGCGATGGATACATAGACAAGAAAGAGATAATCAAGGCGGACAAAACCCCTCACAAGGTAGATGGAGCTGATCCTCATTTGTTCGCGGCGTTTCTCAGTGATCGCTACAAGTCCTTAATGGCCACTTCCAACGATGAATGGGGTTTCGAAAACAATGGCGTCTCCCTTAAGGACATCAATAAGTACGTCGAGAATATTCACGCCTTCAGCCAGACGGTAACCGACAACAAAGGCGATACCAATTACAAACTGACGCTGCAAGGAAAGGAAAGAGAAGTCACGGTACATGTGCCGCCAAACTACGATGGCAAAAATCCAATGCCGATGGTGGTGATGCTGCATGGATTCATGCAAGACAAAGATGACATTGCACGCGTATCCGAATTCAAGCAAAAGGCAGACAAGGAAGGATTCATCGCGGTGTTTCCCAACGCCACCGGGTGGATAGGCGAGCACCTGCGCTGGTGGAACGTTGGCACAAACCAGCTCTATCGCTCGGACGATGTCGACTTCATCAGGCAACTGACCGATGTTATTCCAGCAAAACTGAACGTCGATCAAGATCGAATTTATCTGGTCGGCTTCTCCAACGGCGCCATGATGGCGCAGGAAGCGGCAGCAAAACTCAATGACCGAATTGCAGCAGTTGCCAGCGTCAGTGGCGGAATGTTGAAAAAACAAGATAAGCCAAAAGGAGACATGAATGCTCTTCTGATCCACGGAAGCAGCGATGACGTTATTCCGGCTCGCGGAGGAATGCTCGCCAGCATCTTCGGCGCGCCGCGCGTGCTCTCGTCATTGAAAGCCTTTGAAGTCTGGGCAGACGCCAACGGCATCACACCAACTCTGCGCAAATCGTCAGGCGAGCCGATTCAAACCTACAGCGCTGTCGACACCGCCAGCGGCCGAGAAGTTACTTTTTACAATCTGAAAGACGGAAACCACGATTGGCCGGGCGGCCCAGAAAGCACCACGGCAGCAACCAAATTCAAAGCAACCGATGCTGTCTGGAATTTCTTGAACCGTCACAACAAGAAAGAACTTGTAGCTCGCGTGCGGCAAGCATAGGCAATGGTATAGGGGAACTACATGCGACTCTCAACAAGAGCCGCATGTAGACATGTGCCTCAACAGGTTCAGAAACGCGTGGCGCATTGCATACGTCCACGCGGGCGACGCATGGCGTCGCCCCTACAAAGGCGTTTCTCGCTCTAATAGTCTTTCAGCTGATCGATGGATTTATCGAGTGCAGTGTGCGGAGCGGACAGCGCGTAAAACAGCAGATCCGCGCGAGCCTGGCCGTTATCTCGCAGCATCTCGCCAAGCTTGATACAGGCATCACCCTTGGTGTCTTCCAATTCCAGCTTGTAACATAAGCGCGTGGACACAGCCTCGCACACGTTGTCAGAGCCAAGCTCATTTTCATAAGTAGACATGATTTCCTGGCTGGAAGGATCAGGATAGAGCTTGTCAGCCGCGGCCCAACAATCGATAAAGAACTCGCGCAGCCAGCTCGGAACATCGCCATCTAGCTGGTCGACCATAGTCAACCAGATACTCAATCCAAGCAACTCTTTGACGGCTTGATGGTGCACTTCTGCAGACTCATCATTAATCGGGTAGTTGGGAGTTTCGCCCATGCGATTTGGTCTCAGGCAATAGCGCATGTAATCGGAAAGAAGATCGAGACAGCGAATACCGATAGCAGTGGAAAAATACAGAGCTCGACGCCAGCGGTCGCGTTCGTCTGCCGGTTGATGGTTGTGAAGCTTGCGGTAAAGCGCGCTTGTGGGCGCACTATCGTCCATATCCGGCATACGGCGCCTCCTATGGTATCAAGCGATTGATGTACCAGGCGAGCCATATCAGTGCAAAAACGGCTGTCAGCACTTCGAGCAAAGTGGGCAGCATTTTCTTGTTCTCCAAACGTTTTGCTGCGTCGACGAGCGCCCAGAGGATAAGTGTAAAACCGGTTAGGCAGCCGAAGATAATTGGCAGCGTGAACTTAAGAGGTAGCAGCCCAAACAGAGAAGCGCCTTCTTTAACGACGAAAATATTGGCACCATTGAAAGTGGCAACAAGCTTTTTATAATACGCGTCACCCACTCCGTCACCGCCCTCAACATGATTGGCCGGCTGCGCGCAGTAGAAGTAAGAAACACCGGGAATTGCCGAGGGAATTACTTCCCCCTTGCGATCGAAACCTTGCATGTAGACCGGAGAGACTCGATAGAATTCTTCGTCGACCTTTTTGTCGGTAACGATTGCAAAAGCGTTGACACTGCCAGGTCCAGCTTCCGGCTCATTATTCCAATGTCCGCCGGCGGCAAGTTCCTTGGGGAAATCATCTGGGTTGGGCACACCAGCAAAAACGATTTGATACTTCGACATCAACTGGTAAGTCGGAATCATGTCTTGCTTGGTTACGGAATTTATTAGCTTCACAGCCGGATCGCCGGTCCATTTCTCAAGCCGAGGTGGGAATGTTCCGTTCTTCGCGTAATACTCTTCCAGGTGAGCACCGAGTTTGCGCATCTGCTCCACGGTCTTCACTTCAGGAGCTTCATCTGTGTGAATGAGAAATCCGTTCGGTCCGGCAAAACCGTTTGGGGTCTGTTCCAGCCAGACTTCCTTTCTCGCAAATGCACCCACTAAAAGAGTTTGGATACCTTCAATTGAAAAGTCGATTGTTTTGTAATTGAACTGAATGGTTTCCAAAGGCGTTTTCAACGTCCCGGTCAGCTGCTCGCCAACAGTCAAAGTTATCTTGCCATCAGGCGTTCTAAAAGTTTGCCCTTCCACCTTGAACGATTCTTGCGAAATTCCCGGTGCGGTAGGCGCATGAAATTCCGTGCCGGCCGTCATCCACATGAACCAGCCAGCGGCAAGCACAGCCAGAAGCAGGGAACCGACTGTAGAAAAAACAATCTGATTTTTCTTCAAAAACTGTTTGCGCCCGCCAGGCTCGCCACCACCCACCAAAGTCTCCATAGTTTCCTTGAAGACAGGCTTGGGCAATTCGAGTGCTGTGACTTTCTGTTTGAATTCCTTCTGCGGCGCCGATCTGATCGACGCGGCCTCGCGAATGTGCTTGATTAGCACATCACCTTTGGGCAGGTGTTGCTCCGCCAAACGCAGCACGCGATTGTATATATTGGCGGCATCCTCAGAGGCGCCGGCGCCATCGCAAACTTTTGCCAGGATAAACATGTTGGCGATAACATCGCGGTTGCCCTCACCAAGCAGGGCTTCAGAGGCGACAACCAGACGGCTGTAGGCGGTGATGGCTTTGTCTAATTTGCCGTCGGAGTAATAGATGGCAGCCAGATTCTTGAAGCACGCCAGCGCCTCCTCGGACTCCTCCAGACCGTTCCTTTCCATCAAGGCGAGCGCGTCTTCATAATGCCTTTGCGCAGCCAAATAGTCGGCATTATCAAATGCCCGACCAGCCATATACATGAGTCCGTCTAAGTGTTTTTTCGAAAACGCCATATTTTTATCGGCAGTACGCCAAAAACCCCCAACAGTTATAGTTCTACCTTCTCTTTATAGAGGTAAAACACAGCAGCGCAATTTGCCGGAAAAGTTCTCGTGCAACTTCCGCTGCCACTTCCGCTGCAAGTTCTGTTGCAAGCGCTGTCGCAAGTTCTCCGAAAGCCCGATTTGCGCCTAATTTACCAATCGGCGACAGATTAATCGGGTATAGGACTACAAGTATTGGAAATAGGCGTCTTCAAAGCGAATACATGCTTCAGGACCTTAAATTACGCCAAAAAGGAATTTTGATAGTAGCGCTGCCGCTGCTGACAGAAACCGTTTTCGTGGCGATTCTAGTCTTTTTGCAGCAATCTGCCGAAGCTGAGGCGCAAAAGTCCTTCTATTCAAAAATGATTATCGGACAAACGCAGTCCGTGGTCCGGCTTATCTGGGAAGGCGGCGCTAATTTTACCCTCTGGGGATTTACTCATTCGCCGTCATTTGAGCAGCGCATGATGAACCAGATCAAAGAAGTGCCCAGAGAAATGAGCGAACTCAAGCAAATGGTCAAGGGCAATGCGATCCAAGAAAAAAACGTCGCCGAATTGGAAAAGGTCACCAATACAGCGGTTGAGACGCTCTTGCATTACAAGAGACGCATGGAATCAGGCGAGCACTACATCCTAACGCACGAGGCGCGGATGATGGTGACGGATCACTTGCGCGCGATAGTCACCGGGGCAGCAGCCATTCACCGGCAAGAAATGAACTATCAGGAAATGCATCCCGAAAAAACTCAGCAATTGAGAATGTTGGTGCAGTTGTGGATTTTGGCAGGAATGATCCTGCAGATTCTTTTGACTTTCGGGCTGGCGATTTACTTCGGACGCAACATCACCGACCGCCTGGCGACGATCTCAGGCAACGCGCAATTGCTTGCAGAACATCGGCCCTTGCGCCGCCCGCTCGAAGGCAATGATGAAATAGCCCGTCTCGATAACATGTTTCACAAAATGGCGATCACGCTGGAAGTGGTTTCACAGCGCGAAAGGGCAATCATAGACAACGCCAAAGATGTAATTTGTTCTCTTACCGAAGATGCCGTATTCAAGCAAATGAGCCCGGCCGCAAAACAAAATTGGGGCTATGAGCCGGTCGAATTGGTGACCAGACCATTTTCCGAATTCGTCGTCGAGGCAGATAGAGAGCGCCTGCAGCGCGTCTTGACCGAGGCAAAGCAGCAGAAAGAGACAGCCATGTCGATCGATGTGCGCATGGTTCGCAATGATTTGAGCGAAGGTTGGATGCTCTGGTCGATTTATTG
>PNLN01000187.1 GCA_013823055.1 Cyanobacteria bacterium DS2.3.42
GAGCGCGAAATCTTGATCGGCTGGGGACTGGACCCGAAAACGCGCATCGAGTAACGCGTTTCTCCACGCTGCGAAACTTGTTTCTCCACGCATGCTGCAAGGCGATGCATCGAACAAACCGTAGGAGCGACGCATCGAACAAACCGTAGGGGCGACGCCATGCGTCGCCCTGCAGTTTTCTGAATCTAGACCAGCGTCTTCAAATACTCTTCCATATTGTCGAGCATTCCAGTGTTGCCACCCTTCATTGATTCGAATCCATCTTCGAACGTCTTGCGCTCGATTTCACTCGCATTGATGGGCACGGCTTGAATAGTCAATTTAGTCTTAGCACCTTGCTCTTCAAACGTCCACGTACAAAGAGTTTCCAGAGGCCACTCTGGCGCCATCGGGTGCCTCGTGGAACCACAGTCCGGATCAGAGAAGCAACTAACAAAAACCAGTCGTTCAGGTGCCTTGATTTCACGAATGATCCATTTGCCCCACATTTCCATTGAGGGACCAGACATTTTAAAGTGAAACACTCCACCAGACTTCGGCTCGAACTTAAAAACGTCGAGTGCAAATCCTTTGGGCCCCCACCAGTGCGCGAGATGCTCGCGCTCCGTGCAGACTTTGAAAAGCAAATCGCGTGGCGCATTTACAACACGCGTCATCTCAAATGTCTTTCCCGGAATCGTTGTTTCTTTGCTATCTGCAGCCATTTTCGTTCTCCTTTCTATTGAGCGAGCTTCGCGACAAGATCAGACAGTTTTTCAAATTGCTGCGACCAACCTTCTGTCATCCCGACCTTCACGAACGCATCTCGTTCTTCAACGTTATGAAAACGAGTTTTAACCGCTACGTTGGTCTTTCCATCTACTTCTTCAAAGACTACGGTCATGAGCTGCTCATGCACTTTCGCATTTTTGTCTTGCAAATTAGCGCCAACCAAGTCATGCCATTCTTTAGGATGATTGTCTACAACAATAGTCATGACAATGCGCTCAGGACGAACAATCTCCCGATAGATACCATTCATCGGAAACTCTACACCGTCGGGATCGATCATCGTAAATTTGTACTGACCACCGACCCGCAAATCCAATTCGCATCGAGATGTAAAACAGAGTGGTCCCCACCATTTCGACAGGTGTACCGGATCCGTCCACATCTCAAAGACAAGTTCGCGAGGTGCGTTAATCGTGCGAGAGATCTCGAATATCGGCTCAATTGTCGTTGCCGAACTATGGTTTTGATTTGCCATCACTTTTTCCTTTATTGTCTTTGTCATTGTCCTTATCTATTGGTTTTTCCTTTGCCTGCAATTCGCTGAGATAGTCCTCAAGCCGATCGAAACTTTCTTCCCAAAACTTTCGATACTGCTCGACCCAATCAGCCGCTTGCTGGAGTGGTCTGGCCTCCAGTTTGCAGGGACGCCACTGTGCCTCGCGACTACGAGAAATTAGACCGGCACGCTCAAGCACTTTCAAATGCTTGGTTATGGCGGGAAGGCTCATATCAAAAGGCTCCGCAATCTCCGTCACTGAAAACTCACCGGCGGCAAGACGAGCAAGAATGGCTCGCCTTGTAGGATCAGCCAGTGCTGCGAAAGTGGAACTCAATCGATCTTGCTGCTGCTGCATTCGTATTTCACCATTCGGTTAATTAACCTATTGGTAAAATAGCATTTCTGCCAAGGCAGTGTCAAGGCAGCAAGAACGGAACCAACTAGTGCTAAAAAACGCAGCAAAGCCTTGCCCTACAAGACACACAGGCATTCCCCATCGGTTTCCAAGCAGCGTAACCCGCCCCCAAAAACATATTCCTTATATATGCGAACTTCCCTGGTGTTTCTAAATCCGAATAGTCACAGGATCGCTTACATAGCCCAAAAGCCTTCCGTCTTTGTCGAAGGCTGCAATTCTGACGTCATACTCTCCTGCCACCTTGAAGTCTTCACTCCAAAGAGTCATTTCGCCCTTCAATCCTTCTAGCGAATATTTTTTCATGCTCTTTGGAGACAAAGTGCTTTGTCGATAGGAAGAATTGAAGTAATCAAAATATTCGAATGGCTTTGAGATTTCCGCCATCACGTAATTGGCACCGGCAATTTTTGCTGCATCGAAATTTAGTACAAGTGCATCCTTCGACTTCGGCACAACGGTTCCATTCTGTTGACGCGTCCAGTGCAATGGGGAGGCATGCAACTTCGGAATCTCGTTGTCTAAATTCAGAAAACGCACCGAATGAATTACGGTGTTAGCAGGCGCGACAGTCAACCGCATGTCAGACAATTTGCCAAACAAGATCCAGCTGGCAATTTCAGAAAGCTGAAAACGATATTTGTGTGGTTTTCCGTCAGCCTCGATGTAACAAGTAAGTGAACTGGCCAACCCGTCAGTATCATCAAAGCGCCAACAAGAACGCGCACCCTCCGGTGTTCTATACATAGTTAGGACCCCTCGATTGCGGCTGCTCAAATCCTGATTCCACGACAACAGCATCAGCGGTTCAATACCTGTTCCGCTCGATGTAATGACACTGCTAGCGACAATCTCTAAACAATCAAAAAGTCCTTTCTTGAATGAAGGTTCCGACGGAAAAGAATATGTGACCGAACTCGGCTCTTTGCTCATGAGTTTCAGCTGCATTTCCTTTTCTTCAGCAGCGCCTTGCACAGTTCCGGGCTCGTAGTAATCGGACGGTAGAATGCATGTACTACCCTTATCGGCGTCCCAACCAAAAACAATCGTATTTGCACATTCCACCAGATTAGCGGCAAGCGCACTTTTGTTTATCAGGTCGAGATTGAAGATGTGAGCCCTGAGCGCTGCGATCTTTCTATCTAAACCGGGAGAATAGATTGGCTGTTTGAGGCATCCCTGCAAATTGATGAATGTCGGGTAGAGTGGCAGGTGATCGAATGTTGTCGGCACGTTCAGGAACAGAAGGCGCTTAGCTTGTGGATTCTTATTCGCCAAATCGGAGATGCCGTTTTCAATTGCCGCCTCATACCTGCTGGCAGAAATCCAGGGTTCATTGCCCTTCATTGCCAATGCAGCCAATAGGAAGCAATAAATTGCCACCACCCCGATAGCAAACTTCCGGAGTTTCTTCTGTGCCGCATTCTTCGTGGCAGAAGGAACAACGAGAAGAACCGACAAAATGCAAAATGGAACGCTGACGAGATAGAAATGCCGCCCTCCCGGCAAGCCTCCGGCCGCATACCAGACTCGCGCAACGAGTGCAAATGCAATACTCAACCAGCCCAAAAGAAAGAGAATCGCCTTCCAAACTCCCCAATCGCGCACCAAGAAAAAGCGGGCGGCACATGCGAGTGCCATCATCGCGTGAAGGAAAAGTAAAGCATTCATTGCGCCTCCTAATTCCTCCATTTGAGAAAGAGAAATTGGAAAAAAGACCCCTTGCAATAGCTTCCAATTGAGCAGTCCCGGCAACCAAATCGCGTCCAGCACAACATTGCCAAATCCATGATAGCCACCATATAAGGTGCCCAGAGAAAGGGAGCGTGCGATTAGATAAACAAACAACAATAGCCAATATGCTCTCGTTGTCTTGAAAGACGCAAAAACTGCTTGACGCCAAGAAACTTCCTTCAGTTGCAGGCAAAACATATACCAGGAAAGAACCACAGGTAGAGTGGCGCCCAATTCCTTTGTCAACAATGCAGCGAAACACAAACCCTGACTAAGTATTCTCAAACTCTTCTTGCGACTACTCCCAGCGTCCAACGAATACAGAAAAGTAAGAAAACTGGACAAATAAAATAGCGTGCAAACGCTGTCTACACGACCACAAATCCACGCCACCGATTCTGCATGAAGCGGATGCGCCGCGAACAATGCACCAGCAAGAAAGGGAATTGCTATTCCATCGAGCCCAGCTAAATTACTTAAAAGCCTTCTAGCGAGAAAGAACATCAACACAGTGCACGAAGCATGAATAATCAGACATGTTAGGTGCCAACCGATCGCATTGTGATTCCAAACCAGCACATCGAACACTAGCGGAAGTAACATCATCGGTCGATAGTGCAATCCCCAGAGCGGCTCCTGCATCCAGCAACTGGCAAAGTTCTGCAGCAAAAGCGAAGGTTGAGTGCGCAGGTAGTTGGATATGTAGACGTACTGGGACCCATCGTCACTTAGAAATCCAACCAAGAGCGAAGGGCTGAAACACGCAAACGCGAGCGCCGCAAGAAACACAGCAGCCAAAACGCTCTTCTTACTATGCTTAATTGACAACGCAGAGGTCATATTGCGGATTGCTGTTTTTACCGCTCAGCAAATGTTTCAAACTGTGCGGTCCACGGGAGAAATCCTCAATAGGATATTTCAAAGTATAAGCGCTTTGAAGGGGCTATTTTTCATCTAACCTTGGATTGTAACTGCGTTGACGTCTCTGATGTCGTCCTATTTCAGGGTGCTAAGATCTACCCAGGCAGGAACGGAAACGCATGCTGATTGCTGCTCGCTGGAGCTTTCGCGAAAATGACCAAATCAAACTCATCGGGAAACGTTCCATCCCGTCCAGTTCCACAGGGCTCAGAAGCGCCGAAGGATTCCAGGCAATCTGTTCGCACTATCCTTGTATATGCGTTTGCCCTGGTCGCAACTTGCATGGCAATTACCCAGCTTCTTTTTCCCGCGCACTTCGAGACTGTCGATGATCTCAACTTCACCCTTCTTCTTTCCGGCGTCGGACTTACCCACACTCCAACATTCATGACGTGGTTTACCAACGTCCTAATTACCTATCCTTTGATGTTGCTATACCAACTCATTCCCGACATTCCCTGGTATTCCATTTATCTCTTTAGTGCTTTGTTCGCAAGCTTCACCATATTTGCAGCGGTATTCATGTTGCGCTTCAAGATGAAGGTCGGCGCCGCTCTGTTTATTGCGTACTATCTTGCAATCGGTGCGCAGGTGGTAAACGGACTGCAGTATACGAGCACGGCAGCGCTCCTCACACAAGCAGGCTTTCTGTCAATTTTCTGCCTGCCGCTGACGCAACGCTTTCCCGCAAATAGATTTCCTAATTGGATAGTCTGGGTTGGCTTTATTGCCACTGTCTTTGCTGCAATGATCAGATTTGAACCCTTCATGCTTGTGATCTTGTTTAGTTCGATAACAGTGCTGGCAATTGCGCCCGGGAAATTGGATTTGATAAAACGCAATGCAAAGCCGCTTTGCTGCTTTGTTGTCGCGGTGCTCATTGGGGTCGGTCTCAAGATAGCCAACAATATCTACTACGACACACAGCCTATTTACGCCGGTGTGCGAGATTTGTTCAAACCCTTCAGCGAAATAGCCGACTCCGACAGAGAATACATAAGCGAGAAAAAACATCAATTGAGCAACAATGATTTTGCGCTTGTGAAACAGTTTTTCGTTGCAGACAGAGATGTATTCACAACTGATGCACTATCACTCTCTGTAGACGGATCGAAAATTCCATTCACAGCCCGTAAACTTCAGTGGGTTTTTGGCACCGACATTTTGCCTGTTCTACTTATTTGCCTGTCAATGGTCTGGTTGCTTGATTTCAAAATCATGACCCCCAAAAGACTTGCCGCTTGGCTTTCAGGAATTGTTTTGCTGATTCTATATCTTGCGTTTTTCATGAAACTGCCCCCAAGGGTTCATCTAACACTTTTGACCTGCACAATGACGACATTGTTCGTCTTCATCGACAGAGCCAAGTTGAAGAGACTCGCTCAGAATATTCAGCAAACGACGCAGACGAAAAAAATTGCTTCCTATGCCGCTCTCTGCTCCGTAATCGGCTGGGTAACGTTTTCGACAATTAGCCTGCTGTACGAAGATTGGCAGTACTACAGCGATAAAGGAAAGAGGATTACAGAAGCAATAAAGGTGCTCAATCCGCAGCCTGGACAACTATTTGTTGTTTTAGGAACCTCGACTCCATACCAATTCATGCGGCCTTTTCAAAATCCACGCAACAGTTTTGCAACCTTCGACATATACAGAACGAGCTTGTGGGGTCGGTTGCCCGTAGGCTACAACATGCTGGAAAATCATGGCTTTAGCAGCTTGCTCGATGCATGCAGCTCTCGGAACGTGTACTTTATAAGTAATCCGAAAGCAAACGAATTATTCGCTAAGTTCTGTGCAGAGCATTACCAAACTAACGCCACATTTACTCGTGTATTCGGCGATCCATACGCTGAATTCGATGTATATTCTTTGAAGCTGGCACGGACAAAGAAGGGCTAGATACGGCTTGGAATCAGCTTGTTGCGCAGATTATTGATTGGCGACTCAAACAAGTACCAAGAGGCCGAGGCGAGAAGTGCAGTGCTGACAAAACCGATTGCGATCTTTTCTGGCAGAGGAAAATCGATCAACAAATACAATATCGGTAAATGGAACAGGTACATCGCGTAGCTAGTTTGCCCGAGGTGAACCATCACTTTGTTGGACAGTGATTTACAAATCAACTGATTGCGCGTGCGCCACAACGCATAGAAGAAGAGTGCGAGGGCACCGGAATTAACAAAGATCATCGAGTGCGGCAAAGTCTTGTCCGTTGATTCAAAAGCTATTAGAGAAACATTGAGTATCAACGAAAAGATGAACAAGCGAGTCTCATCAACCTGCTTCAGTTTCATATCGAAGTAACCAGCGATTGCGCCGAAAAGCAAACATTGACCGGACGACGGCAAAAGTAGCTTCCACTTATGCCCCGGATAAAGATTCGCACAGGTTGTATGAATAGCCAGGCACACAGCAAGAAGAACAAGTACCAAATTGAGACGATGCTTCTTGGGGGTGAAGAGAAACACGAGAGGAAACAGCAGATAGAATTGCTCTTCAACTGCCAGACTCCAGAGATGACAAACAGGTCCTTCCATCTGATTGAGGAGGAACAGATACACGTTTGAAACATAGGTAAAGAAAGGCAGAGGTTCGGGTAGCTGCCCGCAAATGAGTAAAACTCCGAGAGTCAAATAATAGATCGGAAAAATTCTCAAAGTTCGCCGCAACCAAAACTCGCGCACATCGCTCCAAGTTTCTCCGGTGTCGGATCCAATCAATATGCGAGTGATCAAAAATCCGCTCAAGACGAGATAAGCATAAAATCCGAAGCTGCTTGCAGAATTGATAAATCCGCTGCCCCAGAAATTGCTGATATGCGAAGTAGTGACGTGTCCGGCGTATACAGATATGAACATCAGCGAACGCATGCTGTCAAAATGTAGCCGACGCGCAGGTAAGTGATTTTTTCCAGCAGATGCTTCCGACGATTGCGCTGCCCCTTCCGATGGTCGCGCCAAGGCAACTTCTACTTGATGCACGTGGTCATCCAGCAAAACAGAATTCGGCTCTTTTACGCTTCCGGAAATCATCGTGTCGGCGCCAACCTCAATTGCACACACTGACGCCCAGCCTTAAACGCAGCTCATCCACCTGCTTCTACGCCCGGCATCTCTCACGGAGAGGCGATCATAGCACTTGGAAGGGGGTAGTCAGTACGTACAGAATCTCACACACGACTAGCCCGCTGAACTTATTTTCACCGTCCAGTGCTCAAAAGCGCAGGGCTGTATCATTGTCGACATTCTTATCTTGTACTCATCTCTGAAAGGTCAGGATTTGCCGCCTCAAAAGCCTCATCCGCTGCTCACATTCGCCGTCTTTTCTGCGATTTTCATCGTCACCTATTTGCCCTGCTTTTTGCACAGTTATGGGTTGCTCGATGACTATTACCTGCTTTTCCTGACTCTCACCAAAGGCGCATGGTGCCCAGAGATCGTGGGTAGCATGATGTCGCAAGGACGCCCGCTGAATTTGCCGTTTATTGCTGCAGCCTTTTCCCAGCTGCAGGGAATCAACGATCTTGTCTATCTCCGCATCATCGCTACTTTAGGTACAGCATTTCTGGCAACACTTTTCTTCAGGCACGCCATGCACAACGGTTGGAGCCGCGCACAGTCATTTGTTCTATCGCTGCTGATATTTTCACAACTTCCTTTTCAGGTACTTTCTGCGTGGAGCCTGGTCGGTTTCCTTGGCGCCATCCGCCTACCCTTGGCATATGTCTCATACTTTCTTGCCAAATATGCCGGCGAAAAACCGCTGCGTTCGCCGGCTTTCGCAGGGCTATATGCCGCTACTTTGGTATCGCTAACAGCGGCAATGGCCATGCACCAAGCCACCGCAATGTTCTTTTGGATTGGCATGGCTCAAGATGCGCTTTCCCCCAAAGGATGGGACTTGACGCGTCGCCAACTGAGCGTAATTTGCACGGCATTTGCCGCCGCGTGCGGTATCGAATATGTCATTTGCGTGTGGGGAAAATCTGCTTACGCCGCCTATCTGCTTCAAGATCGCGATCAGCTCTCATTGAATGTTCTTGAAAAAATGCAATGGTTCTTTAGCGAACCGCTTACCAATTGCCTGAATTTCAACAATCTCGATGCCAGCCCTCTAATTGCAATTGGTGTGGCGACGACAATTTTTGCCGGATTATGGTTTTTCGTCAGGAGCTTGGAGCCACAAGAGTGCCTAAAGAAGCGTTGCCTCTTGCTTGCCGTACTGCCATTTCTCTGCTACACGCCAAACCTCATTGTTGCTGAGTCTTGGTCTAGTTACCGAACTCTTTATGCACTATCCGCTTTACTGATGCTCTATTTTTTCTGCGCCATTCAGGGGATTGGCAAGCAGCTGAAAGTAAGCAACAAGATAATTACCGGCACGCTTTTCGCTGCTGCTTTGCTCAATTTGATAGCCGCCAACCAAAACATAGCCACTTATATCGCCGAACCGCAAAGCAAAGAACTTGCGCTTCTGCGATATCGCCTCAATTACGAGAAGTCATCGGCAGTAATTACTCATACGATGGAACAGCTGGAGCCCCCGAAAGGCAAAGGTCCATTCGACATTTGGAAATATGACTCCAAAACAATAATTCCTACCTGGTATGAAATACTCGCGCCGGCAGCCTATTACGACGAATTCGGACGACCGTCCTCAGCCCGTCCCTTCGTTGCGAAAGCCATGATCGGACTGCTGCAGCGAGAAGCCCAGATAAAACGCAATTAAACCAAGCCAGTCGCAGCGGAGCACCTTGCCGCCGTCAAAATGCTCCTGCAAACTATATCTTCACAACATTCAAGACGTTGAGGTGTAAGATTGTCAATGCTCATACTTTGGCGTCTAGCCTGACCTCCGCCATATTAGCGACCACTAATGGTTATTACATTGCTGCAATCTCCGATTGAAACGAGCACGCCAATCGCCGATCACAATTTTGCTGATCGCTCAGGCAGCAGCATCCGCGATTTCAAATACAGCATTGTAGTGCCAGTATTTAATGGTGCCGACAAAGTCGACGAACTATTCCACCGCGTTGAAAAAACTTTCGATAAAAAACAATGCCGATATGAAATCGTCATTGTGAATGACGGAAGCACCGACAATACATGGGAAGTACTCACAAAAGCAGCAGGGAAAAATTCAAACATCGTCGCCATAAATTTGACCCGTAACTTTGGTCAGCATCCTGCCGTGCTCTGCGGTTTAGCAAATAGCACTGGCGACTACATGCTTACAATTGATGCTGATTTGCAGAATCCGCCGGAAGAACTTTTCAAACTTATTGAACCTGCCGTCGAAAAAAATCTTGAAGTCATTTTTGCGAAGTTTGCAAAAAAACAGCATGCATTATATCGACGCATCGGCAGTCATGTAATCAGTTATCTCAATGAAGTCATTTTTGCCAAACCAAAAGACCTGAATATCTCCAATGTGAGACTAATTCGCAAAGATGTGGTGGCACGCATGTGTCAGTATCCGACCGCATTCCCATACATCAACGGACTGGCGCTCCAATGTTCCGAGCCTAGCAAACGAGCGAATGTTTTGGTGGAGCACCACAAACGTACAGGCAGCGATTCCACATACACACCAATGAGAATCACAAAACTGGTGTTCACCATTTTGTTCAACTTCAAAAACCTGCCAAAACTAATATCAAATGCCGGATATGGCATCGCATGGTTTAGTTTTATCTTGGGTGTCGCATTTATCGCAAAACACTACTTTCTCAGTTCGTTCTTACCGGAATTCACGCCCGTCGTCGCAGTGATGGCATTCAGCAATTGTGCTCTAGCTCTTCTGATAGGTTTCCTCGGTACTTATGCTGCCCGTATGTCAGAAACAATGTCCCAAAATGCTACTTACGCAATCGGAAGCATTGTGAAAAGTGAATAGACATTTTTTCATAGCCGGTGCGCAACGCTCAGGCACAACATATCTGCATACGATTCTCACCGAACACCCTGAGATAGAGCTAAATCAACCGTGGTGGCCAGAACCAAAATTCTTTCTCAATGATGACGCACCGTCTCGCATAGATGAATACTTGAAGAAGTACTACTCTCGCCATGATGCCACTCTGCACGGCGAAAAATCAGTATGCTACATGGAACACACCGAAGTCGCCGAAAGAATCGCGCGCTCCTTCCCCGATGCTCGCATCCTTTTCATCTTGCGAGACCCTGTTGATCGTGCAATATCAAACTATTGGTACAGCGTCGGCAACAAGCTGGAAGACGCAACTATCGAACAAGCTCTCACCAACGAATCATTTGCAGATAGGCCATATGACAAAGCCAAGATAACAGGGTGCCCGCCATACTTCTATTTGCAACGCGGCAAGTATATCGGCTATCTGGAAAAGTATTTGCAATATTTTGACCGCAGCCAAATCAAGATTTTGGTATCAGAAGTCTTTTTCAACAATCAAAAGGAAGTCAGTGATTTATTTGAGTTTTTGGAAATCAATCCCAATTTTTCTCCGCCATCGATGGAGAAAAAAGTCAACTCATATGTTCCGATTGACGAATCCAATTCCGGCACCATCGTCGAAAGTTTCCTGACGAATTACTATGCAGAATCTGTCGCCGAGCTGACCAAGCGATTTGGCGTAAACACCAGCGGCTGGAAGTCAGCTAAGCTTTTGAAGAATCCTGCAACTTTATGACTGGCGAAACGCCTGTTTCAAAATCTGTGTGGGCGCCCTTGAGGCATCCCGCCTTTCGCATTCTGATGCTCGGCAATGTGGCGATTCTACTCGGCGGTTGGATGCAAGACATCGCCGTAGCCTGGCTAATGACGTCCCTGGCGCCCGAGCCCATGATGGTTGCCCTATTGCAAACAGCCATCTATTTACCATTCGTACTGTTATCACTTCCGGCCGGAGCTCTTGCCGACATCTTCAATAGAAGAACAGTCTTGATTTGCGCTCAAATCTGGGTGTTCGTCGGCGTGATCATTTTGGGTCTGCTCACACTCAATGGTGCCATGACTGCGTGGCTGCTGCTGCTGTTGCTGTTTCTAATCGGATTAGGTTGGGCAATGTACTCTCCCGCATGGAATGCTCTGGCACCGGAATTAGTACCACGCGCGGAATTAGAGTCTGCCATCGCTCTTGGTGCGGCAAGTTTTAACTTCTGCCGCGGCATCGGCGCTGCACTCGGCGGATTTGTCGTTGCTGCATCCGGCCCGGGCACGGCCATTTTGATCAACGCGGCAACCATGATTTTGATGCTGTGGGCGCTCAGCTGGTGGAAGCCGGTTCGGGCAGAAAGCTACGCGCCTGCAGAACGTGTCGTTGGTGCGATGAAAGCAGGTATGCGATATGTTCGCCATTCCGCGGCACTACGAGCGGTGATAATCAAAACAATTGTTTTTGTCGCATGCGCCAGTGCAATTTGGTCTTTCTTGCCGTTAATGGCAAAACAACAATACGGACTCAATGCCGTCGAATACGGTCTTGTTCTCAGTCTCTTCGGCATCGGTAATCTTCTGGGTGCAACCTTGCTTCCATTTTCAAGAAAGCACCTCTCCATGGATCGTCTGTACATGGTAAGTGCATTGATATTTGCCGGAGCAATGTGCACGCTTCCGTTCATTCACAATTTCTTGTTTGCATGCATAACAATGTTCTTTGCCGGACTGGTCTGGATAATGGTAAACGCCGCGCTCAACGCTGGTGTTCTAACCTCAGTACCCGCCTGGGTACGCGCCCGCGCTATAGCGTTTTTCCTGCTCACTTTCCAGGGTTGTCTTGCCGGTGGAAGTTTATTTTGGGGAACCTTCGCTTCCTACACAAGCATGCCGATTGCGTTGCTGACCGCCTCGGCACTGCTCGTCGTCGGCACGATATGCTCTGCACCGTTCAAAGTGGTTTCATCGGAAAACAACGATCTGCGCACCTCGCGCACGATACCGGAACCCAACATAATTAAAGATCCCCACCCCGATCACGGACCAGTTTTGGTCACCGTCGAATACATGATTGATCCTGAAACGATGCCGAACTTCCGAAAAACAATGGCAGCGCTGGAAGTCTTACGCAGGCGCAACGGCGCCTATCAATGGTACCTTTTTGGCGACCTTGCCATAGCCGGCAGGTATGTAGAGACCTTCTTCGTCGAAAACTGGGGTGAGTATCTCCGCCACATGCAGCGCGGCACAGTCGACGATAACAACGCCGAAAAACGCGCCAATGAATTTCATCTCGGAGATGAGCCGCCGCCTATCTCACACATGTTGGCAGAGAAGAGAAAGAGCTAGGCATTTTGAGGGTGCGACGCCTGTTCGGTCGAAGGGTCGAAAATCCCCAAACGCCCTACCTAGGGTTCTCCCCAGGCGGCTGTTAAGGGTCCCCCCAGCACACGATTTCCAGACTTGTGAGAGAATCGAAGTAGGGAAACATTGGAGCCTTATGGCTCAATAGCGTCTGGCGGAATTTGGAGTTAGAAAAACCAGGAGGAGGGCGTGGTTAATACCCCCATGCCATACGACCGGAGTCGGGCGGGTGCTTTGCCGCCTTCACTTCAGCGGCTGCTGTCAGAGCCCACGCAGCTGCTGCCCAGACCTGTCCGCAATCTGCCGCAGGACGAATTTACCGCGCTGAACAATTTGATTTACGAACTCGGAGCCCGGTGGTCGAAGGAAGCGCGCGACATCAAATTCGATTTTGAATTCCGGGCAGTCGAGCAAGAACGCCGGCGTGTAGCAAAAGAATTGCACGACGAAATTCTTCCGAATCTGGCGCGGCTGATCAGATCTGTTCAATCGCAAAACGATAAAAGCATATGCGAGACCTTAGTCGATGAACTACACGCAACGGTAGCAGCTTTTCGAGATTTGCTCGGCGAACTGCATCCCGTCGACCTTGAAGAACTTGGGCTTACTCCGGCACTTTCAAATATCTGCAAGCGCTATGCGCGTATGACCAAACGCTTTGTAGTCTTTGTAGAAGAAAGTGAAACTTGCAATCTTCCTGAGTTGCAACAACTTTGTATTTACCGCGCAATTCAGTCAGTACTAAAAATGTTCGCAGCATCTCAAAACGACATTCTGCTGCTAAAACACGACCACCAGGATTCAACCACCATATTGTCTGTTCGCTGCATTGACAAAAGTGTCTTGGATGCAGAATGGCTTTCTTGTGAAAAACCGGAATTCAATGTTTTTGACTCTTGGTGTGCAATGTCAGGCGCACTTGTCGCACATGGTGTCAGCCGGCAAATCAATGAGTTTCCTTGCGATCTGATCATTACTATCGCCGAAAGTGCGCCCCAAAAGGAAGACTCGACGAAAACACTGGGGCTCTTCGCGCAAGCTCGTTTGTACGAGCTGCACATCATCCTAGAGTACGCAAAGGAAGAATGGACCAATCTGATAATAAAGGATAGGCCGCTATTTGAGAGTCTTGCAGTGGAAGCCGAACGTCAGCAAATCTCCGGTGAGATCAACAAATCAATCCTTCCGCATCTGGACAACATCAGACATATTGTTTCACTTTCAGATAATCAGACGATGATTGATGACGTGAGTGAAAAAATGCAGGCGATCGCAAACAGTGTGGCTGCTGTCATGACAGAACTCCACCCGCGACTTCTGGCTGAAGCCGGTTTGATTCCGTCTATACGAACACTTGTCGATCGTTTTCGCCGCGCTAGCCTTATAGAGACAGTCATCGCATCGAATCTGCCTTCTGAGCAGTTGGACATTTCACTTGATGCAAAATTCGCAATCTACAGAGTTACGCAAGAAGCATTGAACAATGTTGAAAAACACTCAGGCGCCACGCACGCCAATGTTTCAGTTGAGCAAAATGGAAGTGAGCTAGTCATTTGCATTGAGGACAACGGAAAGGGATTTCAGACGCCGCGAAGCGTTCTTTCGCGAGGTTTGAAAAACATAAAAGAAAGAGCCAATGCCATCGGTGCCAGGGTCTCATGGCAAAAAGCGCCAACTTTCGAAACCGGTACACTCGTTAAAATTTCACTCGATTGTGCGGAGGAGCAAGGGTAAAAACACGAACACGTTTAGGGTGAACCCCAGGTCACTTTTGATGGAGAGCACAGTCCGCACAGCAAGCCAGGTTGAAATAATCGCAATGTAGGTCTCGAGGGAACTTCCCATGGCGATTATCAACTTTCTCAGCAAAGAAATAAACTGCAAGATCGTTTATTACGGCACCGGACTCGGTGGCAAGACAGCAAACCTAAAGTATATATACAATCAGCTTGCACCAAGCACTAGAGGAGAATTTGTCAGTTTGGCTACAGAAACGGAAAGAACACTATTCTTTGATTACATGGGCTTGGAGCTTGGCAAGGTTCAAGGCTTCACGACTCGCTTCTCAATGTACACCGTGCCCGGGCAGGTGGAATACAACGCCAGTCGAAAACTTATTTTGAACGGTGCCGACGGAATCATATTTGTCGCTGATTCTGATCCGACGCGCCGCTATGAAAACATCTCTGCACTGCACAACATGATCGAAAATCTGGCCGCTTACGATTTATCTATTCATTCTGTTCCGCTTGTTTTTCAATACAACAAAAGAGATTTGACCCACGCAATGCCTCTAGGCGTCATGGAAACAGATCTGAACCCAAATCCAGAAGTGTTTCCTGCATTCGAATCAATCGCGTCTGACGGTCCCGGCGTATTTGCGACTTTGAGACAAACCAGTAAGCTCGTTCTAAATAGACTGCAATAAGAAGGTGAAAACATATGTTGTTGGCACAAGGCGAAGAAAGAAAATCGGAGATTGACGTATTGGGAATCGTAATAGCCGATGATCAAGACCGTGAAAGAACTTGGTTGCGAGAATTGCTCACCAAGCACCTCTCCATTCACACCTCAATCTTTGAAGCCGAAGATGGACAGAAAGCATTGGAGCTTGTTAGAGAACACAAGCCGCCAGTCGTTTTCCTCGACATCGAAATGCCAAAACTGTCAGGTATCAAATCCGCGGAGAGTATCTTAAAAGAACTTCCGCAGACTGGCGTAATTATCCTCTCAAATCACTCCGACGAAATCTTTGTGCGTAAGCTCTGGAAGCTGGTGCCGCCTGATGGTGCCTTTGGATATGTATTGAAAGACTCAACCGATCAACAAGTCATCGATGCAACAAAAGCAGTTCTTGGTGGTGACTGTTGGATTCATCCTCGAATTCAAAGAATAATACGTCGCACCGAAAATGGTGCCACAGGACTGACTGATGCTGAATTCGAAGTGCTTGTTTGCATCGCGATCGGTTTTACCGACAAAGCGACTGCTCGTCGCTTGTATATAACGGAAAAGGCTGTCCAGGCTCGCTTGAAATGCCTCTACACTAAACTTGGAATTCCTATCAAAGGTGCCTCGGAAGAGGACGAATATAACCACCGGTGTCGCGCACTAAATCTTTCCTTTCGGCGCGGGCTCATTAACAGAGCGGAACTTGCCGATTGGGAAGAACAAGTTTGGTGAATCTGCTGAGTTTGGTGAGTTTGGTGAGTTTTGTGAACTAGTTCGATGCTGGGGTTGGCGCTGCAGGAGCAGACGCTTCAGCTTCAGCTTTAGTTTCAGCGGCACTCGCATCTGTAGCTGCCGGCACAGTCTTTACGTCTGAGCTTTCCACACCTACAGGCAAATCTTTCTGCTGCCACGGTGGCGGCGCAGCACTATTGGCATGTCCTCGCAACCAGTTTGTCAGTCCTTCCAGCATAAGAGGAAAGAATTGCTCATTCTCAAAAATCAAATGTTCTTTGTATCCGAGAATGATCAGCGTTTTGTCCTTAGTCTTAATGGCATCGTACAACTCGATGGTGCTAGCGGGTTTGACCAGAGGATCAGCACCACCTTGAACAATCAACACGGGCTTGTCGAGCAATTGAGCCTTAGCTTTTGTTCTATTCATGAAAGCATCAAACTTTATGAGTTCGTCTGTACCCAGTTTGAAACGCGCTTCACGATCGGATTTCCACTCTTCCACAAGCTTTTCATCGTGGCTGACTTTTTCGATTACGTCCTTGGTAATGTCGAATTCATTCTTAGAGCCGACAATCACCTTCCAGGCGATTTTCATCTTGGTTTTGGTTCCGTTGTATCTGTCGGCGGCAGGTACCGAGGAAATCACGCCTTCGATATCTTTGCTCTTCATAGCTGCTTGCAATGCAATCGCACCACCCATGGATTCGCCGAGTAGAAAAATCGGCACACCAGGCATACCTTTCTTGAGCATCGACGCGACATGAGTAATATCCGACTCGCAAAGGTCGAAATTCACTTTCGGACGATCGAGTTTGCACCAGGAGCCAAACCCACGCACATCGAGTGCAAATACCACCACGCCTTTGTTAGACATCGCCTTGCCAAATGCTTCGAAAGCTGACTTATGAAGCCCCATTCCATGAATACACATCAAGACAGCCCAGGGCTGTGCATTATTAGGTGGCTCCCACGACATCGCCGGAGCAGATTCGGGCTCTTGCTCCAACGCATCCCACAAGTCGATGGGGACCTGCGACACAAGTTGATCTTGCTTGCGCAAAGCCGAAGCCTTTACTAAAGGTCGAAAATAAGAGGACGAAACATCAAAATACTTGTCCGCTTCTTCTTTGTTTCCCATCTGCTCGTACGCATCCCGTAAACTCACTGCAGTCCAACCGATGGAAAGATCGTTCGTCTGCTTTTGATACTCCAAAAGTGATTTGAAGGTTTCAATTGCTTTGGCATGGTTCTTTTCACGCAAGTATGCGTCTCCCAGTGCCCTGAGAGTTTTCTTTCTGAGGGGAGACTGCGGCTCCAATTTAGGCAACAACTTCGCTGCCTCCTCATAATGGAAAATTGCCTGTGCTCCACGTCCTTCGATAATGTCACAATCGCCGAGATGCTTGTGCAATGCCACAAGTTTGGCTGCGTACTGCGGACTACTAGCGCTCAAAAGTTTGATCGCTTGATTCAAGTGCGCCGAAGCTGATTTGAAGTCTTCCCCAGCAAATTCATATGCAGCAAGTTTTGACGCCGCATCGGAGGCTGCATTAGCATCCGTCTTAGATAATTTCGATAATTTCTCCTGCAAACTCTTTTTTGCGCTGGATACAGCGGGTTTGTATATCGCATCAATGGCGACAGGCGGTTTAGCAGACGGCATATCCGCAGGCACTTCAACGGCACGAGCTGGAGCAACTTGTAGAGAAACCAGGGCGACAGCGGTAATTACAGACAACCTCTTAACTTTCTGCCCCTTGGATAAAATCAACATGACACTCACTCCTGTAACCATTTGACGACGTTCAAAATAGACGCTCAACCCAAATCCGGCATATCGTAATTGTTTAGAGTATGCAAATTCTTCAGCAAAACCTTCGGCGGAATTTTGCTCAATACGAAGTCGCGAAGAGCGCAAGCAATCGGCAGCTTCGTCATTGAAGATGCCATGGACTTGCGCGATTGATTCACAAAATTCGCAGTTCGCGCCTTACGCAGATTCTCATACTTTCGCAAACCACTAGCAATGTTTGGTGGTTCTCTCAGCGAAGCACCGAGGGCGATACTATCCTCCAAAGCCTGACAGCCGCCTTGTCCCATAAAAGGCACCATTGGATGCGCAGCGTCTCCTAGCAAAGTAATCACACCTTTGCCCCAATCGAAGATTGGCTTGCGATCGTAGAGGTCATGCGTGAGAAGTGCATCCTGATCAGTGGCCCCTATCAATTGCGGAATTGGTGCTGCCCAGTTTTCAAACAACGCAAGAGCGTCATTCTTCGACGTTCTGCCCTGCGAACCCTTCTTGTCGGCAACTGCACCAAACCAATAAATTCGTCCTTGACCTATATGCATGGCACCAAATTGCAATCCCGCACCAAAGATGAGCATACCGGTCTCAGGCGGCAATCCTACAAACTCGCCTTCAACCACGCCGCGCCAGGCAAAGCAATTCGCAAATCTCGGCTCGCCGTCTTTGACATATTGTTTTCTCACAACTGAATGCAAACCATCCGCGCCAACTAGTAAATCAGCGGTAGCAAATGATCCGTCTGCAAAATGTGCGGTCGCTTTTCCATTGTCATCAAAACTTTTCAGCGGCATTCCCAGATGAATCTTTTCAGCACCCAGCGTTTCCGCCAACGCTCGCTGTAAATCGGAGCGATGAATTGCAATTGCCTCTTTCTCCAAACCCACTTCGAGCAAATCAAGTTCTACGAGCGACTTGCCTTCCGCGCTCAGGTATCTTCCATATCTGCCAAAACTGCCCGCCGCCGCAACCGCCTCATAAGCCCCCAACTTCCGCAACGCACCGATGGCGTTTGGGTACAGCATTATGCCGGCGCCGACTTCTTTCAATTCATGCGCCTTTTCGTAGACTGAGACTTCGTAGCCCACGCGCGAGAGGGCTATACCAGCCGCCAGCCCGCCCAATCCTGCGCCAATGACAATTGCTGTCCGTGCCATGAAAGAAATCCCTCTGATTCCGCTTAATTTCTACCATGCAAAACAGATTCAAATAGGGTTTCTCGCCGCGCTTTTAGTGGTACCTACCATTTATAGAACCTATACGAGGCTTAAATGAAAGGAAACATTCGTGCGCGGAAATACCTGCCCGTGCTTATGGCAAGTGTGGCTATTTCCGTAAGTTTGGCGGCTCAAGGGGCACCCCAAAAAGCGACGAAGAGTCAACCGGAGGCTAAAGCGAACTCCGCCGGTGCGGCGAAGCAGCAACCGCCTTCAAAAGGGGCACACACCAAGGCGAATGCCAAGGTTGACACGCATATAGTGCTTCGAGCCATGAAAAAGGAGCTGGATCGCTCCTTTAGCAAGCTTAAAAATGCCGGCAATGCTCCTCTTTACTTTCTTGCCTACCGGATTTACGACACCGAGACCGTAGATATCAAGGCCACGTTTGGCGGATTGCTTTCCGCAAATAGACCCC
>PNLN01000066.1 GCA_013823055.1 Cyanobacteria bacterium DS2.3.42
AAAACATGTTTTGTGCATTGGTAAATTCACAGTTGTGCACCACTCGCACGTTCCGATTTACGGACGCTTTAGTCTTATCTTCGTGAAAGGAAAAGACGGTTGGAAAATCATGTATGACCACAGCTCGCAGTAGCTCATACTGATTGGCAGCAGGGCGCCAATGCAGAGGATTACGAATAGATTTAAAACATTGATGCAGGCAGTTTCCTCGTCTTGTGTGTAAGATCGAGTTGCCACACCTCAAGCAAAGGAAGTGCGAAGAGCGCTTACGAAAGGCGATCCGTTGAGATCGACCTTTCCAGACTATCTAACAGTTGCTGGGAGTATGTCATGTCAAGAGAAGTTTGATTTTACGGACAGGGTGGTCCAAAACCGGCAATCTTACTATAAAATGGGTCTTGTATGCCCCGGTGTGCCTCTGCCGCTGCAAGCTATCCGGGGTTCTGTTTTCAATCAAGACTTATGAAAGTGGCAATGTAGCTCATGCCAGCTATGAATGCTTTGTCGGAATGACTTCCTTCATTGCGCGACGTAGAAACTACGCTTTGTCCGATTTAACTGGTTCTTTCGCTTCTTCCGCTTTCTTTTTGCCGAGGGCGTTGCGGAACAATTCAATTGTTGAACGCTTCAAATGATTGAGTGTTTGTTGAAGCGGGTTGAGACCGAGAACGCGATAGACATCGTAAAGCCTGATCAGGAAGAAACGCGTCTTCATCGCACAATAGACTTTTTCTTCTCTCGCTCCTTCCAATTCAGGGCGGTACTTCAATTTGTGTCGCGCAAGATTTTTGAAGTTATAGAGAAAATTGGCTCTTTCGAAAGCGTACTTGAAGTGAGCTTTCAGCAATTTGCTGTGTTTGAATTCTTGGGTATCATCAACCTTCGCAAGTGGTGAAAGTCCAAGCGAAAGGTCACGTTTTCCTTCTGCCTTGAATTTTTCCAGCGCTTCCAAAAGGATGAAGTCGACAACGGAATAGGTTCTATCCAGATTGGTGCGCAAATGATTGGCTATATAGCCGACTACTTTACCGTCTTCGTACATTGGATCAAAGATGACAAATCCGACTACTTCATTGTCTTTGATCGCGACAAATTTTCTTACGTCAATTTCGTCAACAAAGACAACGGGGCGCACGATGAATTGCATCTCGTTGTCACTAATGACCTTTTCCTTCATCCATCCGTCGCTGATCTTTTTGAATGACTTCAGCATCGCATCGTCTACGGTATCAATTTCAACCACCGTGACGTTGTCTTTCTTTGCACCGTTTCGTGCATTTCTCAATTGCTGTTTCTTGTTTCCGACAAGATTGAAAGTTTGAATCTCAATGACTGTTTCAACACCCAATTCATTGACTACAAATCCCATTTCGTTGAGCACTTTGCCTGTGTCATGTGAAATGTGCAAGAAAATCGGATCGGACTTAACCTTCATGAATTCTTCAATCAAGGCTCTGATATTTTCTTTGCTGCAAATTGGATCGGCAAGGACGCAAACCGAATTAGGACCGTCGCGCAGCGGAGTGTACGCAACATAACCAAGCTCGGGATGCATGAAATACTGCAGTCCTTTCTGCAAAGACGAGTAGGCGAGGGAGCCGTATCCATGCGCTTGCAGCTTTTCGATGCGAAACTTTGCGGTTTCGGTGCTGTTTTTCACGGCGCTTACGGCAGTTTGCAGCGACTCTTGATTTGTCTTCAAGGCTCGTAAGGTCATGCCCAGTTGACCCCGGGTGAATTTGAGGGTCGGCGGTGAGGAAACTGCTGCTGCTGTTTTCTTCTTATCGTTCACTTGTGAAACTCCACAATTTGGACCCTGCTTAATTGATTGGCGAGCATTTGCCCGCGAAATGTCGAGCAGTCTTGCCCGGCGCCGCGCTTGCTCGACGAATTATCCTTGGATGCCCCCCCATTACTATACCCTGGGTGAGTGTCCAGATTGCGCCGCTGCTTTGAAGAAGCTCGGTTTTTAAGGGGGAATCCGACTTCCTTCTTTGCAGCCCGCCGGCGCGGCGCTTTGCATCCCAAAGGTCAAGCTGGGTTTGCTAGGAGGGTATTTTTAACCCATTTAGGAATACAATAGGTGACGATAAAGAGTTCACCTATGTTTATTGCTGCATCCAATGTTCAAAGTCTCGGCTAGACGCCAGCTACGAGTAATTGCCGCCATCTTTTCCTGTTGGCTTTGCGCCATTACATTGATTTGTCTACCTGGCTTAGCCCAGGATGCGCTCTGGTCATCAATGTATGAAAATGCCGCGAAAGCCTTTGCAGATGAAGATTTCGCGCGAGCGGAGAAATTGACCCTGGAAACCGTAGAGGAAGCGGAGTCACTTTCAAAAGACGGAAGCCAGCTAGCCAAAACTCTCGAATTGCTTCGAAAAATCTATGCGGCTGAAAACAAAACCGCTGATGCTGAAAAGGTAGCGGCACGCATCCAGACTCTTGGTGGACTTAAGGATGACGCTAAAGAGAAGTCAGAATCAAAGGCAGAAGCAAAACCTGAAGTAAAAGCCTCGTCAAAGGCCGAAGTAAAAGCCTCGTCAAAGACCGAAGTAAAAGCCGAGTCAAAGCCCGAACTGAAAGTTCCGGTTGAAACTAAGACTGAAGCGAAGGTTGAAGCAAAAAATGAAGAGCAGGTTTCGAGCGAAACGAAGCCTACAGCTAATGTCGAAGCAGCGCCCGCTTTAAAGACTGATACGAAGTCGGAAGTCATCCCTGTCAGCAAGGTGGAAGCTAAAAAAGATCCGAAGCAAGCAAGAATGACCGGCGCCGCTGCCGCCGCGATGAGACAAGCTGCCTATAAGAAGAGTATTGCTTCCGGCAAACCAGTTGCGAAGTCGAATGTTGTGACGAAGTCTCAGACAATTGAGAAAGTGGAAGGACCGGCTTCAGAAGAACTGCCTGTCGCAAAAGAAGCGCCTACCGCTACAGAAGTGCCGGTCGCGCAGGAAGTGTCGGCTGCGCAGGAAGTGTCGGCTGCGCAGGAAGTGTCGGCTGCGCAGAAAGTGTCTCAGACCGTTAAAGTTGAAGCGAAACCAGAGCCAAAGGCTGTGGACTCCGTAAAACCAGAAGTGAAAGCTGACGCAAATACAGAGTTTGAGTCAGGCGAAAAGATCAGCATGAGACCGAAGAAGAAAGACAGCGATAGGTCGATTGAAAAGGCTGAAACGAAAAAGGAAAAGAACGCAGAATCAAAGCCTGTAGCCACCAGCATTAGCGATGACTCTGAAAGTAAAGGGCTGAAGAGGAAAAACCAGCCTGGGGAGCAGCAGACTGTTTCTGAAACACCTAAGCCAGAGCCAAAAACACCTGTGCAGGAAAAACGCAAGGTCGTTGATGAAGAGCCTGGAGAGTTGGCAATCGAGCGAGAGATCAGAGGTGGTACGACGGTTGCAGCGAGCGCTGCAAGTCCTGTGCAAACCGAAGCTGCTGCTGCACCAACTTTCAAGCTAAAAGAACTTTTGAAGCTCGAAGGACATATGGGTTGGAGCAAGTGTGTGGATATTTCCGCAGATGCAACGCAGGCTCTGTCTGGTAGCGCCGACAATACCATGAGGCTTTGGGATTTGGCGACTGGCAAGGAAGTCCAAAAGTTTGAAGGGCATGACGAGCCGGTTAACAGCGTCGCTTTTTCACCTGCCGGTGATCGTGCACTTTCCGGAAGTAGCGACAAAACTGTGCGTCTCTGGGATCTAGACTCCGGCAAGGAGATCAGAAAATTCCTTGGGCATGCGAACATCGTCACGTGTGTTGCATTCGCGCCTATCGGATCTTTGATCGCCACTGGCAGTTATGATGGCACCGTGCGACTCTGGGATACTCAGACTGGCAAGGAAGTCACACATTTTGAGGGCGGACTTGGGACGATAAAGTGCCTTGCATTCACACCAGAAGCGGACGAACTCATCAGTGGTGGCACAGACAAATTACTGACCCTCTGGAATGTCAAATCGGGCAAAAAGATCCGAACTTTCACTGGACACACTGCTGAAGTTGATACTGTCTCAATCTCCGATGACGGCAGCAGAGTCATTTCCGCGGGGCGAGACACTACTGTCAGAACCTGGGACATTGACTCTGGAGAAGAATTGAAATGTATGACTGGACACACCAACTGGGTGGTCAAGGTTCGATTCATCTCTGTAGATAAAGCCATATCAGGAAGTCTCGACAAGACGCTTCGCGTCTGGGATGTTGATGAAGGCCAGCAAGACAAGATCTTGAACCTCCAACATTTCGGAATGTGGAGCTTGGGTATTTCCGAACTTGGCGACAAAGCAATAACCGGAAGCGACGACTTTACTTTGCGCGTTTGGCAGACGAAGTAATAGCGCGAGATCCGGAGACATAAATTTTGCCCGACTCAGAGTCACCACGAAATCAGGACAATATGCTGATCCCTTTGTCAGGAAGCGCCGTTGCAGGTGCTCGAATGGTTGCTTGTTGGTGTGCCGGTGTGTACGACGGGACTACTCGAAATGTTTTCAAAACTGATTTGACGAAGTCTGAAGTTGCCGATGTTTTGACACGCAATCTTGGCGGAACATCCGTAACGACTTATCAAGGCGAAGTTACCGAGAACGAATTTAGTATTTCAGTTGTGCATAAGGGAATTCACAATGCCTGGTGGCCGATTCTTTATGGACGGACTGATAAAGAGCCCACTGGTTGCAGAGTTACGACTCACTTTGATATTGCACCGTCCAGTAAAGTGTTGACTACAAAATGGCTATGCGGCTCTGTAGTTTTTGCGAGCGTTTTGTTGATGTGCTTTGACTGGAATATAGTCACTATCTGGGCATTCTTTTTGCCAATGTTCGGTGTATTGCTAGTCCGTCTAGGTAGGAACATTGGAAAAGCAGATGAGACGAAGCTGCTGGGATTGATGGAATCAATTCACAGGTCTGCGCCTTCTTCTTCTTCTTCTTCTTCTTCTTCTTCTTCTTCTGGTAAAGTCACTTAGAAGTTACGCCCGAAGATTGGGATTTTATTTTCTGCGTTTGGCAGGCGGAGCCTTTACAGTTTTGGATGGCTCGCCACCGCCTGTTGTGCTAACTCTGGGTGCATCCGGAAGCTCGATGTTCCCTATTCCTTTTGATGGTCTCGCCGGCGGTGCGCCAAGGATGAGATCGCTGCCTTCCCATTTGCTCTTCATTACGGGATTCTGCAATACTCCACGATCCCGCATGACTTCTCGTTGCACTTCTTCGTTTAGGAAGGTATAGGCATCGCCCAGCTTCGTCAATTTCCCGTTCTTTCTCAATCCATCGATCAAGTGTTTGGTGAAAACGCTGCCCTGGTATCTCTTCGATTCCCATGAGCGTTGCTCGGGACTGCTGGAGGATAGCACCAATTGTCCGGTGCCTTGTACTATTGTGTCGACGTTTACGTTAGCGGCTCGCGCCAGACCTTTTGAGCTAGGTGCAGCGACACCGCTATGGCACGCGTCAAGTAGCACCATTACTCGGTCGCAGTGGACGCGTTCTTTGATGATACGTGACAGATCTTGCATGGCTATTCCCGTGACATATAGATCATTGACGTCCGTGTCATGTGCCACCAAATAGTTGACACCACCAACATCCAAACTTGATGGACTGCCGTGACTGGAGAAATAGATCACCACAAGATCATCCGGCTCTGCTACGCGAGGCAGCCACTTGTTTCCCAAAAGCGAAAGTATGTTGGCACGAGTGGCGGTGCTGTCTGTGAGCAGTTGAACGTGATCGGGTGCAAAGTTTTTCTCTGTGACCAGGAAGTCATAGAAGTCTTTTGCATCTTTTGCGCAGTAGTGCAAATTGATGCTCGAGTCTTTGAAATTGCTGATACCGACAATCAGAGCCCACTTGTCTCTGATCGGTTTGTCGTTGCCTCGTGTCGGTGCTATTGCGGCAGCAGCTACTTCTTCAACCGGTCTTGCCGAGACGGCTTCGGGGCTGGCATTTTGTTGCGCAACTTCTTCTTGAGCTGCCGCACGTTTTTTCTTCTTAAATGATTCGATTGCTCGGTCGGCTTTGCGCGACATATCACCCGCGAGTGCACGTTCGTTCATGCTGGACAATGCTCTCGCCGCACGTGTATCGATAAGGATCGCGCCGGCATCTTCCTGATTGGCAGACTGGATGAGCAGTTTTGCACAATCCTCTAGATTGAAAATAGCAAATTTCTGAGTGCCGTCCGCGTTGTTTTTCAAACGAGCCATTGCAGTGCGAAACAGTGCTTCCGCCTTTGTAAGAGACCGTTTCTTCATGTAAACGCGACCCAACATCATATAGCTGTATGCAAGCTTGGGATCGTGCTTGCTCATCATTTTTTCTTTGATCGCAAGCGAGCGTTTTTCCAATGCTTCAGCGCTGTCGCCGTTGTTCTCACCAAGGTCGACGAGAGCTGCTTGTTCAAGGAGGTCTGCTAACGCGAGGTCCTTCTCACCCTTAGCCTCTTTAGCGCTTATCGCTTCCTGCAAAGCTTGTCTTTTGTTCGTGACGAATTGCGCGCCGAAGTTTTTTGCTTCTCCAATGTCGGAAACAGCACCGCTGGTGTCACCAATTGCCAGGCGAGCCATGGCGCGGCTGTAAAAGCCGTCGGCAGTTTTTTCACCATTGAGGGCAGCATCCAAGTCTTTTTGCGCATTCATGAATTCGCCTTGTGCAGCATAGGCTGCGGCTCGGTCCATAAGTGCCGGACTGTATTTCGGATTGAGGCGAAGTGCTTCGGTGAGGTCTGCGATTGCTCCTTTGGAGTCGCCTTTGCTCAGTCTCAGCCGTCCAAGATTGTATCGAGTCACGGTTTCATCGGCTTTCCACGCAGATGCATCCTGCAAATCTTGAATTGCTTTCTCGGTTTCGCCTAGCTTTGCATAGGCTAGACCGCGTTGGAGATAGGCTTCTCCACTCTTGCGGCTTCCTTTCAAATTTTTAGTGTGATAGGCGATCACCTGCCTGAAATTTTCGTCTGCGGATCCCTTGCTGCCTTTCTGCAAGAGCACCTCGCCGAGTTGAAATCTGAGCGCTGATGCCCCTGGTTTGTTTTTCTTGAGCAAGAATTCGTAGTCTTCAACTGCTCCATTGAGATCATTCGATAGTGCGCGGCAATCTGCGCGCTCTTTTATGGCATCGTAGTTTTGTGCGTCTAATTTAAGTGCCGTCGAATAATCATTGATGGCTTTCTGATATTCGCCAATTCTCTTGTAAGCGGCGCCTCTATTAATGAGCGCGGTCGAGTTTTTCGGGCTCAAGCGCAAGGCCTGCGTATAATCTTCGACTGCCGGTGGGAAATCGTTTTGCTTGGCATGCAGCTCGCCGCGTTTAATGTAGGACTCAACGACGTTGGGGTTAATCTTAATCGCCTGGTCGTAATCAGACAGAGCGCCGTCATAGTCACGAATTTCAGACCTGGCGGCTGCCCGGTTGAGATAAGCTTCGTAGACATTGGGATTGTCCCTGAGAACCAGCGTGAAAGATGCGACCGCACTTTCATAGTCTTTCTTGACCATTTGGTAGAGACCGCGGGTCAAATCCTTCTGGTAAGTCTTGCTGTCCGACAGTGCCGGTTGAATGGTCATGCTCAAGCTGCTCAAGAGCAAGGCGCCGAAAACCAAAGCGGACGCACCGTTACGATAGATGTCCTTCACTTTATAGCCCCACTGAAGGTATCGATAGTTCTAATGATCCCTGTTTCCATCTACCTTATTCCCCAAAATATTAGGAGGGCAAACGGGAAAGCTTGTGCCAGTCTTGGCTATGCTTTCTTCTCTGTGCGAAACAGACATGCGCAGCAGAAAGTCGCCATGGCGCCAACCAAAATCCTGAATGGGAACGCGATTTGGGGAATCTGGGTGGATAAATTTGAGGTGTCGGCAGGACCCGTTAGGAGCTTTAGCACGAGGTCCGGGAGACCGGAAAACATCGCCACGGTGATAAAACCGGCGCACATGGCGATGAGATTGCCAATGTCGTTGCCGCGATTCTTCGTGAGCAGACCGACCAGAAAAATCCCAAGCAAGGAGCCGTATGTGTAGCCGAATATTCCGAGCACTATCGGGATGATTCGTGACTCCGGATGCTCGATAACAAAGTATGCCGTGGCGCCGGCCACGAGAATCATGAGAGCGGCAAATACATAGGTGAAACGCCTGACTGTCTTGACCGACTCAGTTTGCGAGTCTGATGATGAATGCCAGTCGCGCGTATAACTAGTGGCAAGTGCATTGAGCGCCGCACTTAAAGAGCCCATTGATGTAGCAAAGATTCCCGCTATCAATAGACCACGCAATCCGGCAGGCAGGTGTTTCAAAATAAAGAAGGCAAACACTTCGTTTGTTTTATCAGGCAGTCCTGGGTCTGGGTTTGTTTGAAAGTAAACGCTCATTAGAATGCCGATGGTCAGAAAAATGAAACCGATCGGCAAGTCAGCCAGACCGGACAGCACCAGAGACAGTCGGCTCTTTTGATAGTCTTTCGCCGTTAGCATCCTTTGCACCATGTCTTGATCGGTGCCATGCGTGGCCAATGTCGTAAAAGTCATTCCGAAAAGCGCAGCCCAAATTGTGTATTCGGAAGTCAATATTTTTAGAAAATTGGTTGAAAACTTCTCACCGGGGATGGTGCCCATTGTGATCATGGATAGAGTGCCGCTGCTTATGAGCTTATTCAAGGAATTAGAACCACCGGTATTTTGAATCTCAATCAGTAGAATTAAAATCGCACCGATTGCACCCGCAAACATTACTGACGATTGTATGCAGTCCGTCCAGATTACTGCTTTGATCCCACCGATTGACGTATAAATTGCGGTTATAACTGTTATCAGCACGATAGAACTCACGTAAATCAGCAGTTGTTCAGTGTGATTGGGCTGGCTTCCTGTGATCAAACTGAAACCGACGGCAAGAACGATAGCGGCGACGTAGAGCCTTGCTCCCGATGCCAGCGTGCGAGTGATTAAAAATATTGCCGATGCCGCTTGACGCGTTTTTTTACCAAAACGCCATTCCAGAAATTCGTAAATTGAATAAACCTTGAGATCGTAAAACGGTTTGATGAACAGAAACGCGACAATAATTCGCCCGACAATAGTGCCAAGCACGAGTTGCAGAAAAGTGTAATTGACTAGTTTGTAACCTTCGCCCGGAGTGCCAAGGAAGGTTGCCGCACTGGTTTCTGCTGCAATTATTGAAGCAAGAACCGCCCACCAGGGAATCGATCTTCCGCCCAGTGCGAAGGATTCCAAACTGTTCTCTTTCCCTGCGAATTTCAATCCGACAAACAATACGGCTGCAAAATAGCCGATGATCACAATCACGTCTAGTGCGATTTGAAAAACTGAATTCACCGAAAAATGTGAGCAATGTCGACAAACTCAACATGCCATTTTTCCGTGGAAGGCAATCGCTTTGTCTGTATTATCGGCGTTTTGAAAATCCAGGCTACTTTTGAAGCATGTCATCCATCGGAAGCCAATCTTCCACGTAGATTCTTTCGAATGCGGTCGAAAAAGCGCTAACAGACAATGTAGTCGAGCCGTCAGGATTGTGGCTTGTGGGATCGTTAGTTGGGGCGTCGGCATTGTCCCTCATCGGGTCGTTGACCGTGACGCGCCCATTGCGGTGATCGAAACCTACGATTCCGCAAACCGGACTTCTCGAGATAATGCGCGTTCCTGCGACTCGAGGGCTGTTTCGCAGGCCGGCGGCAATCATAACTCGACGTTGCTTGAAGGCATCCTTCATGGCGTTGTTCAAGTCAGAGAGATGGATATTATTGGTATCGATCCATCGTCCACTTTGTCCATTCAAAAGGTGGCAAATTCTCTCGACCGACTGCAGGTGATCGGGATCGATTTTGCCGTCGTTGTTGGCTTCATACTGTCGATAGGCATTTTCAATGACTGCCATCCAATAGCCAAACTTGCTTCCGTGTACGTACTCTGCAAGAAAACTGGAAGTAGGAGCGTCGACAATGATTGGCTTTTGTGGTGCGCCAGGGAAGGAAACTTTGAATTTCCCGTCATGCGTCTGGCTGATCATGCGAACAATCAAGTGTGGGCATTGAACAATCAGTGATTCAAGTACGGCCATGAAGTTTGCTATTGCAGGGTCGGCTTTGGCATGTTTTATTGCTTGAGGAACAATGCTTTCAAGCGCATTTGCAGGATCAACGTAAAGTGTGCGCGTGGAAGTTTCGCCTTCCTGCAGGCATTCATCAGTACCCCAACCGGCGATCTTGATCTGTCCTAGAACCTCTCTTTTGTAGCCGTCCTTGTAGTGTTGGATCAGATCGCTTCTGGTCAAGTTGCTCGCTTTTCCAGCATATGAACCGGCTGTGGGACTATACGAACGTCTGAGATCTTCGTACAAAGTTTGAAGAATCGTTCTGGAAACTGAATCACGCTGGTGCCTTTGATCGTAAGCAATGCGAACTTGATGAATAGTTACAGCACCTTCGCCCGATGTGTTCAATTCGTCGAAAAGCGTTTTTACTCTCGCCACCGCATGCGGTGGTGCATTGCAGCGCGACTCTTGCTCGCTTGCTGTCATTGAATCAAAGGCAAGTATGTCATCGATAGTGATGCCCGTACCCTGGCGGCATAGTGCGTGCCTGCGGCTGGTGCAGATAGCATCAAAGTGTGCTTGCAACATCGAGATTAGTTGTATCGCGTCAGAGTCTTGCCAGATTTGTCGTGCTGCCAGTTCAAGTTCTTCTTTGCTCAGACTCGAATCCTGATTTTTGTCAACTTGGCGGAAGATTGCAAACAATGTGCGCTTCAGATCGAAACCGGCAGTAAAAGGAGTCCAGACAACAATGCGTCCTGTAAGAGTGCACGTTTGAATTACTCCCGCCGAACTTATGCATTGATAAGTTCCGTCAGGAATCACGACCATTGACATATCGCATGTTTGTCCATCCACCGACTTCCATGTCGAAATATTTTTGTGGTCTGGGATCGTAATGCGCGTCCATTCTGTGCCGTCTCTATCTTTTACGCGAACAAGCATTTCCGATTCGTCATATTCGAATTCGGCAACACTCCTGTCCGGATACTTTATGCGGTGCGGTTTTATATTCCATCGTCCATATGAAATCACTGCGCCTGAATCGTCAGTTACTTGCTGATCAGCTGCCGTAGCCGAGCTTGTCGCTTCGGCTAACGATTCTACGGTTTGCAGTTCAGCAGTGGAAATTTCCGGAGCAAGTGGTGCAGCTTGCGTAACTGGTGCAATTTGAGTAACTGGTGCTACAGGAGCAACTGGTGCAATCGGAGCAGCTTGCGCAACCGGAGCAACTGGTGCAACCGGAGCAACCGGAGCAGCGGACGCCGTCAACGATTTTGAGCCAAGTGAATTTAGTGGCGCGAGTGGTGCCAGTGGTGCCAACGGTGCAAGCGGCGCAGTCGTCGCTAATGCAGGAGTTAGTGTCATCCCGTTGTTCAGAGTACCGGACGCGAATTCGTAAGTTAGATTTGAATCAAAAACTGGTTGGAAGAATTCGTATGCGAGTTCTCCTGCTGCCAGTTGTTTTTTCTCTTTGTTGTCTTGGGATGACGTTTGGGCTGATTGGTTCATGGCGGTAAAATCCGACCGATGGTTTGTGAACCACCGGGAAAAGGGTGTTGGCAGGGCGAAGAGATAGTCTTTACAACGTATCATGACTGCGCTGCAAATTAGCAGTTCTTAACACCGTGCTAATTATCGTGGGCACCGCGAATTCACTTTTGCCGTGCACTTATTCTGTGCAAATTTATTAGCGATGAGAAACGCTGGGGAAACATCTATATATAAGACAAGATCAGGCGACTGCAGCGCCGCCGTTTTGTTGTTTGAAGTTTTCAACGACGCCCTTCACTGTCGCGACATACTGGCGCTCGTTGTTGCCGTCGCTGGATGGAGCGTATACGCCGATGACTTGCGACATGGTTTCTAGTCCGCGTTTTTGAACATAGCTTTCGTCTATCAATCTTGCCCAGTCCCGCGCGCCTTCCGCCCAGGTGTCGTACTTTCTGAAAGTACCATCTGTTTGCTTAGATTCTGGAGAGGTGCCTTTGATGTTGCCCAAGCTGTGATTGGAGACTGCACGTCCGAATTTTCCGCAGGTTGATTCCTGAAGGAAGAAGCCTACTGCCACAGCGGGATCGATGCCGCGGTCGGTACATGCGTCATAGAGCGCCTGAGAGAAGCCTTGTTCTTTGGCGGCAGGCGAGCCCATCTTTGTCAAAAATTCTTGGATCTGTTCGACTGTTGCCGACGGTGGTCCCTTAATATTCAAATCTCCCGCTACCGGTGCAGGGATCGCCGAACGGTCTATCGGACCGCCAGTGTTGTCCAGACTGCCGTCGCGGTAACCGCCTGATGGTGCAGAGCCAATATTGCTGTTGCCGATGCGCTCGCCGCCACCACCGCCACCGCCGCCACCGCCGCCGCCTCCACCGCCGCCGCCGGAGCTAGCGACTTGCTGAGGCATCTCTCGCGGAGCGGACTGCATCTGTGGAGCTGGTTGTTCCGGCTGAATTTGCGGCATTTCTACCCGGGGCTGCGATTGAACTGGTGCTGCCGGCGCGTCTACGTCTGCTGTTTGAGCTGTATGCAGCATGCCTTTAAGAAACTCGGGAATGGAAGTTGAGCCTGGATTGGCCCTTTGCCAGTAGAAAATCTTTTCTTGAACTGCGGCCACTTGCAATTGCTGGGCAATTTTCTTGGCCGCTTCAGCACCCTGGCTGTTTTCTACCTGAACGGTAATGGACCCATCTGGTGAAGGCGTAGTTTTGGCCGGGTTCTTGACCAGTTTTCCGTCATTGCCCAGGATATAGTCCGGAACCTGTCCGCTCGCCGCCGTCGTGAATTTGACGTTTTTGTCTCCCGCTGTCCACTCGCTGATTTGTGACCAGGCAGCCGGGTCGATTCCACCGGGAGCCGGTGGAGCGTCAATGGGACGAATGAAAAGTGAGGGAGAGAAATTATCTACGTACGTGGTTTTTGGTAATTCGGTTCTTTGAAAATCCCCTTGAAACGCGGCAGTGGCCGACGCTGCCGCCATTGAGTCGGTGGCAGTTACAGAACTGATTGACGCGTCGAAATTTGCGTTGGCGACCACTACAAATGCCTCGAAGGACAGGGCCTGCGCTTGTTTCTTATAGGTAGCTTAAGGGGCTAATTGGCCAGAGTATATATTCTGGAAGAGGTCCAGTCTATGGGAGAAATACCATAGGCTGCACGTTTCAAGACTTTGTCATGAAAGTCTTGCAGGGCAAGGGAAATGGGGATTTAACCTAAGCTCCAGACTTCGTCTTTGTGGGGGCGTTTGAGGTGCTTAAGCGCACAATTCTCGATTTCGCCGTATGGAAGCTCGAGATGGCGAGCGATTCGGTGCCAAACGCCGCCATGGGCAACAATCAGGACAGGTCCGGGATGCGTCAGGGCGGTGGTCAGACCTTTGATTACCCGGCTTGCGAATTCTTCGTTGCTTTCGCCGCCTGGCGGGTTGCCGACTCTAAAATCGAGTTCGTGCCAGGAGCGCCGCTCCCATTCACCCAGGTGCCATTCTCTCAGTTCTTCAATCTCAACTACCGGCGCGTTAATAACTTCATTGATGATCTCTGCGGTCTGACGCGCTCTAATCATCGGACTCACACAAATTGTTTTTACCGAGCGGAAATGTTCGATTGCCACGCTTTCGGCAAGCGCGCGTGCCTGAGCCAGTCCTGTCGCATTCAACTCGATGTCCCACCCGGCGCCGGCGGCAAGTTCCGCCAAATTTGCGTCTGTTTGCCCGTGCCTGACGAAGAAGAATTTCTCTTCGAGAAGCTCTGATTGTGCCGGTTTTTCCTGTTCTGTTTGTTGTGACATGAGTTGTCTCCGGTGCCGTCCATAAAGACTAGCAGAAAAGCTGCGAAACCGCCTGCCTGTGGAGCGCAGAACCTTTGCTTTGCATTTTTAATTTATGAGGCAGCGCAATGGGTGTACAAGACTCAGCAGTCGGTCGTGATCAACCAAGTCTTCTTGAACTGGTTCGACAAAAACAACAGGTTGATGCTCCTGCCGGTTTGGCCAATGTCACTGCATCTGGTGGCACAAGACTGTGGTTGAACGCAGACGATAGTTGGGAAAAGGAATAGGTCTGCAGAGCCTAGATCAGGTATTCTCACATATACCGACTTCAGAGTTGATGACCACTAGCGATTCCAATCGACAGAAAGTGGCGGCTGCTATACTTCTGAATTAGGAATTGCAGCGAGCATGCGTCGACTGAATGCCAGATAACAAAAAGCCGAAAGTACAAGAACCGATGTGGCCATCATTGATTGCTATGGTCGCGGCAGGTGTTTTGCACGCTGCTCTTCCTGCCCATTTGGCATTGGGACCTCGCTGGGCAGTCCTTGGCATTGTTGTTTCATTGCTACTGCCTGGCGAAGTGTTTCACGCGATGGGCAAACATCGCATGTGCCGAGTGCTTGGCTATATTGGAATTAGTGTGGTGACAATCGCAATGATTGGTTCCGTACTATTGCTGCTGCGCGCTATCCCAAATCATGATGTTAAACCGTTGCAACTTTTGCACTCTGCCACTGCACTGTGTGTGACGAACGTACTTGTATTTGCAGCCTGGTATTGGCGACTCGATGCCGGTGGACCGCACAAAAGAAATATGAGGAACGAGCATACGCATGGAGCGTTTCTCTTTCCGCAGATGACGATTGATGGTCCGACTGATGATCCAGACGATCAGAAAAACTGGCAACCTTTGTTTGTTGACTATTTATTTTTGGCGTTCAACACAAGCACTGCGCTTTCGCCCACTGATGTGCCTGTACTTTCCCGATGGGCAAAGGTTTTGATGATGGTTCAGGCATCAATATCTCTGACTGTAGTTGGGCTCCTTGCTGCTCGCGCAGTGAATATTCTCTGAGAGCGCACTTGCGGTCATTAAATTCATCTATTTGAGACTGTGCCTTGCTTTGGCTGCATACGAGTTACAATTTCGAGCATAATGAATACAGAGAAGCCTCCTCGCAAGCCACCGGAAAAAGAAGAGTACAGCCGTAGCGATTCGCTGAAAACGATTCAGCTGCCTCCTGCTGAACCCTTTCGATCATTGGCGCTTCTGCTAAAAGATGCATTGCGTCGTGACGATAAGAAAGAAGTTCAGAATGTCTGCAAATTACTGATTGACGAACTCAGTGTGGCTTACGGTGTTTCCAAGCCGACAATCAAAGTTCTCAGTGTTCGCCCGCGCGAAGAAGGCGATAAGTGGGTGTTTGAAACTTTTGGTGATTACGATCCCGAAACCCTTAAAATCCGTCTCTGGATGCGTACTGCAATACAAAAAAAACCGACTTCGTACGGTGTTTTGTTAAGCACACTGTGTCACGAGTTTTGCCACCATCTCGATATGGTGTCACTGGATTTTCCAAATACATTTCATACGCGCGGTTTTTACGATCGAGTGGGGCTTCTGTACCATCATATTCAGAACACTCCGGTCAGGCAGATCGTATGGCAGCAACATGCTGACGGCTCGCACAGCATCGACTGGGGACGCACCATGAAAGGCGCGCCGAAAGTTTTAGCCTGACCAGACAAAGCTCGGGACCTTTCACCGCCGGTGGTATCGAACGTAGGCTGGAGTAAACTAGTTCACTCAAAAGCGACGATTGCTGACGTGGATCGCAATCATCGCTTTTAGTTATCGATCTCATCATTCAACGTTAGTCGAACGATTTCACTCGAAACTTTTGTTTATGGATTAACTACTGAAATTACTCAGCAGCAGGAGCGGCGGGGGCTGGAGCTTCCGGTGCTGGAGCTGGAGCCGGAGCTGGCGTCGGCACCAAAACAGGTCTATCGACCGGTACTGTGTTTGTTGTCGAAGTGCTTGTATCTGTGTTGCGTTCGATAACTGTGGCTGTTCCACCATTGCTGAAAGCATAAATGCCATATCCGATTGCAGCTACGAGAGCGATGCCCAACATTGTTCCTACAATGGCGCTGCCCGATCCGCCTGTCTCTACGGTAGTCGTAGGCGACGGAGGTGTGATAATAGTTGTCATAAAATTACTCCTAATCCCGCGTGGGAGTTGTATTCCTCTAATAACCGTCATGCGGGGTTAGCCCCTTCTGCGGTCGGTCTGACTGAAAGACTCGACCCCTGGTCCAGAGTTCCAACCTGTATCATTCCGTTACGTTGCGCCAAAGCAGGAACCTATCGGGCATACGGAACGCCCGCGCGGGACCCGAATAACCGTAAACCTTATATATAGACCCGCTACGACATCCAAGCCTAGGGCGTTTTCGTTACGGCTATCGTCTTCTTATATAGGTATGGCGTCTTAAGGCGTGTGCAGAATGCCTCAAATTTATCGGTGGGACCTGTCCACTTCAATTCGTCCACGCTATTGAAGACAGGCGCATCGGTGCGCAATGTGGCGAGTTTTCGATAAAGAAGGACATCGTCCCACGTATTGAATAGCGTCTCAGCTAGCTTTGCGCTGCCGCGAATTGCAGCACTCCATAATTTTGCATCTTTAGGAATGTCTTCCAGGTGAGGATAAATGGAGAGTACCGATGATGCACCTTTTGAGCCCCAACCCGGCAACCCCGGATAACCATCGGATGCGTCTCCGACCAAGGCTAGATAGTCAGGTATCGTTTCTGGTTTGACACCATACTTCTTAAATACACCTTCCGCGTTTCTTGTTTCATTTTTTCTGCGATCGAGTTGAACAATCTTGTCAGCGACAACGCATTGACTGAGGTCTTTGTCAGGCGTGCAAATAATCACGGTGTCTACACTTGGATCTTTTGCGGCTTTCACTGCAGCAGTAGCTAAAGCATCATCTGCCTCGAACTCAACCATCGGCCATACAACAACGCCCATTGCTTCAAGCCCTTCTTCTAGAAGATTGAACTGGGACATCAAATCTGCAGGAACACCTTCGCCGGTTTTATAGTTTGCGTACAACTCGTTGCGAAAAGACTCAACGACATGATCTGTCGCGACTCCGAGGTGCGTTGTCCCTTTTTCCAGAAGTGAAAGAACTGAGGCAAGGACTCCTCTCACTGCCGCTATTTCATTTCCTTCCACATCAGTTGTTTTGGGAACTGCAAAGTAATGCCGAAAAAGCTCGTATGTGCCATCGATTAGATAAACATCCATCGATATTCCTCTTTGATCTTGGGGTGCCGCAGACTGTCTAAGCGTTCCTATTTTTAGACACGGATTGCCAAAGATACCATAAATAGCCTTTCAAAGAGAGAGATTTGTTGACAACGGGGACGATTGAAATCGGTAGTTACTAGCTTGTAGTATTGACCGAATCGTCAGCTATAGCTTCATTCGAAGCCGGTTTGTGCCAAAACGGGCGTCTCAATATGAGTTCTCTAATTGATTGTTTTTTGATCGTTGGCTGCACAACAATTTTTTCGATTGTTGGTTTATTTCTCGTTCGTAAGAGATTTACCAGAGACCAACTTGAATCATGCCATGAAGTAGGTGGATTTCTCCTTTCGGTTGTTGGCACGCTTTATGCGATCTTAGTTGGGCTGATTGTCGTCAATTCACAAGGCAAAGTTGATACTGCAAGTCAAATGGCGGTGGCAGAAGCAAATTCGCTTTCGAATATCTATCACCTGTCTAATACGTTTAAAGAGCCAGCCCGCTCAGAACTTCACAAGCACATCTTTGATTACGCGACGGCCGCCGTCGATCAAGATTGGTCACGAGTTGAAGAAGGACAAGAAAAGGAAAGGACGATTCCTGCGTATCAGGGAATTTGGAAGGTAGTTACCGGATATGTTCCGCATGAAGACAATGAGTCGCAGTGCTACGCAACTATGCTTGGAAATATCCAGGAGCTTTCCGAAGCGAGGAAGTACAGAATGGTCTCTGCTAGAGGTGGCTTATCGCCTGTCCTCTGGTCAGTTCTGATCGCCGGTGGTGCGATGATCATTCTCTTTACCTACTTTTTCTTTGTGGAGAGTTTTATCGCACAGGCAATCATGACTGTGTTTGTGGCTGTGTTCCTTTCTCTCAATGTTTACTTGATCTATATTTGTCAGAATCCCTATCGACCGGAATTAGGCGCTAAAGAAGCCGGATTTGGATTTAGCTTTACTCCAAACTGGTTTAAGGATAAAGGCGTAAACACTGGCGCGAGAAATGATGTGAAGAACGACGCTGTAACGGATCTAAAAACCGAGGCTATAACGGATCTAAAAACCGACGTAACGACTGACTCTAAAACGGGCACCACAAAGTGAAATCTAGAATTCTTGCTGCATCATTATTGGTATCACTGGCAATTGGCACTGCTCAGGCAGATGCGCAATTTGGTCCAGGCGGAATGCCTCCTGCAGGAGGTCCTCCGCAGACGATGCCGCTGACTGCTACTGACGATCCGGTGCCGCTGGATTCGCAATCTTCGGTTGATTCGGATATGCAGGCACGGCTGCAGCGTATTGACGCAATGGTCATCGACCGCATGCAAGCATTGAACATACCGGGTTACTGCCTTGTTGTGATCAAGTCCGGTAAGGTCGTTTTTCAAAAACCCTATGGTTTTGCGAATCTTGAGACAAGACAACCGACCACAAATGACACGATATTCGGCCTTGGTTCGATAACTAAAACATTCACTGCGCTCTCACTTCTGTCGTTGGTGGACAAAGGACTGGTCGGACTGGAAGATCCATTGTCGAAGTATATAGACGGGCTGACACCGCAATATAAGTCACTGACGATTCGGCAACTTGCTTCCATGACTGCTGGTGTGCCGGAGAAGCTAGCTCAAGAAGTTCCGTGGAAAGATCAGTTGGAGATTCTCGATCATACTCCACTTGTTTCTCAACCAGGTTCTACATTTCTGTATTCCAATTACAGTTATCGCCTGCTTGGTTCTGTTATCGAGAAAGTGACGAGCCAACCTTATTTGCAATTTGTCGAGTCGATGATTTGCGCACCGCTCAACATGCGTAGTACAGGTACGACAATGCTACTTCAGCCCACAGGCAGGGTAGCTCAAGCGTATGGCGACAATATGGGAAATGGTCCCGTAAGAGCAATCGAATATAAAAGTCCTGCTGTTGCGTTTTCGGCCGGCATGCTCGCTTCTACTTCTAACGATCTTGTCAATTACGTTTTCGGATTGCTTTCACATCGAATCATTTCTGCAGATGGTTACAAAACGCTTTGGGATCTGCGCCC
>PNLN01000045.1 GCA_013823055.1 Cyanobacteria bacterium DS2.3.42
AGCATCATGCCTCCGACAATGGTGGCAGGCTGCTGGAAGATGCGAGAAATTTCGCGAATCTCTTCTTCCATCGACATTGTTTGCAGGACAACGCCCTTTTCTTCCGGCGCTGCTGCAACTGCAGTCGAGTCTCCTTCGAGATTCCAGTTAATTACATGTACGCCGCGTTCTTGTGTTGCCTTCATTATTGCCAGTGTCCTTAAAGACGAAAAGACCAAACAAATCCGCATCAAATCTGCGAGAACTGTTTGGTTTATAGCTAACTTTCGCGGTCAAATCTATGCCTGGCAACACAATACTATGAAGTCAAGAGGAAGCAAAGGGGTTGTGAACATATCTGATAGGAGATTAATCGCTAAAACCCAGATAGCGTGCGGATTTTTTATTAGAGAACTGTCATCTTCGTGGAAAGAACAGCACAGGCAGGCGTGCACACGATGTTCACGAGAACCGACGAAGATGGCAAAATAAAAGTCTGCTGGCGGATGAGCTGAGCCTATACCGCTTCCCAGACACCTGTTGCCATAGGTGCTGATGTATCATTGAACGCATAGAAACGAGCTGGCGCGCGCGCATCTGGACTGAGGAGTCGGTTTAAGTGGCTTACTATTTGGCACCGATATCGACTGGTTTGGGCGATCTCATTGTTTCTCTGCCGGCTCTGCAGGCGCTGATTAATACTGGTGTACCTACTTATCTGATCAGCCGCACTCCCATGCAGGAAGGTTTGGAGTCGCGCATAACCGGCTTGGCTGGAATGATTCGCGAGAATACATTTGAGCCGGAGAAGCTCTCAGCTGACGATGTTTTCTACAATCTGCGCAATCATCCGCTGCAGACGGACTACATTTGGGGTTCTGAAAATTTCGAGAAAACCTATCCAGGCTTCAAGATAACCGACGTGCTCAAGGGGATTTGCGCAGATTTTGGAATTTCGGCAAACTATGAAACTCTCACTCCTCTGCCATTCGAGAATAGAGCCGATTGTGCGGATGTCGTAGTTCTTGTGCCTGGTTCAGCAGGAATAGTGAAGTGTTGGCCTTCCTTTCATTGGCTCGACCTGGCAGATCGCTTGATAAAAAGTGGCCATAAGGTCGTCGTTGTTGGACAGCCGGACCGCTCGCCGATCGTTAAGGACTGTCTGGAAAGCGGCTTGGTATTTGTGGAGACACCAACTATGGTAGATGCATTGGATGCACTTAGTTCTGCTCGCTGCGTTGTAGCCGGTGACACAGGATTGATGCACGTGGCTATTCATCAGAATGTTCCGACCGTAGCGCTCTTCAGATACAACGTCATGTTTAAGCGCGACTATCCGCATGTCCGCTCGCTCAGTGCGCCACTTTGTCATCAAGCATGTATCGATATCGAATACAGCTCGGTTCCTAACAAAGTAATCAAATACGATTCCTTTGAGGAAAACGAACACAAGATTTACTGGGAAACCTGGACTTGCACCAAGGAAAATTGGTCGGAGCGGTGCATGGCATCAATTCAGCCGGAGCAGGTACACAGAGCCATTGACGAAGTGACAATGTCACTGGTAGGTAGGTGATCTGCAATGGCTGATTTTGAGCATATCCATGATGTTGTGATTGTTGGCGGCGGACCGGCAGGAATTAGCTGTGCGTTGGAATGCCATGAATCCGGGCTCGATGTCGTTGTGCTAGAGCGCGACGAACGCGTAGGTGGGCAAACTTCATTGATCCCCAGTCCCGTGTACAACTATGTTGCCGGATTCTTTGAAAATGGCGAAGCCATGCGAGATGAGCTTGAGAAGGTCGCTCAACTGTTTTTGACTGATCGTATAAAAACCAGCTGCAATGTTCTCAACATGGACCTTGCTAATCGAGAAATTGTCACTACCAGAGGAACTGTAAAAGGCAAAACGATTTTTCTCGCGACAGGATATCGATTGAGAGAATTCGATTTGCCTGTTCCAAACGACTTTGTCGACGATGTTCTTTACCGAAGCGGTATTCATCGAGAGTCCTTGAGAGGAAAACCGGTTGTAATCATCGGCGGTGGTGATAGTGCGGTTTTCACCGCTCTAGATCTGGCGGAATACTGTTCGCATGTCACTGTTTTGGCACGAAGCAGCACTTTCAGAGCAAGACCGGACATCGTCTCACGCATGAACCATCACAATGTGATTGAAGTGCATACCAATACGGTGGTTACTGGATTGTTCGGGCATGAGCACTTAGAGTGGGTGACGGCAGTCAATGGTGCTGGAGCGTTCGACATTGAGTGCGTAAAACTGATTGCCAAATTGGGTTATGTTCCAAACACCGAGCTGTTTGTCGATCAACTGGAAAACTCACGTGGGCACATTTTGGTCTCTCAGGATTTTTCTACTTCAATAGAGGGAATTTTTGCCGGCGGCGACATTGTCCAGCCCGGTTACGATCGCGTTGCTTTCGCAGCAGGCAGCGGCATGATGGCCGCTCGCTCGATACGATGCTTTCTGGGGCACACTACGTAAGGCTGTTCTTAAAGAATGAGAGGTTGTTCACCGTCTGTTCATTCTGCCGTTGTATTGTAGGTAGAATTCAATACACAACAGAGTTGGAGCAATGGAAGCCACAGTCACTATTTTGCCTTGCGCAATGCGAAGAAAAGCCGAAGAGACTCCGGCTACTAAATTCACATCGGAGATTCCCGAAAACAGTCTTGCGCGTGAGGTCGACCTTGAGAAAATCGCCACTGCAGTCGAGATGATTCTCGAAGCGGTGGGAGAAGATCCTAAACGTGCCGGGCTAATTGATACACCACAGCGAGTCGCTCGCTTGTATCAAGAACTTTGCTATTCCACAGGCGTGGATGCAGCGTCGGAAATCAGCTGCAAATTTCAGGAAGGAACAGAAGGACTGGTAGTAATCAAAGACATCGAATTCACCAGTTTGTGCGAACACCATCTTGTTCCTTTTTTGGGCAAAGCCCATGTTGCCTATCTTCCAGGCAATGGAGTTATTACAGGCTTATCAAAAATTGCTCGCGTAGTCGAGCTGACGGCGCGTAGATTACAGGTGCAAGAGCGGATGACTGAAGAGATTGCCGATGCGATCTTGAAAGGAATTGAGGCTCAAGGTGTTTGCGTGCTGCTTGAGGCGGAACATATGTGCATGTCCATGCGTGGCATAAAGAAACCCGGCGCAAGAACAATCACCACTGCTTTCAGAGGTGTGTTCAAAGAAGATCAGCAATTGCGGAGTGAAGTACTTTCGCACCTCCGGTAGTCAGTCCGAGCTGCATTCCAATTCCGATTCCAATTCCAATTCCGATTCCGATTCCAATTCCAGTTCCAGTTCCAGTTTCAGTTTCAGTTTCAAACAATGCATTCGCACCGTAGAATTCTGTTCTCGCCGCGCAAAGCCTGTGGGCAACTAACCCCACTGCAATAGCTTGCGATCGCTATCAACGTCTTGTACCAGGTCGATATATTTTGTCACGCCGCTTTCAGTGATTTGAATCTTTTCGTTGTCGGCCGCCAGGAGTGAAACTCCATTCGAGCGCAACACTTCACCTTGTGTTCTTGCGAAATTGAATGTGAATTCCATTTGCTGATGAATGGGAAGTTTGTCGAAGTATTCAGCAAGCTGAGCGAAATTGCGTTGAAAATCCAGTGACGCTTCGTGGTGTGCGGGGTTGTCCCAACGTAGATTATTGTTGTCGTCTCGTCCGCCCAATCCGGCAGCGACTTCAGACGTCCAGAAATTCGGAACCGTACCGTCATTGTTTTTTCCGCGCATGAATTTTGTCAGATCTATATTCTGAGGAATGCCATAGTGCGCTTTGAATTCTTCCTGACTGAGTGGCAAGTCGGCACCTTCGGCACGGTAATGTCCATTGGGACCAGTTTTGTCGGTGATTACTCTGCCTGAGTCACGCTGGTTCGTTGGACGATAGTCGCCGCGGTCATCACCACGACCGTATCCGCTTTGATCGCCACCCAGATATCCTCGGTCGAGTTCCTCTCTCAATCTGGCATTTTGCTCGCGCAGTCTTTCGTTCTGGCGATGCATCATAATCATCCGGTCATCTTGCTGGTTTTCCATTACATAGAAAGCCATGTCTCTGTAAGAAATACCTTTACCTTGCTTTCCGTCCGCGCGGGCAATCTGATCGAAATCGCGCATTACCAGGCACAAGTCCGCTTTATCTTGCGGGGATATATTGTCGCCAACACGAGTGAGGTAATTTCTCAACTCATTCTTTGTAATGTGGTCGCTGTGTCTACCTATATTGATACCGCCGGCATGCCTGTCCAGTGTCGTCATCAATTGACGCGAGGTGCGAAGTAGTTCGGAGTTTTCGTTGCGGACGAAGCGATCGTGCGAATAGTCGATTCCGAAATCATCTTGAATTGCCGGGCTTCTTCTCCAGCTGTTGCGTTCGCCGCCGGAGCGGCCGTATGTGTTGTCGATGACGTCGGCAAATATGTTTTCAACCAGGTCGTTCTCGTGAAAACCATTCGTAAGCTCTCTCATTGGATTGCGTCCGCTCAGTGCGGAGTGAAATTCTTCAGCTATGTGAGCGACAGGGGTGTCTCTAGGGTCAGGCAAATGGAATACCATCGGCTAGCTCCTTCAGTATTGGGGTGATAGTAAGTAAATGGTTGGCGATGTGCTGGGCGCCTAGAAATGGCGGCTTTGCACCCTAGTTATAAAGGGGCTACCGGCAGAAGTTGTTATCGACTTGTGAACGCCCGTTCGTGGTAAATTTCTCCAGGCGAAATTGTCGCCAGGCACGGATTTACGCTCTTTGAGCCGTAGACGAGGCTAAGCAGTGATCAGGAGGAAGTTTCATGGTTCTTGTTAATTCGACGATGCGCCCGCTGGGCTCCCTGGCTCCGGACTTCTCCTTGCCTAGCGTCACTGACGGCAAGACCTACAGCCTCAGCTCCTTTGCCGATAAGAAGGCGCTTCTGATTATTTTTGCCTGCCGCCACTGCCCCTATGTCGTGCACGTGCAGGAAGAGCTGGCTAAGCTTGGCAATGATTATGCTCAGGAAGATATTGCCATTGTCGCTATCTCGTCCAATGACGCTGAAAATTACAAGGACGACTCGCCCGAAAGATTGAAAGAATTCGCCCAGCAATTGGGTTTGAGCTTCCCTTTGCTCTACGACGAGTCTCAGTCGGTGGCAAAAGACTACACAGCTGCTTGCACTCCCGATTTCTTTCTTTTCGACGAGAAGCGCAAACTGAGCTATCGAGGTCAGCTTGATGGCGCCAGACCCGGCAACAGCTTGCCGGTGACCGGTGAGGACTTGCGCCATGCCATCGATTGCGTCTTGAAAGACCAGCCGGTTCCCGCCGACCAAAAGCCCAGTGCCGGCTGCAATATTAAGTGGAAAGCCGGTAATGCTCCTGAGTACTTCGGTTAGCCATTAATCGAAGGCTAGGAGAAAGATTGTTGTCTTCTTGGGCAAAATCAATTTGCTTTAGGATCTTGACATTGGGAAACTTACTGACCTATGACACAGTCACAGACTCGTGCGACCATTGTGTAGACCGAAGCATAGAGTTAAATAGCTCTCGCATCTGGAGGTGCGAACGCTGCCTTATTTGAAATTCGCCCGCTTCTTAGTAAGCCCCGCGTCTCACTCACGTATAGTCTCGACCATACGCACTATCTCTGCGCGTAAAGCCTTCAGCATGCTGCTGGTATTTATCCTTGCCAGCGTCACTTTCTCTGGCTGCAGCATGTTTGGTCTCAACAAGAAAGAAGTTATCAAAGCAGACTACGAGGTTGAAATCACTGATCCGAGCATGAAGCGGATCACTGATATTACAAGTAGCATCAAGCTCAATGCCACTGGTGTTTTTACACCCGGTACTTACATGATCGGAAAAACGCCGGTTGCAATTTCTCCGAATACAAGTTTTGAATTAAAACTCGCATTGCCCGTAACGGATCCGAAAGTTATTTCAACACACGATGCGACAGGAACATTCACGGTTTCGCAGCCAATCAGCGTGATGGCTGTACCAATCCCGTTGACAATCTCGCTCTATAGAGGCACCGTCAGTGGTGAGTTAGATCTGGTCAGAGGAATGGCCGCTTTTTTTGTGAACATCCTTCAGGTTGGTGTCATCAGCGGTGATACGCACCAAATGATTCAGAGTATGAAAATTAAGAAGGCCGTGATGGAACTTCGCCCGGGCTCTCAGCTGAAGTTCGGTTCAAAAACAATCAATATTGCTCCTGATTCGACTATTTCACTCACTGATGTATTAGTGGATAAAGTATTCAACTACCAGGCTGATTGCAAAGTCGACATCAATTTCGGCAAGGATTGCAAATGGTTAGGTCAGCGAGTTGATACCCTATTTGATGGCGGCAAGGCGTCGGTGTTCGGTCGTGCAATTAGACGCGGAAATCAACTTATTTTGTCTTTGAAGCCGGAGTCTGAAACGCCTCCTGAAATTACTTTGAAGCATTGCCAATTCAAGTTTGGTAAATTCAAGCGTTGCCACGCTCTTTGCGATGAATGCGTTTTAGACTTGAAGGAGTTTAACCTGCGACATACCACCGGCAGCGACGACGACAGTATGCACTTACTGTCAGGCATGGATATGAAAGGGACAAACTTGACTTTGAAAACTGACATTCATCAGACAGATGCGTATTTCCCTGGCACTGTCCCAGCAAGCCTGCAAGTGGATCTCACACCAGGCTCGGCCACTTCCACACATTTTTCTACGGAAGGTGATGCGATCGCCCAAACCGGCACTATCAAAATATCAAAACGCGCAACCAGCCTGACTCTCTATCTCATGGATACAAAGATTGGCAAGGTCTCCTACGATAAATTTGGTGCCCTTGCGTTTGTCTTAGAGAAAGGAACATCTAAGTTGAAGCGCCTGGATTGGCAGGGCAACAAAAGCAATTTTTCTCTCACCACCACGGGTGTTTCAACTTTGACACTGCCGAGCAGTATGTTGCTGGAAAAGGGCGGTGGCAATGAGCCGACGAAATTGAAATTACCACTGAAACTGGAATTTGGTGAGGGCGAGTTAAAAACACCTAAGAGTGTTATCAAACTCGCTGATCTAAACGGCAGTCTATTTCTAGATGTGGACAAAGAAGTCCAGCTTAACAGCTCAGTTGACTTCACAATTCAACGTTCAAAACTTCTCGGCGCAGAAGAAGTAGACGTAAAAGTTCGCGGCATAGATTTGACGATGGTTCAAAATCGAGCCAATTTGCATCTCAATTCATGCAGTTTGGTTCTTCCTGAAAAAGCACTTGCTGAAGCAATTTCCAAACGAATTCCGGATCATTTGAATCTCGATATCGATAAGACAATTTCTGAAGATAAGCGTTGGCGCTATCGAAATGCTAAAGCCAAGTCTGTAAAAATCGACAATCTCGTCATTTCCGATATGAAGGCGCAAGGCTCTGGTGCTCTTAGTTTTACAGCTACGGGCGATGCCACCATTGAAGGCACCGTGGAAAAGGGAGCTATCCTCTTCAAGACCTCCGAGTGGAAAGAGTGTCCCTGGAATCTGGAAGCAGAATTGACCGGAGAAGGGTTGGTTAAGTATGCATTCCTTGGTGACACCGATTCGGCCAGAAGTAAAGTCAAGTATGACCTCAAGATGGAGCTGCCGCTGCCTGAAAATATGCGTTTGGATTGGAGCAAGGTGACAAACGGGCTAATGCGCATTGCCGAGCGCAGGATTATCGTCAAACGCTTGCGGAAGGTAACTGTGCCTGTTTCGCACCAAGGTGAAATCAATTTGTTTGAAGCCGGGGATTCTCGCTGGCGCAACTTCAAACTGACAAAAGTAGCGATGAAGTCTAAGGGAGATAACATTCAAATTGACTTTACCGCCGATGCTGTTTTCTAGAGCGTATTAATTTAGGCTGCCGCAGGGCATAAATGTAGACATGCCTCATAAGGACTATGTCATGACCTTGCGTGTCGTTATTACAATGGCTTTCAGCTTGTTTTTCATTTCAACTCTCGCTTCGAACGCCGAGACGAAACTGTCTGCAGGTCAGGCATCTGAATCGCTTGGCGCGCCGGTTTCTACTGCTTTGACAAAGCCGGTTTATGAGGAAGTTGAGAAGCTGATCCGTACTTACTATCCGAATGCAAAAATCTCGGATAAGGGCGGCAAACTTCATTTTGAATTCAAAGTGGCCCCGCACATTTCGACGAGTACAAACTTGCCAGTGGTTGGTCCAAAGGAAGGTGGAATTCTTGGTGAAGTCGAAATCAAGCTTGGTAAATCAAAGATTCCACCCAGAAGCATCAACGAGTATTACTATCAGACAGTGCTGATGTCGCCTTATTGCGCCAATCACGATTGTCACTTGGCTGTCCGAGTCTCATATCCACCGGAAACATCAAGCGATTTCGTGGACAAATTCAAAACTGTGGTGAATGAATTTGACTCGCTTTTGCCCCCACCGCCTCAACCGATTGCCGGCGACACGGATTCCTCCATAAACACCGCGCCGGTTGCTTCAATCGTCGCTGTTCCAACTGTTCCAACTGTTGCAAATGTTCCTGCGCTTCCTGCAAAACCAGCTGTTGCGCCGCGCAAATTGTTCTTTTGGAAAGCCACAAAAGGTACCGATGTTGTTTATCTCCTGGGTACCATCCACGCCGCGCCACCTTCTCTCTATCCTCTACCTAAAGAGATTGAGTCTGCATTCAATGACAGCAAGTGTTTGATAGTCGAAGTCGATATCTCAAAGCGCAAAGTCGATCCGGCAAAGCTTCATCAACTTGTCGAAACATCCGGCAAGTATGCACCGCCCGATAAATTGAGCAAGCATCTTTCGCCAAGCACTAAGCGGGTTTTCGATGCCTACTTGAGTTGGGCAGGCGAGTCCTGGGCGATGTATGACCAGTATAAGCCGTGGTATGCGCGCGAAATGATTACCGCATCCGTACCTCGTCGCGGTGATTTGTCCAAGCTGAGAAAGGGTTTGGGTATTGATTTACACTTTCTAGAAAAGGCGCTGGTACGCAAGACGCCGGTGGCAGAATTTGAAACCGTTGAATTTCAGCTAGCACTTGATTCCAAACTTGCTCCTGACGTTCAAGACAAGCTCTTGCAGGTCAGTCTCTTGGAGATGAAAGACACTGACACTTTCATGGCGACAATTTTCGACGCCTGGAAATCAGGTGATACGGCGAAAATGGAGCGCACGGCAGTGCACAATTCAGTCGATAATCCTGAATTGATTCCATTCACGATGGCTTTGCTGAACAATCGAAACATTGGCATGGCTGCCAAAATCGAGCCGTTCTTGAAAACCAAGGGCAGTCCATTGTTTGTGGCAGTCGGTTCTGCTCATATGGTCGGAGAGACAGGCCTGCCGAACCTTTTGAAGAAACAGGGCTTTGAGGTCGAACAGCTTACTGCGGCCCCGGAAGTCCACCATTAGGTCGCTGATGAACTATTGTTCGCCCTTGTGGCGCAAGGGTTTCGGGCGCCTGTTTATAAAACAAGTACAGGTGGCACTTTTATAAGAAGTCGCCCTTATCTAGAGTGCAGTAATGAACAATTCCAAACCGGGTGGCCGGGTATTTGGCCGCCGTACGCAGGTGATTGCAGTCGTAACTTCCCTTCTGCTCTCGTCCATTGCCCTTGCTGCTCTGGCTGAAGAAAAGAGCGAGAACCCTGCCAAAGGAACACAGGTTAACGACACCAAAGAAAAACAGGCAAATGCTGCTGCCTCGTCCAATGAGGATGTAGCTTCTGTTTTTGCCGAAGTAGAAACTCTGGTCAAAGAGTTTTATCCGAAGGCAAAAATTGTGCGAAGCGAAGATAAATTGCACTTCGAGTACAAAGCCAGAGGGCTTGCAGGAACTCAATCCGGTCTGAAGGAATTGTCGCCTGATTCAGGTGGAGTGGCAGGAGACATCGTTGTAAAGCCAGGAAAGTACACAGGCAAAGAACGCCAGCCTAGCGAAACAAATTTGATTTTGCATATGGTTTATTTCATAGCACCATATTCGGAGCCACAGAATCATCATTTCTTCACGCGCTTGAGTTATCCACCTGATGCTTCCGTTGATTTTTTGACAAAGTTCAAAAGCATAGTCGGTGATTTGCAAAAAGGGAATCAAGAGATTGCGGTAAAGCCGGCTGCCGCAACGGCACCAAATACGACACCACCTGCGGTTTCGATTTCAACTGTTTCATCACCCGTTTCTTCAACTGTGTCTTCAGTTCAAACGACTGCCGACGGTGCTGCCAGAAAGCCGGACAAAGAGCCAGCGGCGGTAGATTCAACCGGCGCTCCAGCAGATAAGCCGGGCTCAAAAGAACTTACGCCGGCAAAAGTCAGTTTTGGCGCTCGTAAACTGTCCAAATATTCATATCCGGAAGGGCGTTTTAAAGTTTTGCTGCCTGGAAATCCTCAAATGAAGTACAGCAATCAGCTGGGTATGCGTTCTGTCGACTACAGTTATCCGGAAACGCACGGCGCTTACATAATGTCCTATTTGATTGCCCCAGGAAATATTATCGAGTCGAAAATCAGTCCACTTCTTGATGCCGTTTGCACCAACATCTCCAAGACGAGTAAGAGTGTAGAGGTGCGAAGAAACTCAATCAGCCTGCAAGGCTATCAGGGCAGGCAGATTGAACTGGCGCCGCCGACAAGTAAAGATCAATTGGCTCGATTTCGCCTGTACGTAGTGCGCCGATTCATATACATCATTGGTGCTGCCGGCAACAAAGCCTGGATTGAGTCGCCGGTTGTGAGTGATTATTTGAATTCTCTTGAAGTAGTTCCTGAACTGAGTGCATCAGAAGCACGTGCAGCTCAATTCTCTTCACCATTTTCCAGCGGAAGCTCCAGCGACAGAAGAGAAAGCGAAGAAAGAGCTGCGAAAATGCATCGCGATTTTGAAGAAGCGAGAGCAAAGAGCCGAAAGGATTTTGAGCGCTCGCGAGCAGACTTTAAGTTTCACCGTTACTGATTCAGAAAAATCAGTTTGCGAGAAGCGAAAAACTAGGCGCGCTTTTGTATTGACTCTGCAGCTTCAATTAGCGGCTCGAGCTTCTCATGCCTGAGCATATAGCCATAATTTCCAATGGCTGGCGCAAAAATTGAATCAATGCGTTCGTGGTGAACGATCAGTTCGCAATATTTTTCGATCGCCTGGTCATGGCTGAGATGATAGTGAATGTGATCTTTCCTGCCCACATACATGACGAAGTACTTTCGATCGAGGACCGGATTTGAAACACCATGTACTTGCATTTGCGCCCAGGCATCATAACAATCGAAGTCGAAGATGAAGTTGAACATGTCCAGCGTAAGCCCACCTGGAGGTCTCATATTCACTTCCAGAGGCACCACATCGTTATCTTTGAGGAAAAATTCGAAATGGAAAAATCTGCCTCTGACATCGAATGCCTTTAAAATCGCTTTGCCGGCTTTCTCTAGAAATGGCTCGATTTCGCGCACTGTGTAATAGTAGATGTCCGAATTTTCGTTGACGGCTTCCATCACGCCTTTGTTATAACGCAGTGAGGAAGAGAAAATGAGCTCGCCATTATTGTCGACCAAGCCGTCAAAACTGACGATTTGCCCGGTGACGAATTCTTCGAGAATGTATTCAGCGTTTGGCTTACCGCGCAGGTAGACTTTGATGCACTCTTCGCCTTCCAGCTTGAAGGTGGCGGCAGCACCGACGCCGTTGTCGGGTTTTGCAATAACCGGATAACCGACTTCTTTGATGAAGTCGCGAACTTCTTGTTCGGTATTGCAGACTTTACCGCGTGCAGGATTGAGCTTGGCATCCTTGAAAATCCGCTTCATTTCGGACTTCTTTTTGACGTTGTAAATTTGGTCCATCTGGATGCCAGGGATATTGAAATCCGTCCGCAGCCTCGCTTCAGTCTCCAGCCAGTACTCATTGTGCGAATCTAAGTGATGCAGCTTGCCATATCGATGGGTAAAGTAGCCCAAAGCCCTGACAAGTTGGTCCTGATCGTGCATATCGGAGACCTTGTAATACTCCGTCAGGTTACTTTTCAACTCATGGCTGAGCGACTCAAATGGCACATCGGAAATGCCCAATACGTTAGCCCCTGCCTGTCTGAGCCTGTGGGCAAAATTCTGGAAATTGGGTGGAAAATGTGGACTGAGGAATACTGAATTCATATCAAGATGGTTCATTTTAGCTACTGACGTCGCCCTTAAATATCAGCCGATTTTATCGCAATAAGTCGTACCAGCAAGCCCTCCGGCTATACAAATCGCATAGGAAAGACAGGCTGTAAATCCGTCGCGCCCCTCTACATGCTACAATCCGCCGTCGGAAACCTCAAAAAAGGCGAGGACACAGGTGTTGCGAGAATATCACAAATGGCACAGTCCTATTCTCAACAGGGAAATGGAGCTGCTTTCATTCGGTCATTCGGGCGCTCGAGTAATCATTTTTCCTACCTCGTGCGGTAGGTTTTTTGACTGGGAAAATCGTGGCATGCTCAATGCTATTTCCAGGCACATCGATGAAGGATGGCTGCAAATTTTTTGTGTCGATAGCGTCGATAACGAAAGCTGGTTCAACGGTCATGTCAGTGCAACGGACAAAGCACATCGCCACTTGCAATACCAAGATTACGTGATTCAAGAGGTCATGCCTTTTACCAAGTCCAAGAATGACAATGATTTTGCGATCGCGACCGGAGCCAGTTTCGGTGCATACCATTCGTACAGTATTGCCATGCGATATCCCCAACACTTCAATCGAGTGTTGGGAATGAGTGGTGTATATGACGTCAGAGAATGGACCCACAATGAGATGAATGATGTGATCGCGCAGGGCAGTCCGTGCGAGTATATGCTTCAGCTACATGATGGTCATCATATCGATCAAATCAGGAAGCTTGACTTGATTATTCCGATAGGCAAGTCAGATCCATTGTTCGGAAATAACAGATGGTTCTCGCAAATTTTGTGGGAGAAAGGAATCTGGCATGCCTTCAGGGAATGGGACGGTTTTGGTCACGACTGGCCTTACTGGTACGAAATGATCCAGCACTACATCGGTGGAGCGGAATCGAGGGGCTAAACTTCGCAAAATTGTGACCATAAGCGAGTTACAGACAACCTTTCAAGGGGCAAGCTATACGAGAGCTTGCCCCTCTGTCTTTTTGGTGTGATACCACTGCCGCATTAATTACTAAAGAAAAGTGGTAGGATCTGCAACTTATAGTGGTGTCCTTCGTCTCAACCGTAAATTCTATCGAAAACGAAACCTTCCCAAGCAAGTGCCGCGTTTTCGTCCTGAGTTCGCCCGTTTTTAAAATTATTGTGGAGGATTCTACATGCTCAGCCTTCCTGCAAAACTGCTATCGACGGCACTCACACTCCTAATCTTATGCAGTACAGTCACTGTTCCGGCTTTCGCTTCTGACGCGGGCGCAGCTTCAAGTGACCTTCATTTCGTCGTCATTCCTGTTGACGCCGCCTACGGAGATTCAAGTTCTGACAAAGTCATGATCCTGCCTCGAGAGGCATCGGGGATTCTGACAGGGACTGTAGAAGAGTCGCGCATGATCGCCGTCAAAGACGTCATTGTTCCTGACTCGGTACAGACCGTCGGCACGACTCTGGTGCAGAGTGCCACTTCAGACATAATCGTAGTCGACAACGATGAATTCAAAGCAGCGCCAATTGAGAAGTTTACCTACAAAGAAATAGCCGACTCTCCGGACAAGACTTACATTGAAGCAGGAGCTCGTTTTCCTGTTCATATGTCTACGACCATTACCAGCAAAACCGCTAAAGTAGGCGATCCTGTCGAAGGGCGCTTAAAGATCGATTTGAGAATCGGCGGCAAATTGGTGGCACCAAAAGGATCGGTTGTGGTCGGCCATATCACCCGAGTCAATCCGGCAAGAAAAATGATTGTTGCCGAACTTGCGCTCAGCAAGCGCTGGATGCGAATGGCTGGTTCGCTCTCATTCAATTTCGACGAGATAATCACTCCTGACGGCGAACACTTGCCTCTGGTGGCAGCACCAGCACAGCAAGCGCGTATCATTAAAAACGTCAATGAAGGGCGTGTATTGGGTGTCAATCACGACAACGAAATCGCATCGCCACTATCCACACAGCTCAAACACCAGGGTCTCCACCTGGCAATCAGAGCCGGTGCTGCAGCCGGAGGTGTTTTCAGTTTTGGAATTGTGCCTGCTGCATATGGTGTCATGGGCGCCATCAACCCTTCCTTTGCATTCATGCAACCGGTTGGAAAAAACATGCGTCACCGTCGTTTGAAAGGTTTCGCCCTAGGGGTTATAACAGGACTTCCGGGCGGCTTCCTGATAGCCGACAGCATAATTCGTGGTCCTGAAGCAATTGTTCAACCTGGTGACATTTTCCATGCTGAATTCAAGCAAAATTTCACCGGCGAAGCTGCAACGGATGCTCAACTCTTACCGGGCGCATCGACCAAAGTACACGGCGAACAGATAAAGACTCCGAAGAAGAAATAGCTTCGGTCCAAGTCTAATCGCAACGGAGGGAGTCGCACTGCGGCTCCCTTTTGATATGGATCAACAACCATCGCGACCATCAAGAAACGAAAAGGGCGATACCATGGCATCGCCCTACAATTAGTTGCCTTAGGTGTTCTAATAACCGCGGTACGCCTGTCCTCTAGATACAGCCTTAACGCCCGGAACGTTTTCCAACGAACCATATCTCTTCACTGCGTATCTGACGCCGGCGATGATGTTGTCCACTGGATCGAGGATATTGTCGTGTCCCGGCAATTTGTGGGAATTGAAGGTTGGTCCGATCGTTTGCATCAAACCTTTGGACGGTGTGCCTTTGCGTGCATTGGAGTCCCAATTGTTGACGATGTCGGCTTTCCATGAGCTTTCGCGTTGGATGATCAAGTTGATAGCTGCCAGGTTGGCTGGGGTCGGCTCAACGCGCTTACCATTGCCGTTAGCGGCGGCTTTGTTGATTTCTTCGAGAGCCTGATTGATGATTTGTGCGCGTTCGCCGGTGGGCACTTGTCCAACGACTCGCTCGCCGTTTGATGACTGCGTTTGCTGACGCTGAGTGGCAACGTCGAACAGTTTTTGACCGGCATCCATCAGTTGTCTTGATTCCGGCGTCGATAGATCGGCTTGAGTGATTTCGCCAGGAGCCTTGCCGGTCATGAAAGCGGCCGTGATTGCACCAGGATTGTCGCCCAATTGTTGCTTGAAGGCATCGGTCATGGACGTGGCCATCGACTCTTGCATTTCTTTCGGCAGAAGAGACTTCATGTCTTCTTTGCCCGGAGCCTCGCCCTTGTCCATCTTGTCGGCCATACCTTTCAGCTTGGCGACGGAAGCTGCGTTGAAGCCCTTTGGCAATTTGCCTTGCTTGATCAATTCAGCGATCTTCTCTGGATCCGGCGGATCGCCGAGGTCCAGTCCAGCCAACCAGCTGTTGATCTGCCTGCCCGAGAAGCCGTAGCGACCTGCTCGTACTCCACCATCTGGATGGCGGCGGGTGGTCTCATAAGGTGCTCTTTCGTCCGGCTTGAACAAACCAGCAATTGCTTCCTTGGTGGCTGCAGCTCTGTCGGTTTCGCCGGCTTGACGGTCGACTTGTCTGGTATTGAATGAACCCATGCGGTCTGTAGCTTCGCGTGGCATGTTGACGCCATCGGCGCCGCCCATGCGATTCGCTTGTCCAGCAGCTGCACGTGTTTCAGGGGTCATGTTTTCCTGACCCGAACCTGCAGGCGGTCTGAGTTTGTTTGCTCTTTCGGTCGAAGCCGATACAGCATCGTCCTTATCATTCAATTCGACGCCATTTTGTGCGGCATCCGGATATTTGTTTCTGATGCGGTCTGAGAGATAACGAACAAGCTCATCGGCGGCTCGCTTTTGCTTGGCTGACGGATTGAGATCGCCTGGCTCGCGCTCGAGGACGATGTTGATGTCCTTGGAATTAAGCTTTTCCGGGTCTCCGCGCATCTCTACGCTGCCGTCCTTTTTCACTACAAAGTGCGGCTTGACGGCGTCCGGATTTTGCAGGTCTTGCATTCCGACATTGATCTTGGGTGGTGTCTTGTCGCCTTCCGGGCGTGCTTCGAAAACTCTGTCGCCTTCTGGGCTGGTTTTGTCGACCAGTCCGAAAGTCTTTGTTTTTGCAAGGTCCGATGGCGCCCTGCGATGATCGAAACGGCGCATGTTGGTTTCGCCTGGCAGCGGTGCGATCGCATCGACAGGACCCGACGCATCCCAGGTCTTCTGTCCGCCGTTGAATGAATAAAAATCTCTTCCCGCTGAAGTGTATGCAGCAGACCGGGCCTCGGAGTGCAGTCTGGATGGCTGACCATCTCCGGGCGTGGCATCAAAACGTTCTGTTCTTTCTGGACGACCCATGTGAAATCTCGTTTGTCAGGAAAGCTGAAGCCTTGCTTCTCCTGGCGAAATGGTAAACAGACCCTGTTTCCATTATGCCAGAGGGCTTGCCCCGGCGGGGCATTTAGGTTTTTCGAAGGCTATCAGCGAAAGTGAATACACTGATGAGGAAGGTAGCATTATGGTACGAACACTGGGCTGCGGGACAAATGGGGGAAATACGTAGGCGATCATTAAATCTGTCCGCAGTAGGTACTCCTAATGCTTACCAGTGAAAGGTTTCGAGATTATTAAATGGGCAGCGCTGCCAGCGAAAATAGCTAAAAGTTTTACTCGAACCGGTGAAAGCGTTGCCTGTGCAGGAATCAACCTATATATAGGTTTGCCGGCGCGCCTCGAAAACCGTTGCCAGGCTATCCCCCGCCTGGCTATTGTTTGATCACTTTGCCGTCTTTCATGACGAACTGGACCTTTTCCAGAATTGAGACATCGGTCAATGGGTCGCCCGAGACAGCAATCAGGTCCGCCTTCTTGCCAGGACTGATTGAGCCCAGTTCAGTCTTTTTGCCTATTAAGTCCGCGGCATTGATGGTGGCTGATTGAATCGCTTCCATCGGACTTTGACCATATCTGACCTGCCAGGCAAATTGTTTGGCGTTTTGCCCGTGAGGATAGACACCCGCATCGGTTCCGAAGGCGATTTTGACTCCAGCTTTTACAGCTTTGGCGAAATTGTCCCTCTGAATTTGCCCGAGGTTGGCGTCATGCTCCAGGAAGTCTTTGGGCATGCCGCGTTTTTTTCCTTCGCCCTGAATGAATTCGTCGTCGTAAACATCGGCGACCAGATAGGTGCCTTTTTCTTTCATCAGTGCGATGCACTCGTCATCAAGAAAAGTCCCGTGCTCGATTGATGCAACACCTGCTTTCACTGCGTCTTTAATTCCTTGCGTGCCGTGGGCGTGAGCCGCTACTTTCAGTCCAAACTTTCTGGCTTCGTCTACTGCTGCTTGCATTTCTTCAAGTGTGAATTCTTGAGCGCCGGGATTGCTTCCGTGCGTAAGAACAGCGCCTGTGGCAATGATCTTGATGCAGTCCACGCCACGATGCGCAAGATCGCGCACTCGTGATCGCACCTGCCATGGACCATCGCATTTGCCAAATTCTAAGTCGAAGGGGATTTTGATATCTGGAGCGAAACCGGTAAGAGCGCCGCCGCCACCAGTGACGGTGACATAGCAACCGGCGCCGAAAACTCTCGGTCCGACCACGTCACCACGTGCGATGGCATCTCTTAATGCCAGATCGACGAGCGCTCTGTAAGTGCCGACGTCGCGCACGGAAGTGAAACCCGCTTCTATTGTACGTCTTGCATAAGGTATGGACTCAAATGCTTTCTGTGCGGCTGTCTTTTGCAGCTCGATTATCGGGTCTAAACTCGTCTCATCGGTGAGGTGAGTATGGCAATCTATCAAACCGGGCAGAACGGTTTTGGACGATAGATCGATCAGGCGCCACTCTTTTGGAATTACGATACCTTTGCCGACAGCGTTAATGGCTCCATCTTTCACGATGATGACTTGATCCGTCTCCACTCTGCCGGTTTCGGTATTGATCATTCTTCCAGCTTTTATTGCCAGCGTTTCTGCAAAAGCAGCAGACGGCACAAGCAGAAATATACTTAAGAACGCGAGTGCGGTCAGAAAGTGCGTCAGCTTGAAATCAGACATCAGCGCTCTTCGCTTTCCTTCTCTACTTTAGCTTCTAAGATTGGCTCTAAAGCTTTGTCGACCTTCGGCAAACCTGGCACGCCGTCATTGCTGCCTTTTCCGTCGTTTCCGTCCTTGCCGTCGCCGTCTTTACCGTCATGTCCACCCTTACCATCGGCTTTCGGTTTTTCATTCTTTCTGGCGTTTTCAATTTGTTGGGCTTCTTTTGCATCTTTGTTTTCTTTGCCTTTTTCTGCAGCGATGCAATTGACTTTGATTTCGTCGCCTTCTGTGGAAACTTCTGCGATGCCGCCGTGTTCCAACTTCCCGAAGAGAATTTCTTCAGCGAGCGGTTCGCGTATTTTCTGTTGAATCAATCTGCTCATTGGACGAGCGCCGAAGAGTTTGTCGAAACCTTTGTCGGCAAACCACTTGCGTGCGGCGTCATCCAATTTGATTTCGACATTTTTTTCGAACAATTGCGCGCGCACTTCGTTGACGAACTTGTCGACAACACGCGTAATGTCGCTGTATGTCAGCTGATTGAAGACGACCCAGGCATCCAGTCGGTTTCTAAATTCCGGACTGAAAGTCCTTTCGACAGCGCTCTTGCCTTTGCCCTGTGCAATCGACAATTTGGATTGCGAGAATGATTCGGTTTTCTCTTGCTCTTCGGAAACCTTGCCTTTAAATCCAATATCGTCGGCGGTCATTTCGCGAGCACCGGCATTGGTGGTCATGATCAAAATGACATTGCGGAAATCGGCTTTCTTGCCGTTGTTATCCGTAAGGGCAGCGTGATCCATCACTTGTAATAAAATATTGTAGATGTCCGGGTGCGCTTTCTCGATTTCGTCCAGC